>PQAJ01000048.1 GCA_003105185.1 Holophagae bacterium
GCGCGCGCCGCTGACATCCTCGCCGACGCCTCCAAGTACGACCCGCACACCAAGGAGACTGCGGACCACTCGCTGCCCTACGTCATCGCCGCCGCGATCGCCGACCGCCAGGTGACGCCGCTCCAGTTCACGGCTGCCAAGATCATGGACCCGACCATCCGTGCGCAGCTCGCCAAGGTGAAGGTGATCGCCGACCCCGAGATCGAGGCCGTGTTCCCGGCCCTGCAGCGGGTCCGGGTGGAGATCGCGACCCGCGACGGCCGCCGGCTCGCCACGCAACTCGACTACCCGAAGGGCGACCCCCGCAACCCGCTCACCGACGCCGAGATCGCCGCCAAGTTCGCGGCCCTGGCCGAGGGCATCGCGACGACCGAGGACGTCGGGCGGATGCAGGACGCGATCGCGGGCGCCGAGGGCTTCGACAGCGTCCGCGAGCTGATCGGCGAGCTGGTCGTGCAACGCTGAGGGTTGAAGATCGAAGAACGAAGAACCAAGATGGGCGGGCTCCGATTGCGGGGTAACTCGATGTGGGTCCCCGCGCGCAGAAGCTCCAGTTTCGGGAGTCATCGATGAGTCAGACAATTACCGAGAAGATCGTCCAGAGCCACGCCGTCGACCTGTCGCCGGGCCACGAGGTGCGCGCCGGCGACATGGTCACGATCCGGCCGCGGCACGTGATGACCCACGACAACACCAGCGCCGTGCTGTCCAAGTTCCGGGCGATCGGCGCCACCCGGGTCGCCGACCCGGCACAGCCTGTCTTCGCCCTCGACCACAACGTGCAGGATGAATCGGCGAGCAACCTGGCGAAGTACCAGGCGATCGAGGCCTTCGCCCGCGAGCAGGGCATCGTCTTTCACCCCGCCGGCGCCGGCATCGGCCACCAGCTGATGATCGAGAACGGCTTCGTCCACCCCGGCAGCCTGGTCGTGGCGTCGGACTCGCACTCCAACATGTACGGCGCGCTGGCCGCGGTCGGCACCCCGGTGGTGCGCACGGACGCCGCCGCGATCTGGGCCACCGGCACCACTTGGTGGCAGGTGCCGCGGACCGTCAAGGTCACGCTCCAGGGCAGGCTCCGGGCCGGTGTCACCGGCAAGGACCTGATCATCACCCTGTGCGGCCTGTACAACCGGGACGAGGTCCTCAACGCCGCCGTCGAGTTCCACGGGCCGGGGGTGGCTTCGCTCTCGATCTCCGAGCGGATGGCGGTCGCCAACATGACCACCGAGTGGGGGGCGCTGGTCGGCTGGTTCCCGTTCGACGCTGTCACCGCGGCCTATCTCCGCGAGCGGGCGCGGGCGCTGGCCGCGCTGGGGACCTCCGAGCGCCTGACCGAGGCGATGGTCGCGGCCTGGGAAGCCGACCCGCCGGCGCCCGACCCCGCCGCCGAGTACGCGGCCGAGATCACCCTCGACCTCGAACAGGTCTCACCCCACGTCTCCGGCCCCGACACCGTCTTCACGATTCGTCCAGTCGCCGAGATCGCCGCCGAGCGGATCACGATCCACAAGGCCTACCTGCTCTCCTGCGTCAACGGCCGGCTCGAGGACCTGGTCCAGGCGGCCGACGTGCTGCGCGGCCGAAAGGTCGCCGACGGGATCGAGCTGTGGATCGCGGCGGCCTCGGCCTCGGTCCAGTCTGAGGCGGAGCGGCTTGGGGTCTGGCAGGAGCTGGTCGCTGCCGGCGCGCGGCCGCTGCCGCCGGGCTGCGGCGCCTGCATCGGGCTCGGCGTCGGGCTGCTCGAGCCGGGCCAGGTCGGGATCTCGGCCACCAACCGCAACTTCAAGGGCCGCATGGGCTCGCGCGACGCCAAGGCATACCTGGCGAGCCCGGCGGTGGTCGCCGCGTCGGCGGTCGCCGGCCACATCACCGGGCCAGCCGATCTCGGCCGCTCGGTGCCCGCGGCGTCGTACCGTGACCTCGGCTGGTCGCCGCCGGTGCGGCCGGTTTCTATCCGCGACGGCTTCCCGGAGCGGGTCCGCGGCCGCGCTCTCCTGCTGCCGGTCGACAACCTCAACACCGACGGCATCTACGGCAAGGATGTGACCTACCGCGACGACCTGACGCCGGAGCAGATGGCCGGCCACGCCATGGCCAACTACGATCCCCAGTTCCAGAAAATCGCGGAGGCGGGTGACATCATTGTCGCCGGGGCCAACTTCGGCACCGGCTCGTCGCGCGAGCAGGCGGCCACCGCGCTCGCCTACCGCGGCATCCGGATGGTGATCGCGGCCAGCTTCTCCCAGACCTACCTGCGCAACGCCTTCAACAACGCCTTCATCTGCCTCGACAGCCCGGAGCTCGAGCGGGCCATGCGGGCCGCGCTCGCGACCGAGGCCGCCGGCGGCCGCCGCACCATCCCGGCCGGCGAGCTCGAGGTCGACTTCCGGCGCTCGGTCGCGATCTGGCGCGGCGGCGAGTACCGGCTGTCGCCGCTCGGGCCGGCGGCCCAGGAGCTGGTCCAGGCCGGTGGGTTGGAGGCGCTGATCCGGAGCCGGGTGGGCGGCTGACGGGGTCGCCCGCGACTCCCTCGGCGTGGTGCGCGTCACCTCATCGGCGCAGCCACTTCGGCAGCGGCGGGCGGCCCGATGTTAGACTCTGCCGGGCTCGAAATGGAGAATCCGATGATTCGACGCACGTTGTCGCTCGCCACCATGATGATCCTCGCGGCCGCGGTGCTGGCCGCCGCCGAGCCGCGCTGGCAGGACAAGGTCGACCCCTGGGTGCTCGACACCGGCCGCGCCGGCGACACCGAGTTCCTGGTCGTGCTCACCGACCAGGCCGACCTCGGCGCCGCCGAGGCGCTCTCGATTAAGCCCGAGAAGGGCGAGTTCGTCTTTCGCGCCCTGACCGCGGCCGCCGAGCGCAGCCAGGCGCCGGTGCTCGCCGCGCTCGATGCGCACGGGGTCGAGGTCCAGCCCTTCTGGATCGTCAACATGATCTGGGTGCGGGGCGACCTCGCGACGGTCGAAGCCATGGCGCGGCGCAGCGACGTCGCCAGGATCAACGCCAACCCGCGGGTGCGCGGCGCAGACCCGGTCCATGCCTCGGGCGACGACCCGGGCGGGCCGGAGGCCGTCGAGTGGAACATCCAGCGGGTCAACGCCGACGACGTCTGGGCGGCGGGGACCACCGGCGTCGGCGCGGTGGTCGGCGGCCAGGACACCGGCTACCTCTGGAACCACGCCGCCCTGGTCGACCAGTACCGCGGT
>PQAJ01000049.1 GCA_003105185.1 Holophagae bacterium
GTGGTGCCTCCCGTGCTGGCCGGCGAGGCGAGCGGTGGCGGCTTCAAGCTGGTGTCGGCGATCGCGCCGGTGGACCGGGCCGAGTTGAGCAGTGGCGGGGAATTCGAGCTGAAGGGCGAGGTCCGGCAGCCACCGCTGCGGATCTACGGAGGGGAGTACAGCCTCGGGGTGACGGCGGGGTTCGACGCCGTCCTCCTGGAGCCCTGTGCCTGCCTGTGCTGGGGCATGGGGGTCGTCTTCATCGACGGCTTCGAGTCCGGCGACACCGGCGAGTGGAGCCTCACCGTCCCGTGAGCGGAGTGGAAGGAGGGTCTACGAATGAACGCGAGATCGCTTGGAGTGATGTCAGCGGTGGTGATCATGGCGGGTACGGCCGCGGCACTGGCGGCCGGACCGTCGACGACCGCCTTCACCTACCGGGGAGAGCTCGTGCAGGGCGGAGAGCTGGCGCGGGGGGTGTTCGACCTCGCGCTCGAGCTCTACGACCAGCCGACCGGCGGCAACCTGCTCGGCAGCGTGACGCTGGCCGCGGTGGAGGTCAGGGACGGCGCGTTCACCGTGGTGGTCGACTTCGGCCTGCCGCTGCCCGGCTGCGGAGTGAACCGCTTCCTGGAGACCCACGTCCGCCCGGCCGGTGGGATCGAGTACACCCGGCTGCTGCCGCGGCAGCCGCTCAAGTCCAAGGCCGACTGCACGGTCGACGGCACCCTGACGGTGACGGCGATGCTCGAGCTGCCAGACACCGCCGCCTCGGGGGGCGTTCCGACCGCAGGCGTCCTCTTCCTGGGCGGCGAACCGTTCGTCCACGGCTACGGCAGCCTCACCAACACGTTCCTCGGCAGAAACGCGGGCAACTTCTCGATGACCGGGACTGGAAACACCGCGGTCGGACGCTTGAGCCTCGCCGAAAACGAGCTAGGCTCCAGCAACACTGCCCTCGGATCCTACGCCCTCTGGAACAACTCGACCGGCGACGCCAACGTCGCGATCGGGGAGGGCGCCCTCTCGGCCGGCTGGGCCGGCTCTCGGAACATCGCAATCGGCGCAGGTGCAGGTCTTAACATCCACAGCAGCTACAACATCGACATCGGCCATGAGGGGGAGGTCGGCGACTCCGGCACGATCCGCATCGGCACCCCGGGAGATTACTACTACACGTACATCGCCGGGATCCGGGGGACAGCCACCGGCCAAGCCAACGCCATTCCCGTGCTCATCGACTCCAACGGCCAGCTGGGGACGGCCTCCTCGTCGATCCGCATCAAGCARGACGTGCAGGACATGGGCGCCGCCTCGAGCCGGCTGATGGCGCTGCGGCCGGTGACCTTTCGCTACAAGGCGCATCCCGACGGRCCGCTGCAGTACGGCCTGATCGCCGAGGAGGTCGAGCAGGTGATGCCCGAGCTGGTGGTGCGCGACGCCACCGGTGAGGTCGAAAGCGTCGCCTACCACGAGATGCCGGCGATGCTGCTCAACGAGCTCCAAAGGCAGCAAGCCCAGATCGAGGAGCTGCGCCGGATGGTCCAGGCGCTGACCGACGACCGGGTGTGCGTCAGTCCTGGTGAGGAAGCGGAGGAGTAGCGAACCTCCCGAGGCCGATCGGAACCGGACGCCGGGCGGGGTTCACCGCAGCGCGACGCGCACCAGGCGGTGCTCGGTGGACTGCGCGGCGAGAACGTCGCCGTCAGGGAGCACCGCGAGCCCGGTGACGCCGGGCAGGGTGGCCGGCAGGCGGAGCGGCTCCCGCGCCCCGCTCGGGTCGAGCCGCCACAGCTCGCCCGGGGTCGGCGCGCTGGCCAGCAGGTCGCCCGACGGCAGCACCGCGAGGTAGCCCTCCTGCTGGTCGCCGGTCCGCCAACCGGGAACCTGCAGCCGGCGCACCTCCAGCCCGCGAGCGACGTCGATCAGCGCGACCTGGCCCTCGGTCGGCAGCGCCACCGCCACCAGACCCTGCACTGCAGCCAGCCCGACCACCGGCCCCGGGAACCGGATGATCTCCTCGCGCGCCCAACGCGGCGGCGCGAACCGGAGCAGCGCCCGGTTGCCGGTGTCGGCGACCAGCAGCGAGCCGTCCGGCAGCCAGAGCACGCCGCGCGGACCGTAGAGCTCGGCGCCGACGACCTTGACCCCGCCGTCGGGCAGCAGCAGCTGGATGCGGCCGTTCCAGGTGTCGGCCACGGCGAGCGTGCCGTCAGGCGCGAGGGCGAGCCCGGTCGGCTCCTGGAAGGCGCCGGCGACGCTGCCCTGGACGCCGAAGCTGTCGAGGCACGTCCCGGCCGGCGTGTACCAGACCACCCGGTGGTGGCCGGTGTCGCCGACCGCGAACCAGCCGTCGGGCGACAGCGCGAGGCCGCGCGGTTGCGCCAGCTCGCCGCCTGCCGGCGGTCCCTGCCACGGCGAGCCGCAGCGCTCGCGCGGACGCTCGACGACGAGGCCGCCGCCGAGGACCAGCCACAGCCGCTCCTCGCTGCCGGCGATCGCCGACACCCCGGCGAGCCCTTCGAGCACCCGCCGCCAGGGCAGGACCGCGCCGCCGCTGCGGTAGACGCCGCCGTCGGCGAGCGCCCACAGCGCGCTGCCCTGCCACGCCAGCGCCCGTACCCCCGGCAGCGGACCCCCGACCCTGCGGCGGAGCTCGCCGCGCCAGGTCCAGACCTCGCGGCCGTCGCTGGCGGCCACAGTTGGCCCTGACGCCGCGGCCGCGGTCACCGGATCGCCCGAGACCCGCCGCCAGGCATCCCCGGCCCCGCGCTGCCAGAGGCCACCGCGGCCCCAGGCCCACAGCTCGTGGCCTGCCGTCAGCCGGGTCGCGCCCTCCACCCTCCCGAGCGGACGATAGAGCCGACCGTCGCGCAGCCAGACGCCGCCGTCCAGGCAGGCGATCCAGGTCACGCCACCGTGCCGGGCGACCGAGGAGACCTGGCAGGGCGGCACCGCCGGGGAGGCGGCCGGCCGGCCGAGGGCGTCGAGCTCGAACAGGCTGCCGTCGAGGAGGACCGCGGTGCCGCCGCCGACGTCGACCGCGAGGTCGCGGACCGTCTCGGACTGGATGACCGGCACCGTCGCCAGCGGCCGCAGCTCGGGCGGCAGCTCGCGGTCGATGGCCGCTGCCGGCAGCGGCGCGGCGGCGCCCGCGTCGCCGACCAGGTAGACCGCCGCCCCCTTGGATTCGGCGATCCGGACGACGCCCGGCACCAGCGCGAAGGGGTCGTCGTCGCCCAGGCCATAGGCGCGGCGCTCGACCTGGGCGAGCACCACCCAGCGGGCCCGGTAGCGGTCGAGCAGCGCGCGCTGGAGACGGGGGTCGGCGCCGCTGTAGAGCTCGGCGAGGTCCCGGTAGCGGGCGTCGACCTCCTCGCGCGGCTGGCCACGCTGCTCGAGGTGCCAGGGCCAGCCGACCACCGTCGGTTGGCCGGTGTGCATCGCGATCCGGGTGTACTCGGCGTAGGCGATCTTGGCCGCCTCGACCACGACCTCGCCGGGCTTCGCCATCCCCTCGAGCGCGCGCACGAGGAACGAGGTCTGCGGGTCGGCGCCGGCGAGGAAGGCCTGGCCGTCGAGGGTCGGCCGTGGCGAGGCGACCCGCGGCTGCAGCCAGCCCTGGGCGAGCCCGAGCGGCAAGTTGACCAGGGCTAGAGCCTGCAGCGGCAGCCAGACCGCGACGAGCAGCCGGCGCCGCCAACCGCGCCCGCCCAGCAGCAGGCCGCCGAGGGCGACCGCGAGCAGCACCCACACCCCGTTGTAGATCTTGAACAGGGTGTTCATGCGGTCGATCAGGGTGAAGCGCTCGCAGGCCGCGACCGCGACCATCGCGAGCGAGGCCAGCGCCCACATCAGCCGCGCCGGCCGGTCGTCGGTGCGCAGCGCGATCGCACCCAGCACGACCGCGGCCGCGAGCGCGAACGCTGCCGCGGAGGAGTGCATGACGAGCCCGGCGGCAACACCGGCCACGGCCAGCAGCAACACCAGTGGCCAGCCGCGCCGGGTCGCTACCAGCGCCACCCCCAGCACCAGCAGCGGCACCAGGAAGACGCCGAAGTGGAGGGCCACCGCCCACGCCGGTGCGAAGTCGGCGTCGGTCAGGAAGAGGCCGCGGCCGCCGGCGCCAGCGCCGATGCCGGCGAGCAGCTCGACCACGTAGGGCAGGGCGGCGGCCACGCTCGCGACGCCGACCACGGCCAGCCGCAGCAGGCCGCGCACCGGCTGCCTCGCCGCCGCCGCAGTGCCGACCGCGAGCGTCGCCGCGACCACGAAGATGTCCCACGGGTTGGTCGCCACCAGCACCGCGGCAGCGACCGCGCACATCGCCGCGGCCGTGAGCCAGCGCCAGCCAGGCAAGGTCACCACCAGCCAGCCCCAGAGCAGGGTGAGGAGCAGCACGGGCAGGGCAACGAAGTGGCCGTGGAGATCGGCGAACAACGCGGTCCACAGCGGGTACTCGTCGATGGCGAAGCCGGGGACCACCCGCGACGTCGCCCACCACATGTCGAACCACTGGCCGCCGCGCGCCAGCGCGAGCAGCCGCGGCCAGGCCAGGTTGCCGGTCAGCAGAACGAGCAGCGGCAGCAGCGCCGCGACCGCGAGCCGGCGGCGGCGAGCCAGCGCGAGGCCGAGCGGCGCGAGCAGCGCCGCGCTCAGCGCCGGGATCGAGGCCGCCATCAGGTTGTAGCCGACCGCCGGGTGGCAGCCCGACACCAGGATCGGGAACGACGACAGCACCTGGCCGAAGTAGTAGTAGTGGAGCGGCATGCCGGCCATCCACGGCTCGCCGGGCGGCCACGACGAGGCGCGGAGGAAGGCGTTGAGGAACGAGAAGTCCATCGGCTTCTCGCCCCAGAAGATCGCCGGGTTGAAGGCGCGCGCGACCAGAAACAACAGGAAGACCGCGGCGGCGACCGCCGCCACCAGCAGCGCCTCGCGCGACCTCGTCCGCAGCAGCTGCGCGATCAGCCGGCGGCGCAGCCAGGCCGCGACGCCGCCGGCGGCCAGCACCGCCAGGAAGATCCAGGTCGCCGTCGCCGCACCGGTCCGCCACAGCCCGCCCTCGGCGAGCATCCACATCAGCCAGGCCGGCACCACCCAGCCGGTGACCAGCGCCAGGCCGACCCCGGCATCCGGCCACGACCGGAGGAGCGGCAGCAGCAGCGCCCAGCTCGCGGCGGCCAGGCCGAGCAGCACCGCCAGCCACGCCGCGAGCTGCGCCGCCTGCCCGGCGAAGCGGGGCGCCGGGGTCACCCGCTCGAGCGGCTCGACGAACGTCCGCTCGACCGCGGCCGCGTCCAGGCTCTCGAGGAACGGCAGCGGCCGCGCCGTCCGCTCGACCAGCGCGTCGACGTCGACGACGCCGGTGCGGCGCAGCACGACCACCCTCGGGAAGTCGTAGTTGAGGAAGCTCTCGTCGGCCGTCTGCACCGCGCGCTCGAGGCCGAACAGCCGCGGCGCGCGCTCGATCCTCGCCAGCGGCTCGAAGCCCGCCTCGCCGGACAGCAGCAGGCGGTAGAGCCGGCCGGTACGCGGGAAGCGCTCGCGGTTGACCAGGACCGTCCGGCGCACCCGGTTGGAGGTCAGCACCACCCAGTCCGAGGAGGCCAGCGTGTCGGCCCAGCGGCGTACCTTGCCCTCGTCGTCGGGGAGGTCGTAGGACGGCAGGTCGATGCGAGCCACGTTGGGCAGGCTCACCGTCTCGTCCCAGTGCTCGAAGGCGACGACCTGGTCGGCCGCCACCATCGGGCTCAGCCACTCGGCCGCGGTCCGGTGCGGGTGCGGCGAGGCGAACGCCCACAGGTACATGCCGGCGCAGAGCGCGGTCCCGGCAATCGTCACCGCAACCGCCGGCCGCCGCCACGGCGTCGGCAGGCGGAGCAGGGCCCATGCCGCGACCATGACCGCGGCCACCACCAGCGGCTCGAAGTAGCGCAGGTACTTGACCTCGAAGGTGGCGAATCGGATCGCCGTCGGAACGAGCCAGGCGAGAACCAGCGCCAGCAGCACCGCCTCCGGGGTGCCGACGCGTCCCAGCCAGCGCTCCGGCCGCCGCAGCAGGCGCCAGCCGCTGGCGACCACGCCGCCGAGCACCGCCACGAGCAGCAGCGGGCCCATCCCCCAGCGCGCGAGCTCGCGCAGCGAGTAGAGCACCGGGAGGGTGTCCCGGTAGACGCGGACGTAGGGCAGGTCGCCCTTGCCGGTCACCATCGCCGCCTGCTCGCCGACGCCCTTGAGGTAGGCCGGGTTCAACGGCACGCCCACCGCCTCGACCAGCGACTGCAGGCTCGGCAGCGCCGCTGCCAGCACCGTGGCGGCGACCAGCGCGGCGAGCGCGAGCACCGCCAGCCACGAGCCCACCGCCGCGGCGCGCGCGGAGACCACGACGAGCGGGCCCGTCGGATTCGCCGACACGTACTCGATCTGGCACTTACGCCCTTCGCCGAGAGCGCTCGAACCGTAGGTTTCTCCCCTGGCCCGGACGTCGCGGAGGTTCTCGATGAGGACCGGCCCGGCGATCTTGAGGTTGATGTACCCGGGTCTGGCGACCTCCGCCGAGGCGACCGTCCCCGCCGGGAACACGACCCGCGCCGCGATCTTCTCCGCGATCTCCATCGGGTTCTTCTTGAACTCGCGGGCGAGCGACATCGCGATCGGGCACGCGATGTCCCCGTGCTCCCGCGCACGCGGCTTCTCGAGCACGAGCCGGGTCCCCGAGCCGGAGTAGCCGGCCGCGGCGACCGCGTCGGCAAAACACTTCTCGATCGTCTCCTTGAAACCCACCGCGGATCAGTCCTTCTCGTAGTCGAATTCCTCGACCTCGGCGTCCCTCCACAGTCTCTCGAGCTGGTAGTACGCCCGGGTGTCCGGCCGGAACACGTGCACGACCACGTCCACGAAATCGACGAGCACCCAGGTGCGGCCCTCCATTCCCTCGACGTGATACGCCTTGATCCCCTCTTCCCGCGCTCCGTCGATCACGGCGTCTGCGATCGCCTTCACCTGAACGTCCGACCTCCCCGTGCAGATCACGAAGAAATCGGCCATCGTCGTGACCTTCCGGAGATCGAGCAACACCACGTCCTCCGCCTTCTTGCCCAGCGCGAACTCCACAAGCTTCCTTGCGACTGTCTTGGTTCTTCTCGCCAATCGGCACCCCTTGTTGGTTTTCCGCGCGCCTCGGGGCGAGGCGGCGACAACGTACAACCGCGCCGCGGCGGTGTCAAGCCCCGCGCGTCTATTCGCGCGGCGGCTTTTTCCGCACGATCACGAACGCCAGAGCGACGCTCGCCGCGTAGAGCACGATGAGCGGCACCCCCATCGCGATCATCGATATCACGTCAGGCGGAGTAAAGACAGCCGCCGCGACCGCGATCCCCACGACCCCGTAGCGCCACTGGCGGAGAAGCCAGGCGGGGGTCACGATCCCGATGATGCTCAGCACGAGCACCACGATCGGAAGTTGAAACACGACGCCGAACGCAAAGCACAACCTCGCCACAAAACCGAAATACGAGTTCACGGATATCATCGGGTCGAGACGCGGCACCTTGAACCCGAGCAGAAACTCGAGAACGATCGGGATGAGCACGAGATAACAGAACACGACCCCGGCGTAGAACAACGCCGAGCTCGCGACGACGAACGGTAATATCTTTTTTCGCTCGTGGGCGAAGAGCCCGGGGGAGACGAACGCCCACACTCTGAAGAGCACGAACGGGAAGCCCGCCATCAGCGCTCCGACGACGCTGATCCGCACCCTCACCATGAAAGCTTCGATCGGGTCCGTGAACACGAGGTGGTCCACCGGAAACGGGCGGATGAGATACTCGAGAATCCGCCCGCTCAAAAACCAGCAGGCGATCATCGCGGCCAGGAGGACGACGGCCGACTGCACGATCACCTTGCGAAGATCATCGAGGTGATCGTAGAAGGACATCTCCCGGAGGGGTTCCTTGTCTTCCGTTGGCGTAGCGATGGCGCCTTCCACCTGACGGCTCGACCGCCGTTATCGTCCGGTGTCCCTCCCGCCACCGCCGGCGGAGGGCCGGCGGAAAAACGGGATCCTCAAGAGCTCTTGTCCTTCCCTTTGAGGATGCTCT
>PQAJ01000050.1 GCA_003105185.1 Holophagae bacterium
GCCTCGCCGGTGTGGTTGTCGCCGGGGTAGGCGCCGCCGTGGATGCGGCCGTAGCGGTTGGCGTCGACGAAGCGCAGCAGCGCGCCGGTGTGGGCGTCCACCAGCCCCTCCCAGGTGCCGACCACGCCCTTGCGGATGAAGGCGAAGCGCCAGGCCAGGCGGTAGTCGATGCCGCTGCCGGCCGGTCCCTCGAAATTGTCGGGGTCCTGGCCGGCCGGGGTCACCGGTACGATCCGCAGCGAGCCCTCATCGACAATCACGTCGTTCGAGCCCCCGAAGGGTCCCAGGAAATCCTCGAGGATGGCGCGGGCGTCGGCAACGCCGAAAACGGGCTGGACGTCGAGCATCGTCGTGCCCACCCGCTCGCTCGCGACCTGGATCAGGTTGCCGCTGTTGATGCGCACCGAGACCGAGGCGTGCTCCACCGGCACGCCGTCGACGGTCCAGCCGAAGCGCAGGAAGTAGAGGTGGTCACTGAACACCCCCGAGCCCTCGGGATCGAGCACGAGGTCGGCCGATCGCAGCCCGAGCGCCTCGGAGTTGGCGTCGATGAAGCTGCGCGCCAGCGCCTCGACCGTCGCGACCGGCAGGCAGTCGTAGCTCGAGCAGCCGGGCGCGAAGTCCTCCCAGGCCAGATCGTTGGCCGCGCCCGGGATGATCGGAATTGCGCCGCCGTCGAGCAGGCTGGTCACCCCCCGCCGCAGGTCGACGGTGAACCGCCAGGCGGAGCCGTGCTCGGCGCGAAAGTCCTCCATCGCCTGCACGCCGGGCAGCGGGCCGTTGAACGTGGCGGCGTCGACGTTGACCTCCACCACTCGCAGGCTGGGGTCGATGGTGACCAGCAGGTCGAGCTGGTCTCGAGGCTCCTTGGGCGTCACGGCGAGCGCCGGCGCGGTCGTCAGCAGAGCGGCGGTGACGACGGTCAATGCGGTCGCAAAGCTCTTCCTGGCCGTGGGATTCATCGCTCACTCCTTGAACGCCGCGACAGGGGCGCCTGTCCGGTCGGCAGTCTACTCCACAAAGCGCTTGAGAGCGTGTGCCGAAGCTCATCGTCCTGATCGGTTCGGCCCGGCAACGGGACGGTGGCTCGCCGTTGCCATGTCCGTGATCGACGACCCGTTCCTGGTCCCGGCAACGCCGCGGTGCCTCGACGTCCCGGATGGTAGACTTCCGACGATCAACGGGCAGCCTCTGACCCGTCTGCGATGAAAGCGAGGCTAACAGCCATGGCGACCCACCTGGAGGCGTCACTGCAGCAGGATCTGGAGCGAATCCGCCTCAAGGTCGTCGACATGGGCGGGCTGGCCGAGAGGGCGATCCAGGCCAGCATCCGGGCGGTGCTCGAGCAAGACCGCCAGCTCGCGTTCGCAGTGATCCTTCGCGACCAGTTCATTGACCAGGCCGAGAAGCAGCTCGACAAGCTGTGCCTGCAGTTCCTGGTCCGCTACCAGCCGGCCGCGAGCCTGCTCCGCTTTGCCTATTCGACGGTCAAGGTCAACCTGGAGCTCGAGCGAGTCGGCGACTACGCCGAGAGCATCGCCCGCCAGGCCCTCAAGCTGACCGAGGTGGACGCTCCCTTGCCGCTCGAAGGCCTGCAGCAAGTGGTCAACCTGGCGGTGCCGATGCTGCACGACGCCATCCAGGCCTTCGTCCACCAGGATGCCGACCTCGCCCGCAAGACGATCGAGTCCGACGAGGCGGTCGACCTGTTGCGCGACAAGCTGACCAAAGACCTCACCTCGGCGTACAAGGAGGGCCGGCTGCCGTTCGAGGCTCTCAACCCGCTCATCATGGTGGCCCGTCGCCTCGAGCGGGTCTCCGACCAGGCCCGCAACATCAGCATGGAGACGCTCTACATGTGCACCGGGGAGATTGCCAAGCACCCCGGCTCCGACGTTTTCCAGGTTCTCTTCGTCGATGAGCACAACGCGTGCCGTAGTGTCATCGCGGAGAAGATCGGCACGGCGCTCAACGAGCCCGACTTCGTATTCTCGAGCGCAGGTCTGACCCCGGCCCCCGTGACCGAGCCGACGATCCGGTTCATGGCGTCGCGTGGCTTCGATGTGAGCCGGTTCGTGCCCAGGGCCGTGACCAGCGTCGCCAACCTCGACCACGAGGACGTCATCGTCCTGCTCGCTCCGGAGGCCCGTCACGCCTTCCCGCGCCGTCCCCGGCACACGGTGATGCTCGACTGGTCGATCGACGACCCGAGCGCCGTCGAGGGCGACGAGGCGACAGTCACCGCCGCCTATCAGAGGGCCTACTCGTTCGTCGAAGAGCAGGTCCGCGACCTGGTCTCCGCGATCCGCGACACCGAGGAGGGATGACGATCAACGCCACGCCCTCCCGCTTCCCGGCCGCCGTGCGAGGCTCCTGCCTCGCAAGGCAACGCGCCGACCGAACGCCGTGGTCCGGCGCAGTCCACGGCCGCCGTCCGGCCGCGATCCGGGCCAGGCCTCCGGCGGCAGTGACGGCACTCGATACCAACGACCTCGGTGACCCCGAAAGGAACCAGCCATGACCACTCTGCGCAGAGCTCCTGTGATGTCCGCGCTGCCCATCGTCCTGACGCTGGTCGTGATCGCGCTGCTGCCGGCGGCCTGCGGAAAGAGCGGCGGCGGCTCCGGCGTCACGACAATCCAGGTTCGCGGCTCGGACACGATGGTCAACGTCGCCCAGGCCTGGGCCGAGGAGTACACCAAGGTCCAGCCCGGCGTCGGGGTGGAGGTCTCGGGCGGCGGCTCCGGCGTCGGGATCGCGGCGCTGGAGCGGGGCACTATCGACATCGCCAACGCCAGTCGCAACATGAAGCCCGAGGAGGTCGAGCAGGCCAGGAAGAACACCGGCCAGGAGCCCAGGGAGTTCATCGTCGGCTACGACGCGCTCGCCGTCTTCGTGCACATCGACAATCCGCTGAGCGAGATCACCATCGAGCAGCTCGCCGACATCTTCGCCGAGGACGGCAAGGCCGTGCGGTGGTCCGACCTCGGGGTCTCGATCCCCGGAGTCGGCGACGACACCATCGTCAGGGTCTCCCGCCAGTCGAGCTCGGGGACCTACGAGTTCTTCCGAGAGCACGTCCTCGGCACCAAGGACTTCAAGCTCGGCTCGCGCGACATGAACGGCTCCAAGGAGGTCGTCGAGCTCGTCGGCAACACCAAGACGGCCATCGGCTACAGCGGCATGGGGTACGCGACGGGCGCCGTGAAGATGCTCAGGATCGCCCGCGCGGCAGGGGAGCCGGCCTACGAGCCCAACGTYGAGAACACGCTCAGCAAGGCCTACCCGCTGGCCCGCTCCCTCCAGGTCTACACGCTCGGCGAGCCGCAGGGYGCGGTCAAGGRGTACATCGASTGGATCCTCTCCCCCGCCGGCCAGAGGATCCTCGAGGAGAACGGCTACGTGCCGGTGAACCCGGGYGGGGGCGGCGCTTGAGGCTCCTCCCACCGTGGTGCGGCCGCACTGCGGGCGCGGCGATCGGCGCCGGGATCGTCCCGTGAGCGCGGTCCCGCTCACGCCCGGAGGCGCGGCCGCGGAGCGGCGGCCGACCCGGTCCACGCTGTCGCTCCTCGGCGAACGGGTCATCGAGGCCCTGATCAAGCTCAGCGGCGTCAGCGCCGTCATCTTCGTGGTCGCGATCTTTTTCTTCATCTTCCGCGAGGCAGCCCCAGTGCTGTGGAGCAAGGACTTCCACATCCTCGAGTTCCTGTTCTCGACCGAGTGGTACCCGACCTCGGTCAGCAACGTCCGCTACGGGACGCTCGCCCTTACCGTGGGCACGCTGTCGGTGACCGCGGTCGCGATCGTGCTCGCAGTCCCGTTCGGGCTGGGCGCCGCCATCTTCGTGTCCGAGTTCTGCTCACCCAAGCTCAAGGAGACGCTCAAGATCGTCATCGAGCTGCTGGCCGCCATCCCGAGCGTGGTCTGGGGTTTCGTCGGCCTGACCGTGATGAGCAAGATCATCGTCACCCTGACCGGGACCGCGGTCGGCGTCAACCTGCTCAACGGCGGCGTCATCCTCGCCCTGATGAGCGTGCCGATCATCGTCTCGATCGGCGAGGACGCGCTGCGGGCCGTGCCCGACTCCTACCGCGAGGCCGCCGTCGCCCTCGGCGCGACCCGCTGGCAGACCGTCTACCGGGTCCTCCTGCCGGCGGCCAAGAACGGCCTGCTTGCGGCCGTGCTGCTCGGCGTCGGCCGCGCCGTCGGCGAGACCATGGCCGTGCTCATGGCGACCGGCCACGCGGTGCACATCCCCGACGGGCTCCTGAACTCGGTGCGCACGCTGACCGCCAACGTGGCCGCCGAGCTCGGCGAGGCCCCGGCCGGCTCCAGCCACTACCGCGTGCTCTTCCTGACCGGCGTCCTGCTGTTCTGGATCACCATGGTCGTGAACGTCGCCGCGGACCTCGTGGTGCGCGGGATTCGGCGGAAGTAGGCGGATGGCGAGCACCGGCCCCACCACGCAGCGCTTCGCCCGGACCGCTCAGGCGGCCCGCAGCGAGCGCGCCCAGAAGGTCGCGAAGTGGGTGTTCGGCGCGATGGCCCTGGCCATGGTCGCCCCGCTCATCGGCATCGTCACCTACCTCCTGTACCGGGCCTGGCCGTCGCTCGGCTGGGAGTTCCTGGTCGACCTGCCGCGCAAGGGCATGCGGGAGGGCGGCATCTGGCCGGCGTTCGTCGGCACCCTCTACCTGGTGACGATCTCGCTCGCGGTGGCGGCGCCGATCGGCGTGCTGGCGGCCATCTACCTCAACGAGTACGCCCGCGACAACTGGTTCAACCGTCTCATCAACCTGGCGGTCATCAACCTGGCCGGCGTGCCGAGCATCGTCCACGCCCTGTTCGGCCTGGGCGCCTTCGTCTACGCAGCGCAGTTCGGCTTCTCCATCCTGTCGGCGTCCTTGACGCTGGCGATCATGACGCTGCCGGTGATCATCGCCAGCACCCGCGAGGCGCTGGCCTCGGTCCCGCGAGCGTTCCGTGAGGCCTGCTGGAACGTCGGTGCGACCCGCTGGCAGACGATCCGGGCCGTTGTCCTGCCCAACTCGATCTCGGGCATCCTCACCGGCATCATTCTCCAGGTCTCCCGCGCCGCCGGCGAGACGGCCCCGATCATGTTCACCGGCGCCGTCTTCTACAAGGCGGTGCAGCGCGGCGACCTCTTCCCGTACCGGCTCGGCGACCAGTGCATGGCGCTGTCCATGCACCTCTACACCGTCTCCACCCAGGTGCCCAACGTCAAGGAGTCGATCCCCTACGCCACCGCGATCGTGCTCCTGGGCTCGGTGCTGCTGGTCAACGCCACGGCGATCGCGGCGCGCGTCTTCATGCGCCGGCGCAAGAGGTGGTGACGAGATGGGCGGCAGCAGCCGGATCGTCGAGGTCGAGGGCCTGCGCCTGGCCTACGGCATCAAGGAGGTGCTCCACGGCATCTCCTTCGCCATCGACCGCAACGAGATCTTCGCCGTCATCGGGCCGGCCCAGTCCGGCAAGACCTCGCTGCTGCGCTGTCTCAACCGGACCACCGACTTCATTCCCAGCGCCACCGTCTCCGGCAGCATCCGGGTAGACGGCGACGACATCCGCCGCGTCAAGGACGTGTTCGGGCTGCGGCGCCGGGTCGGCATGGTCGCCCCGCTGCCGGTCGGGCTGCCGATGTCGATCTACGACAACGTCGCGTTCGCGCCGCGCTGCTCCGGCATGACGGCGAAGCGCGAGCTCGACGACATCGTCGAGCGGTGCCTCACGCAGGCGGCGCTGTGGGACGAGGTCAAGGACCGGCTGTCGAGCCTCGGCACCGCCCTGTCCGGCGGCCAGCAGCAGCGGCTGACGATCGCCCGCGCGCTGTCACACCAGCCCGAGATCCTCTGCCTCGACGAGTTCTCGATCGCCATCGACCCGGTCACCACCATGCGCATCGAGGACGTGCTCAAGGGCCTTCGCCGCGAGATCACGATCATCCTGGTCACCAACCTGGTGCAACAGGCGCGGCGCCTCGCCGACCGCACGATGTTCCTGTGGAACGGCGAGATCGTGGAGCTCGGCCCGAGCGAGATCGTGTTCTCCGACCATCCCGCCGATCGCCGCACCTACGACTACGTCAACGGGATCTTCGGATGAGCGGCCCGGGCGAGCTCAGCATCATCACCCGGGGGTTGAACCTCTACTACGGCGCGTTCCAGGCCCTCAGCGACATCTCGGTCGGGATTCGCCGCGGCCTGATCACCTCCATGATCGGCCCCTCCGGGTGCGGCAAGACGACCCTGCTGCGCTGCTTCAACCGGGTCAACGAGCGCTACGACTACGTCCGCACCACCGGCGAGATCATCGTCCTCGGCAGGAACATCTACGACCCCGACGTATCGCTCATCGAGCTGCGCAAGTCGGTCGGCATGGTCTTCCAGCGCCCCAACCCGCTGCCGGTGTCGGTGTACGAGAACGTCGTGTTCGGGCTGCGCATCCACTCCGACCGCAGCGCGCTCAAGCGGGCCGATCTCGACGTCGCGGTCGAGAAGGCGCTCACCGAGGTCGGCCTCTGGAAGGACCTCAGGGACCGGCTCAAGGTCAAGGCGACCACCCTGCAGCTCGAGCAGCAGCAGAAGCTCTGCATCGCGCGCCTGCTCCCGCTCAAGCCCGAGGTCATCCTGATGGACGAGCCGTGCTCGGCGCTCGACGTCGAGGGCACCCGGGGGATCGAAGAGCTGATGTTCGAGCTCAAGGGCCGCTACACCATCGTCATTGTCACCCACAACATGGCCCAGGCCCGGCGTGCCTCCGACGAGTCCATCTTCATGCTCATGGGGAAGCTGGTCGAGCACGCGCCCACCGAGGACCTCTTCCTCAACCCGAAGAACCCCAAGACCCTGGAGTACATCGAGGGCCGCTACGGTTGATCCTGGCGCGCGACGCCGCGCCCGATCCCGCCACTCCGCTCGATAACTGCGATCCTCAGTCTACGGCACCGTCGCCGACCACGACGAGGTGCCGGCCGGTGACGTCACGACGGATATTCGAGGGCCGGCTTGACCCGACCGCACGTGGGGCCCTAGAGTGAGCGTGCGTAGAAATCACTCGATAGAGCCCGCACGTTCCGGCAGGAGGGAGTGATTCGCGATGCGCGCATGCATGAGGCCGTGGCCGCTGTTCCTCGCACTGCTCGCGGGCGCACTCGTCGCGAGCCCGTCAGCCGCGCAGGAAGTTCCTGCCGCCCCGGGAGGCGCGGCTGCCCAGACCGGAGCCGGGGCGTCGCGGACGGACCCAGCTGATGGGGCCGTCTACCGCTACATCCCGGCGGGGTCCTTCACGATCGGTAGCCCCGACGACGAGGCCGGCCGCAACCCTGACGAATCCCAGCACCGCGTCGAGATCACGCGGGCGTACTGGATGGCGGAGACCGAGGTGACGCAGGGGCCGTGGCAGGCGGTGATGGGGTCGAACCCGTCGCGCCACTCGAACTGCGGAGCGAGCTGCCCGGTSGAGCAGGTGAGCTGGTTCGAGGCGATCGACTACGCGAACCGGCTCTCTCGCAAGGCAGGGTTGGACGAGTGCTACCAGACCAGCGGCGCCTCGGTGACCTTCAAGGGGTTGGGCTGCACYGGTTACCGATTGCCGACCGAGGCGGAGTGGGAGTACGCGGCGCGGGCAGGAGGCGGTTCCGCGTGGGCGGGGGGGGACGATCCCGACGCGGTCGCGTGGATCGGGGCCAACTCGGGCGGCACGACGCAGCCGGTGGGCGGCAAGCAGGCGAACGCCTGGGGTCTCCGCGACATGTCGGGCAACGTGCGGGAGTGGTGCTGGGACTGGTACGCGGAGTACCCGTCGGGAAGCGCCACCGATCCGACCGGTCCGCCTGGGGGCACCCTCAGGGTGATCCGGGGGGGCAGCTTCGGCGGCAAGGCCGTGGCCGCGCGCTCGGCAGTCCGCGGCTGGCAAGACCCCGACGATCGCCTGGCCGCGGCGGGCTTCCGCCTGGTGAGGCTCGCCGAGTAGCGGTCCGGGCGGTCCCTTCCTCTCCATTCCTGGTGACGCCAGTCGCGGGCACCCCCGCGCTCCGAACGGGCCGGCGTCGGCAGCGGCGAGGCGCCGCCGGGTCTATAATCCATGCGTTTCGGTGGAAGGGGAGAGTCCCATGAAGACCTTCTCGATCAAGATCGATGCGCTGACCGGCGAGGAGTACTACGAGGTCTACCTCCGCGGCCAGCAGCTCCTGAACGACGCGCTGCTCAACAAGGCCTCGGCCTTCACCCTCGAGGAGCGCATGGCCCTCGACCTCGAGGGCCTCCTGAGGTCCGGCGTCGGCGACCTCGAGACGCAGGTGCAGCGCAGCCTCCAGAACTACCGGCGCAAGCCCGACGACCTCGAGCGCTACATCTTCCTGATGGGCCTGCTCGACCGCAGCGAGCCGCTCTTCTACAAGGTCCTGTGCGAGAACCTCGAGGAAATGGTCCCGATCGTCTACACGCCGACCGTGGGCCAGGCCTGCCTCCAGGCCAGCCACATCACCCGCCGCTATCGCGGCATCTTCATCAGCCCTGACAACATCAACCGCATCGACCAGATCTTCCAGAGCGTCCACCTGCCCCAGGTCTACCTGATCGTCGTCACCGACGGCGAGCGCATCCTCGGGCTGGGCGACCTGGGCTCGGACGGCATGGGCATCCCGGTCGGCAAGGTCGCCCTGTACGTGGCGGCGGGGGGCCTGCACCCCGCGTGCTGCCTGCCGATCTCGCTCGATGTGGGAACGAACAACGAGCGCCTTCTGAAGGACCCGCTCTACCTCGGCTACAAGCACCCGCGCCTGGAAGGCAAGCCCTACGAGGACTTCATCGAGAAGTTCGTCCTCGGCGTGAAGAGGAACTTCCCCGACGCCCTCCTGCAGTGGGAGGACTTCGCGAAGCACAAGGCCTTCAAGAACCTCGAGCGATACCGCAACCGCCTGCTCTCGTTCAATGACGACATCCAGGGCACCGGCTCGATCTCGCTCGCGGCCCTGATGACCGCGATGCGCATCAAGAAGAGCTCCTTCAAGGAGCAGCGCTTCGTCATCGTGGGCATGGGCCAGGCCGGCACCGGCATCGGCTCCTGCATCCGGACCATGCTGAAGGAGGAGGGGCTCACCGACGCCGAGGCGCGCAGCCGGATCTTCGCCGTCGACATGCAGGGCCTGCTCGTCGAGGACGACCCGGAGCTCGAGCGCCCGCAGTGGCCGTTTGCCCAGCCCAGAGAGGCCGTGGCGGAATGGAAGCTGGAGACCGCCGGCAAGATCTCGTTCCAGGACGTCGTCGCGAACGCCAAGCCGACCGTGCTCATAGGTGTGACCGCGAAGCGGGGGCTGTTCTCGGAGAAGATCCTGGCGGAGGTGGCGCAGAACACCGAGCGTCCGGTGGTCCTCGCGCTGTCCAACCCGACGTTCAAGTCCGAGTGCACGCCCGAGGAGGTGGCCAGGGCCACGAAGGGCAAGGGCCTCATCGCCACCGGCAGCCCGTTCGCGCCCGTCGAGTGGGAGGGCAGCCCGATCGCGGTCTCCCAGTGCAACAACATGTACATCTTCCCGGGGATGGGCCTCGGGGCACTGTGCGCGAAGGCGCTCAAGGTGACGGACGAGATGTTCCTGGCGGCGAGCAAGGCCCTGAGCGGCATGGTCACGCACGAGCAGGAAGCGCACGGCATGCTGCTGCCCGAGATGAAGGATATCCGGGAGGTCTCGTTCACGGTCGCCATGGCCGTGGCGAAGGAAGCGCGGGACTCCGGCCTCGGGCGGCTGCTGGAGGACAAGGACCTCGAGAAGGTCATCCGCAAGGCCCAGTGGGAGCCGATCTTCAACCCCTACCGCCCGGGATAGGGACAGGGGCTCGGCGATTCAGCGCTCGAGGCCGGCGGTCGAAGAGCAAAGGCGACCTGCCGATCAGAGACGGGCCCGTGCGGCTCAGTGTATTGATTCACGACGATCTCCAGATGCGGGGATCGGGGTCTTGCTCAGCCGCGGCGGGAGTCGCCCACGCACCTGAAGTCGATGAAGCCGCGCTCGACGTCGGTGTGAATGAGCTGCACCCGCACCCGGTGCCCGACGTCGAGGCCAGCTGAGCCCTCGACCACCTTCCCTTCCACGGGCGGCTTGAAGATGCGAACCCAGGTGCCCTTGGCCGCGGCGCCGGTGACGATCGCGTCGAACCGCTCTCCGACGTGCGGGGAGAGCAGCAGCGCCGCCGCCGACTTGGCGACCTGGCGCTCCACCTTGTTGGCGGCATCCTCCTGGACGGTGCAGTGGGTGGCGAGCGCGGCGAGCTCGTCGGCGGCGTAGGGCGGCGGCCCCCCGGCCAGCGCGGCCTTGAGCAGGCGCTGCGTGATCAGGTCCGGGAAGCGGCGGTTGGGCGCCGTCGAGTGGGTGTAGTCCCTGACCGCCAGGCCGAAGTGACCGGGCGCAGAGCCTCCTGGCAGTTCGACGACGTACTCGCCCGCCCCGAGCAGCTTGACCACGGCCAGCGACAGGTCGGGGAAGCGGAGCGGGTCGGCGGCCTGGCGTTTGGCCAGGAAAAGCGCGAGCGAGCGCGCGTCGGGCGTGGCGGGGAGCCGCTCGCCGAGCTCCGCGGCGAGCTCGACGATGCGCTCCCAGCGCTTCGGCGTCCGCACCACCCGGCGCAGCGAGGGGAAGCCCCGGCCCTCCAAGAAGCGGGCGGTGACGCCGTTGGCCGCGATCATGGAGTCCTCGATCAGCTCCTTGGCGCGGTTCTTCTCCTCGGCGGCGAGGTCCTGGATCTGATCGGCGTCGAACACCGCCCGCGCCTCGATGGTTTGCAGGCCGAGGGCGCCGTGCTCGTGCCGGAGCGTCCTCAGCTTCTGCGCCATCGCGTCCTGGAGCCGCAGGTTGGCCTCCAGGCCGGGGACGGCGGCCACCGCCTCCGGCATCGAACCGTTGCCCTCCAGCCAGGCTGCGACCCCGTTGTAGGCGAGCTTGGCGTGGTTGTGGACGARRGCCTGRTAGAGGTCGGCRCCATCSAGGGAGCCGTCCTSCCYKATCGTCATCTCGACCACGACCGCGGGGCGGTCCTGWTGGKCGGCGAGCGAGCTGAGGTYGGTGGACAGCCGCTCGGGCAGCATGGGGAAGATCTCGGCCGCGGTGTAGACCGAGGTCGTGTTTGTCTGCGCGTGCGCGTCGACGGCCGACCCCTTGGCCACCAGGGCGTCCACGTCGGCGACCGCGACCAGCAGCTGGGCCGCGCCGCCGGGCAGCGCCTGCGCCACCGTGAGCTGGTCGAGGTCGAGCGAGTCGTCATTGTCGATGGAGCACCACTTCAGGTGGCGCAGGTCGCGCGCCGCAGCCGGGGGCGCCGGTGCCACCCGGATCCTCGCCAGCTCTGCCGTCACCGCGGGCGAGAAGTCTGGCTCGAGGCCGCGCTCGAGCATCGCCCGGTGCGCGATCCGCCGCAGAATGGTGCGGCTGGTCCGGTCGTCGGCCGTCACGGCGCGACTATAGCGCATGCTCGCCGGAGCCGATCGTGCCCGCGCGGCCCGTCCCTTCATGCCGCGCGAGCCGCTCGACGACCTCGCTCACCCACGTCCGTCACGGCCGACGCAATTGCCGCAGGGTGTCGCTATGCTGATCGGGGAGACCCGCGACAACGTCACACCCGCGGAACGCGACCGGAGGAGACCATGCGAGCTGATGATCGGAGAATCTGCAGCGTCTGCGGACGGGCGCTCGGCCCCGACGATGGGCTGCCCTCGGATCTGGTGCGCCAATCGATCCAGGAGCGGGTCCGCCGGGACCATCCCGACTGGCAGCCCGGCGGCATGATCTGCGCCGACGACATCCACCGCTATCGGATAGAGTTGGTGGAGGAGATGCTCACCGACGAGCGTGGCGAGCTTTCGGTGCTGGACGCCCAGGTCGTCACCGCGCTCAAGGAGCAGGAGCTGCTCGCGGCGGACGTCAACAAGGAGTTCGAGGAGCGCCTCTCGCCGGGCCAGTGGGTCGCCGACCGGGTCGCCCGGTTCGGGGGAAGCTGGGCCTTCCTGCTTAGCTTCGGCGCGGTGCTGCTGGTGTGGGTCTTCGTCAACTCGACCGCGCTGCTTGCCCGCCAGTTCGACCCCTATCCCTTCATTCTCCTCAATCTGATCCTGTCCTGCGTGGCCGCGATGCAGGCGCCGATCATCATGATGAGTCAGAACCGCCAGGAGGCGAAGGACAGGCTGCGCTCGGAGCACGACTACCGCGTCAACCTCAAGGCCGAGCTCGAGGTTCGGCTGCTGAACGCCCGCTTCGACCACCTCTTGAGCCGGCAGTGGCAGCGGCTGCTGGAGATCCAGAAGATCCAGCTCGACCTGATGGAGGAGATCGCCACGCACCGCAGGGAGGTGGAGCGGACCGGCGCGTGAGGTTCCCGGCGCCCGCCACCCCGGACACGGAGCCGTGACCCGGCGCTGTCGACGCGGGCTGCAGCCAACTTGAGGTCTGGCTGCCGCGGGCGCTGCCCCCTCGACAGATCACCGGCAGCCTGGCGTCGAGCGGAATCGACTCCCTCGCCTGCAACACCGATCGCCAGCTTGAACGCCGTCGCCGTCGCCCTTGACAGGCGGGAATTCGGGGCCGACATTTCCGGTATTCACTCAGCGAAGGGAGACAATCATGCGACGTGCAGTCATTCTGGCAGGAGTTCTGTGCCTTGTGTTGGCAGCCACCGGGTATGCCCAGGAGCACTACACCGAGGGTCCAGTGTGGGTGGTGAGCCACTACCGGACGACCCAGGGACACTTCGAGGACTACATGGCCTTCCTGCGCCAGAACTTCTTCCCGAGCAGCGAGGAGGCGAAGAAGGAAGGGCTGATCCTTGACTTCAAGGTGTTCGTGAAGGACCCGAAGGGCGCTGGGGACTGGGACGTGGCGGTCGCCACCCTCTACCCCAGCTACGGCAAGGCGCTCGACTACAGCAAGGCCGACGAGGACAAGTGGAAGGCGATCGAGGCCAAGCAGTACAAGACCGACGACGAGAAGAAGCAGAGTGAGATGACCGAGGTGCGCTTCACGATGCGCGAGTACCTCGGCACCACCTACATGCGGGAGATCAACCTCAGGCCGATGCCGTAGGTCGGCCACCTGAGGGCGGGCTCGTCTGAGAGCGGGCTCGCGTTGGTGGCATGTGTGGTTGCACGACAGATGCGGTCGTCGGTGCCTGGCACTGTTGTGGACTTGAGGTGGGCGGCGCGGCCGGGAGACTTGCCCGCCGCCCACCCCTTGCACACGCGCCCAGCGCGGCCCATAGTGACCGCAGAGATCGAGGCCAGAGTACTTCCTGGGTTCCCCGCGACCGGCCTGCGAAACGACCGGGAGGGGGGGAGGAGCTAGCTATGAGGAGCCCGCGTGGAACGGTGTGGCTGCGTCACTCGTTGCGGGTGTTGATGGCGGCTGCGGCTGCGGCCGCCGTGGCGTTGCCGCTCGCCGCCGGCGGCAAGAAGGACAAGTCCGAGCTGCCGATCTGCTGGAAGGACATGAAGAGAATCTTCGACAAGCAGCCGACGGCGCCCGACCGCGGCTTCGCCTTCGGCTACGTCGAGACGACGCTGCGGGCGCAGTGGGACCCCGCGATGGGCATCGAGGAGGAGCGATGCCACCCGGACGGACTCCGCCGCATACTGCTCAGTACCACCGTCCGGCCCGAGCCCCAGTTCTTCTTTGCCAATGGATGCGAGAGAGGCCAGGGGTTCATCTTCCTGGCTTCCGACCTCGCACCGGGTGAAATGGAGATCCGAGACGTGCCCTACAGCGTTCGTGGGATGGACTTCTTCCTCACGCTCCCGGAGCCGATCAGGTTCGAGGTTGCCCCGTCATCGGCGGTCTTTGTCGGGTCGTTCAGAATCGTCGCCGGCCCGCTCTTCCCGAACGATCCGAACCCGGCTCAGCTCCCGACAGTGACTCTCCAGACCCTCGAGACGCCCACCGCCGCCGAGCTGGCTGCGGAGATGGCACCCGTGTTCGAGCAGCGTTGGCGTTCATACCTGGAGGCGATGGTCCCACCCGCTGAGCGACGACGGACCAACGGGTAGGCTTCAGCTTCGCAGGCCCGCCGCGGTGCCCGGAGCCGGCCTCTGCGCGCCTCGTTCCCCGCGCGGGGCACCAGGGTCAACGCAGGGCAGGACGTCAATTCCATCGGCCTCGGCAGGTATCGCCGCGCCGCAGGATGCCGTTCGGCGGGCTGGAAGCCGCAGGCAGGATGGCTGCGCTACAAGTTCTATTGGAGGGTGGCGAGGGAGGCGAGGCGCTCGTCCTCGAACTCGTCGCCTGCGACCCAGGCCGGCGCCGCGTCGCGGTTGGCGACCGTCGCCGCGAGCAGGAACGCCAGCTGGGCGTCCTGGACCAGGCCGTCGAGGTTCCAGGAGGGATCGACCTCGTCGCTCGGCTGGTGGTAGCGGCGCTCGATCCACCCGGCGTACTGCGCCTCGCCCCAGCCCGCCGGCCGGCCGATGAAGTCGGTGCCGGACTTGAACCAGATTGCCGGCACTCCGGCCCGGGCGAAGCTGATCTGGTCCGAGCGGTAGAACCAGCCCGCGCGCACGTCGGGCTCCTCGACCAGCACCCGCCCCTGGTCCGCGGCGAGGGCAGCGAGCAGCTCGTCGAGCTCGGACTTGCCCTTGCCGAACACGGTCACGTCGCGCGTCAGGCCCCAGACGTTGCCGAGCTCGAAGTTGATGTCGGCTGCGAATCGGCCGGGGTGGAAGGCCCGGCTGCGCACGAAGTAGGCCGACCCGAGGATGCCCTGCTCCTCGGCCGCCGGGAACAGGATGAGGAGGCTGCGCCGCGGGGAAGACGGCAGTGCGGTGAAGGCCCGGGCCACGGCCAGCGCCTGCGCCATGGCGACGCCGTTGTCGAGCGCGCCGTTGTAGATGGCATCACCCGTCGCGTCGGGTGCGCCGATGCCGAAGTGGTCGTGGTGCGCCGTGATCGCCACCAGCTCGTCGGCGAGCACGGGGTCGGCGCCGCGTAGAATCCCGCCGACGTTGGCGGTGGCGCCGGCCTGCAGCTCGACGTCGAAGCGCAGCGAGGTCGTCACCCCGAGGGCGACCGGGACGAAGCCCGGCGAGCGGGCCGACTCGATGAGTTGGTCGAGGTCGCGGCCCGACAGCGCGACCAGGCGGCGGG
This sequence comes from Holophagae bacterium, assembly GCA_003105185.1. GTDB lineage: Bacteria > Acidobacteriota > Thermoanaerobaculia > Thermoanaerobaculales > Sulfomarinibacteraceae > FEB-10. The sequence goes on from PQAJ01000050.1 coordinate 15,137, forward strand.
AGGCATCTTCCGTGAGCCAGGCCCGGAGCCGAGTCCGCGGTTCGGCGCCGGCAGCGAGCTCGAACTGCTCGCCGCTCCAGCCGGTGCGCACGACCTGCCATGGGTAACCGGCCGACGGCGTGGTGTGGATGATGATCGCCGCCGCTGCGCCCTGGCGGGCGGCGCTCTCGTACTTGTAGGTCCAGCGCCCGTAGGAGAGCTTGCGCTCGCCGCCGAACAGGCCCTCGTCCCAGTCCGGGTCGTCGTTGAGCATCAGCAGGACCTTGCCGGCGAGTTCGGCGCCCTTGAAGTCGTCCCACCCCTCCTCCGGGGCCTGGATGCCGTAGCCCACGAACACGACCTCGGCGCCGTCGATGGTCACCGACGGCTGCTGGACGCCGCTCGCGCCCACGTACTCGTCGCCGAGGCGAAAGGCGACCTCGCCTCCGCCGGGCGCCCGGAACGCCCAGGTCTCGGGCAGGTGCGAGGTGACGCCGACGATCGGGACCGCCTGCTCCCAGCCTTCCCGGCCGAAGGCCGGCGTGAGGCCGAGCTCGGCGAGCCGGGCCGCGAGATAGGAGCGGGCGCGCGCATCACCGGCGCTGCCGGGCAGCCGCCCCTCCATGTCATCGCTCGAAAGCGCGGTCACGTCGGCTAGGAGGTCCGCGGTCGTGATCGCTTCCGTGGCTTCGGCCGCGCCGGCGGGGAGCGCGGCGCCGGCGGTCCCCGGCCGGCTGGCTGGCCCCTCCGGCCGGCAGGCGAGGGCGACGACGGCAAGGACGGCGAGCACCGCTGCGGCGCGTTCGGCCGTCCGGGCAAAATCTTGCTGGTAGAGCTTGCTCATTTCACCATTGTCTCCCGGATCGCCGGACCGGGTGGAGGTTCCCGGGGCGCGAGTGCCTCGAGCGGCTACTCGCCCGGCGTCATCCGCTTGGTGCCGCGCACGAAGAAGGCGTCGTTGGTGGCGTTGTCGACCACCGAGGCATAGCCGAAGGCACCGCTGCCGGCGGTTTCGGCCTCGACCCGCGCGATGTAGGAGCTCCACTCGCCGCCGGTGACATCGGCGAACGGGTCGCTGAGCTGGCGCATCGAGAACGGCGGCATCTGCACCTCGTAATCCAAGGTGCCTCCACCGGGCGGGTCGTTCCCGGTCGCGTCGAAGATCGACACCCAGAAGCGTGTTGCCACGGCGGTCGGGTTGACCATGCCGATGTTGACCCGGTAGCGGCCGTCCGCGGTGTGCTTCATCGCGAACATCCACTGGTCCTCCTCGGTGCCCGGATAGCCCGGCTCGTCGACGGCCATGCTCATGTCCGCCGTTGGCACGCCCTCGATCACCTGCCCGTAGGATCTGCGCCCGTCAGCCGAGATCGAGTACACCCGGGCGTAGACCTGCACGGGGTACGCCGACACGTAGTGGATCGCCCCGAGCCAACGGCCGTCGCCGATGTGGAGGAAGTGGTCGACGACGTCCTCGACGTAGACGATGTTCTCGCCCTCGGCGAACTCGAGCTCGTACTCCTGGGCGTCGGTGCCGTCCTCACCTGCCGCGCAGAACGTGAGAGTCGCCGATCCAGTGCCGTAGGTGCGAGCGTGGATCCAGAGGTCGGTGCGCCAGATCGAACCATGGAGGCCGGGCGCGTGAGATGCGGCCAGGATCCAGCCGTCCTGGTGCATGGTCTGGTTGAGCTGGGCCGACACCGTGGCAGGCGATCCAACCGAGAGAAACAGCATCGCGGCGCAGAGCGGGGAGAGCCGCAGCGTCCGGCGCGCCAGGGACGGGGCACCTGGTGGCTTCCGAGTCATCGTAGCCTCCTTCGAGCGAAAGTCTGACGGGGAGTGTAGCGACGCGGCGATTGCCGGGCAACGGCCGGAATCTCCACGACCCCGCAAGGCGGCTGTGGACCTTCGGCCCGTCGGACGTCGCACCGTTGCCGACGCGCTATGATCGTCGCCGCGGGGGAGGGGCACCGGTTGCGGTCGTTCGTCCAGCGGCTGCCTGACCCGGGCCGGGGGCGCTGCCGCCTCTGGCTCGCGTTGCTGGTAGCGTCCGTCGGCTGGCTCGCGCTGCCCGGCSTCGCYCYGGCTGGWGRGACCGGCGAGGAGTTCTGGCCGGAGMTCGACGTCTGGATCCRGCTCGACGATCACTTCCGGCTSTCGCCGTGCGTSTCSCTGTCGMGCGACMTCGAGACCRAGTACCGSGARGGGRTCGCCCTSCTGCAGCTGGACTACTCGTGGAAGCGCGAGGGGGCGCCCCTCGTGTCGCGGCGCCTGTTCGACGAGGTCCGGGCGGCCGAGATGAACCGCTTCATGGTCCGCGCCGGCTACCTCGCCGGCAAGAGCCTCGACGACAATGGCGAGTCGTACTCCGAACGGCAGACCTTTCTCGAGCTCCACCTCAGGAACCCACTGCGGCATGGAATCCTGATCTCGCACCGCGTCCGGACCGACCTCCGATTCATCGGCGAGGACCGCGACTTCTCGTGGCGGCTCCGCTACCGCCTGCAGGCAGAGAAGGAGTACCAGGCCCTCGGAACCTCGGTCGTGCCGTATGCCTCGCTCGAGGGCTCGTTCGACGAGCGCTACTCCGCGGTCAACCGGATCCGTGCGATCGGCGGCACCACGGTGGCGCTGTCGCGGCACTTCGTCGCCGAGGCCAACCTCACCTACCAGTACGACTCCCACCTGCCGAACACGAACCTCTTCGCGCTCAACGCGATCCTCAACGTCTACTTCTGAACTGAAGCGAACCTCCAACGTCGAGGATGTGCCTTGGGCGGCGCCGCTCCGGCCACCCACCTTCGCGGCGCATCGCGGTGTCCACGGCCACTGCGTCTCTTGACAAGTGCGAAGCGCTGCCGCAGGATCGAGCTACAGACCGCGGAGGCGAGCACGGGGGCGCCGTGTCTTCCGTCCGTCGCCGGCGGGAAGACGAACCGGAAGGAGAGAGAAATGAAGGCGACAAGGATCGTAATGATTGCCGCAGTGGTGTTGGTACTTGCCGGCTTGGGCGTGGCTGCGACCAGGAACACCGGCGGTAGCAGCGACCCGGGGGCGATACTGGGCCAGCACGTGCTCACACCGCCGGATCAGAGGGTCGGCGAGACCATTCTCTACGCGCCGTCCGAGGCCGATGACCCGGCCCTGCGCTCGGCGATCGCGGCCTACACCGGCGGCACGGTCGACTACTTCGACACCAGGGCCGCCACACCTGACGTTGCGACCCTGCAGTCCTACGACTGCGTCTACACCTGGGCCAACTACGCCTATCTCGACAACGTCGGGTTCGGTAACAACCTCGCCGGCGCCGTGGATTCCGGCACCGTGGTCATCCTCGGCGCGTTCTGCACCTACACCTCGGGCAACTCCCTCAGCGGCCAGATCATGACCGCAGCGTACAGCCCTGTGTACTCGCCCACCGGCTCCAACCACTTCGCGTCCTCCAACTATGCGGGCGACGGCACCACCCCGATCCACAACGGGGTGACCACCTACGAGTGCTTTTTCCGCGACATCCTCACCCTGCAGGGGGCCGGGCTCCAGGACGGCAGCTACCAGGACGGCGAGATCGCCCACGCCTACCGGCCGGACTTCAAGGTGATCTACAGCAACGGCTCCGGCGCCTCGGCGCTCGGCTGCACCGGCCAGTGGGCGCTGCTGATCGCCAACGCCTGCCAGGTCGGCGTGCCGGTGGAGCTGCAGAGCATCTCGATCGAGTAGCGTTGCCAGCCGCCGCGAGCGCGGGACGGCGGAGCTCAATACAGCATTCACGCGCAGCGCCCCGGTCGCTCGACCGGGGCGCAGCCTTTTGTGGGAGCGTTGAGGCCTATCGAACCGGCGCGCTGGCGGGGGCATCGTGCAGCCCGGACAACGGGCCCGGGTCGCCGCCCTCCGGCGTGCACGGGTCGGCGAAGCTCCCCTGGTAGGTGGCCGTGCCGTCAGCCGCCAGAACCTGAATGACGTCGATCGCCTCCACCGGCTCGAGCTCCGGTGGGATCGGGTGCTCGGCGGAGGTGCCGAGGCTGAGCGCCAGGCTGCCCTCCCAGGGCCGCGGCTCGAGCTCGCCGGCCTCGACGCCGTCAATCACCACGCGGTAGCCGGAGGAGCCGTCCGGCGGCCACAGCAGGATGTCGATGCCCTCGGCGACCGTGGTGTCTCCGAGGCTCGCGGTCCACCAGCTCCCCATCCCGTACATGACGCCGTCGCCGCCGCATAGGCCGGTCGAGGCACCGGTGAAGGTCGGCATCTCGGCGCAGGGGCTCGAGAAGGAGCCGGCAGCCACCGCGCCGCCGCCGGCGTCGCGCAGCTCCACCACGTCGATGCCCGACACCGGACGGATCTCCGGCGGCAGCAGGAGCTGGCCGTCCCACTGCGGATCGGAGGCGAAGCTGGCGTACAGGTAGCCCCAGTCGTCGGCAGTGAAGCTGCCGAGGCTCAAGCCGTCGATCACCAGCTCGTAGGCGGAGCCGGTGGCCAGGAAGTAGGCCGAGACGTAGAGCTCCTCGTAGCCGTCGTCCCAGACCGACCAGTAGACGTCGCCGGAGGAGGGTGTTGTGCCCTGCGGGCAGAGCAGGGTGCGGCCGCTTTCGACCGGCATCGGCGGCGGTGGCGGCGTGCACGGCTCGGAGAAGCTGCCCGATCCGACCACGGTCCCGTCACGGTCGAGCGCGACCTGGTCGATCCCGGACACCGGACGGACGTCCTCGGGCAGCGGAAGCTGGCCCGACGCGCTGGTGGTCGAGAAGCCGAGCCACAGCGAGCCCCAGTCGTCGGCCGGGTAGGCGCCGAGACGGGTGCCGTCGATGGTCAAACCGTACTCGGTCGCCGCCTCGAGGCCGGAGGCCCACACCCACAGCTCCTCGATACCCTCGCCGTAGACCGCCCAGCCGACCTCGCCTGATGGCACGCCGGTGGCCGGGTCGCCAGGGTCGTCGAAGCAGAGCGGGGTGGCGCCCATCTCGACCGGCCCGGGCCACGCGCAGGCGGTGTTCGGAGTGCCGGAGAGGAGAATCATGCCGCCTGCGGTGAACGCCACCTCCTGGGTGTCGGACAGGGGCAGCACCTCGGGCGGAAGCGGCAGCTCGCCCTGCTGCGGATCGCTGGAGAAGGCCAGCCACAGGCTGCCGTCGTCGAGCACCGAACCAGAGCCGATCACGGTGCCGTCGACCATCACCTCGACGACGATCCCGGCCTCGAGGCCGTAGGCGTAAACGGTGGCAACCTCGAAGCCGGAGTCGAAGAGGGCCCAGTCGAACCAGCCGGCGGACCACGCGGAGTCGGGGTCGCAGAGCTGGATGCTGCCGGCCTCAATCGGCATCGGCGGTTCCTCCTTGCACGGCGAGGCGAAGTTTCCGGCGAGGACCGGCGCGCCTTCGACCAGCAGCTCGACCGCCTCGATGAGACTCACCGGCAGCAGGGCCTCCGGCAGCTCGAAGAGAGCGCCGGGCATGGTCGGGCCCGGGGGCCACGGCGGCTCGCCGGCGGAGGCGTCGATCCAGACGGAGCCCCATTCGTCGGCGGTGACCGTCCCCACGTCGATGCCGTTGGCGCGCAGAGTGACCGCCGCGCCGGGCTCGAGGCCTGAGCCGGAGGCGCTGAAGTAGGAGTAGCCATCGTACTCCGCCACCGAAGTTTCGCCCCGCAGTGAGCTGTCGTCGCTGCACAGGAAGGTCCAGTCGAAGTAGCTGTCATCGCCGTTCTTGGTGAGTGCCGCGGCGGCTGTCGGGACGACGCGGAGGGCGCCGCGGGCAGCCTCGAGCCGCTCGAGCACGACCGGCGGCAGGCTCTGCCAGCCCGGGCGGGGCGGGCCCGCGAGGAAGCGGGCGCTGGCCCGGCCCGCGCCGTCAGCGGCGAAGCCGAGCAGCGGCGTCGTGCCGGCGATCAGCAGGTAGCGGGCCTCGGGCTCGAGGCCCTGGCCGGCGAGCTCGAGCGTTGCCGTCTCGGCGCTACGAGCGGCGATAGCGCGCAGGGTCCCCATGGTGACGCTGACGCGTCCGTCGCCGGCAGGCAGAGTGACGTTGGTTCCGGGATGCAGGACCGAGGCCGAGGCCGCATCGGAGAGCCGTCCTTCGAGCTCCAGGCCGGAAGCGTCGAGCACTGGGCTTGCTGCCGTCAGGGCCAGGATGATCGCTGCGAGCGATGCGCATGTGCGCTTTCTCATGATCTCGGTCCTCCACCTACAGGTTGATCGGCGGCTTCTTTCCGCTGAGGTCGAGCATAGCCGAGCAGGGCCTCGATCCGCGCCTCGCAGCCGTCGGTTCAGGGGGCGCGGGCTGTTGGTTCGCAGCGCGCTCGAGCGGAACGATGTTGCTCGGCGAGGTCGGAACGTCCCCTTTCAAGGCCATCGCCGGCCCTCTGGTAGCTCCCTGAAGAGGCGTCGTCCCGGCTGTTTCGATCGCTCACCTCTCCGGTCGATCGAGCGTTAATGCAACCGCGATCCCACATGATCGATGTCGGTTTGGTTGACCTTGCTTCGTCGTGACCTCGCCGGTCCGCACCTCGAGGCCCTGGCTCGCTCGCCGGAGGTGGACGTAGCGTTCCACGGGAACCGGGATGAGTGGCTAGGCCATCGCTGCCGAAACGGTCTGCAGCCCGGAGTGGACCGCCCCAACCTCCTCATCCAGCCATTTCCCCACACTTTCCCGTTGACAATCGCGCCGCCGGGGT
>PQAJ01000051.1 GCA_003105185.1 Holophagae bacterium
CAAATCTCCTCTGATCGACCGGAGAGACCATTGGGCAAGCCCGCCAGCTTGAGCCCCTCTGCGGTGGAGATTCTCGTGGTACCCTTCTCCAAACTCTTCAACCGGGAGGAACGCATGCGCGCTTCGAGACTGGTGTTCGGGTTTCTCTTCGTGTGCGCGTTCGCGCCGGTCGCGGTCGCTGAGAATCCGCCTGCGATGCAGCCGACGTCCGAGCACGAGTCCCTCGCCGCCCACCTCGGGAGCTGGTCCGGCAAGGCCGAGGTCAAGGCCGGTGCGTTCGGACCAGGCGGGACGATGACCTGGAGCGAGGAGTGCTCATGGTTCGGGGGCAGCGAGTTCCACGTCATCTGCAACTCGGAGGGGAACACACCGACCGGGCCGGAGAAGAGCCTCGGCGTCCTGGGCTACAACCCGGAGAAGAAGGTCTACACCTCCTTCACGGTGGAGGACACGGGCTGGTCGGGCTATGCCGAAGGCACCAAGACCGGAGACGCCTGGACGTTGTGGGGGGAGGAGACGACTGGCGGCAAGACCTACCGGACCAGGTACCGGATGACTCAGGTGACTCCGGAGAGATGGGAGTTCGACTGGGCGATGTCCGAGAACGGCACGGACTGGCTGGTGGTGATGGAAGGCGCGAGCGTGAAGAAGTAACCTCGCGTCCGGGAACCACCAGGGACCACGCCGAGGCATCGCCGCTCTCGAAGCCGTCGGAGAGGAGATCGCCGCCGAGCGGGGCCGCGCAGCGGCGGCTCCCATTCTCAGTGTGGTTGATGCCGCCCCAGATGGGCATCGCGCGACCCGCCCCCTCGGCGAGGTGCAGGCCGCGCGCCCCGAGAGGTTCGATCGAGCCATCGAGCTGCGGGTCACAGAGGCCGCCCGCGAGCGTCTGGGCCGATTTCACGTGGGCGGTCGCCGGCATCGCAGGCTGGGGCGTTCAAAGAGCGCAGACAGCCGAGGGGTGAGTGGAATTCGGCCGCAGGGCGGTTGGTTGCTGATGGAAGTGAAACTGAGTTTCAACTGAATTCGGAGGTCTATCATGCGACGAACCGTGTTGACTGCGCTGATCATCGCCGCGGCGTCGTGGGCGGCGGCCCAGGAGACCACCCGCTTCTTCGCGGCGGCGGCGAGCACACCTGGTGCCAACGGCACGTTCTTCAAGACCGATGCTCGGCTCTTCAACCCGGACCCGACTGCGACCATCACCGTCGGGCTCGCGTTTCTCCGCCCGAACGTCGACAACAGCACTGCGACCGAGGTCCCGGTCAACATTCCACCGCGCCAGGGGGTGGCGCTCGATGACCTGGTGGCGACCGTGTTCTCGCGCTCCGGCTCGGGGGGGGTCCGCCTGCGCTCGAGCGCGCCCTTCCTGGCCACCTCGCGCACCTACAACATCGGTGACGGCAGCTCCGGGACCTTCGGCCAGTTCATACCCGGCCTGACCCCGGATCAGGCCCTCACCCAGGGCATCCTCATCCAGGTCGTCAACGACCCGGCCGCGTCGGGGTTCCGCAGCAACGTCGGTTTCGTCAACCCCGGGCTGACCGCGATCACCGTCTCCTACCAGGTCTACGACGCCGGCTCGGCGACCCTGCTCGGCGAGGGCACCCGCTCTCTGCCGCCGCTCGCCTTCTCCCAGATCAACAACATCTTCAGCGCCATCGGCGCGGCTGACACCGTGGTCGACGACGCCACCGTCGAGTTCACCGCCACCGCCCCGGTGCTCGCCTATGCCTCGGTGGTCGACAACACGTCGGGCGACCCGATCTTCGTCCTGCCCTACGCCGACACCGGCACGCCGGTGATGGAGAACCAACCGCCGAACGGGACCATCGTCACCCCCGCCGGCAACGTCACCGTCCAGGTGAACCAGTCGGTGAACTTTGCCGCCACCGCCACCGACCCTGACGGCGACGCGATCACCGGCATGGAGTGGAGCTTCGGAGACGGCGTCACCGCCAGCGGACTGCAGGTCGTGCACACCTATGCGCAGCAGGGCGCCTTCACGGTCACCTTCACGGCAACCGACGCGCGCGGCCTCTCGGATCCGTCGCCGCCCTCCCGCACCGTGACGGTGGAAGCCGCCGCCGCGACCTTGACCCAGGTGCAGGACCTGGTCTTCACCCCCTCGTGCGCCCGCTCCGGCTGCCACGCCGGGTCGAGCCCGGCCCAGGGTCTGAACCTGAGCGTAGGCCAGACCTATACCAACATCGTCGGCGTGGCCTCGCACGAGCAGCCGTCGCTCAACCGGGTCGAGCCGGGTGACCCGCAGCGCAGCTATCTCTATCTCAAAGTCATCGGTGACCCGTCGATCAGCGGCAGCCAGATGCCCAGGGGTGGACCGCCGCTGAGCCAGGCCGAGATCGACCTGCTCAGCTCCTGGATCCTCTCGGGCGCGCCGAACAACTGAGGAGGGAGGGAGACCGGCCATGCGACACGCGGTCGGCATCGTCACCGTGCTCATCGTGGCCGGGGCAGCGGCTCCGGGCTGGGCTCAGGATGGGGGAGAACATATCGCCTTTGACCGGCCCGAGGCGTGGGCGATGCAGTACTTCGCCGCCGTGTCCACATTCACCGGGGTCGGGCCGCCGACACGGAGGGAGCCATGGTCGGTCGACCTCGGCGTCGACCTGGGTTGGATCCCCTCCCTGAGCGAGGCGGAGCGGACGGTCGGCTTCGACGGCACCAAGGTCGAGGACCTCAACAAGCTGCCGGTGTTCGGTCGGCCGCGCGTGACGGTGGGTCTCCCGGGTGGGTTCTCGGCCGAGCTGGGCTGGGTGCCACCGATCGAGATCAACGGGGTCACGTCCAACCTGTTCGCCGCCGCCGTCGAGCGGCCGGTCTTCGAGGGTGAGCGCTGGACGCTGGGTCTGCGCGGCTTCGGCCAGGTGGGCGACGTCACCGGCGACTTCACCTGCCCGGCGGACGTCGCGTCGCAGCCTCCCGGCTCCCCGGGCAACCCGTACGGCTGCAACGAGCCTTCCTCCGACACTTCAACCCTGAACAACGTCGGCCTGGCCCTCACCGGAGGTGCCAAGATCGGCGGGGGAGGGGTCGTCCACCTCTCCGGCGGGGCGACGTACAACGACCTCGCGTTCCAGGTCGACGCCGTGACATACGGTTACCCGGACCACACCCGCCTGCTGGCCGACGGTTGGACCGGTTGGGTCGCGGCCGGGCTCGGCTGGCCGCTCGGAGCGCGCACCTGGGTCGCTGGCGAGGCCTTCTACAGTCCGCTCTGGGTCGTCCGTCCACCAGACACGAGCCGCCAGAACGACGGCCTCTTCAACCTGCGGGTCCTGCTCCGCTTCCATCTGGATTGAGCGGGAGATGAACATGATCAGGGAAGCATCTGTGGGCGTCACGCTCGCCCTCCTCGTGGCATCGGGGGTTGCGGCTCAGGAGCGTGTGCTCACCCTCGACCCGGCGAGGAGCGCAGTCCACTTCACTCTCGGCGCGACCCTGCACACGGTGCACGGCACCTTCAAGGTGAGCCGCGGCGAGGTCCGCTTCGGGGGGGTGCCGGGGACGGTGAGCGGCGAGGTGGTGGTCGACGCCACCTCGGGAGAAACCGGCAACGGCAGCCGCGACGAGAAGATGCACGAGGACGTGCTGGCCAGCGGCCGGTTTCCTCAGATCGTGCTGGTGCCCACCCGGTCCGAAGGCGAGGCGCCCACCGGGGACCGCTGGCAGCTGACCCTCGAGGGGACCTTCCGCATCTGCGGGGCCGAGCACCCGGTGAAGGTTCCGGTCGAAGTCGAGGTGACCGGCGGCGAGGCCCTGGTGCGCGCGACCTTCGTCGTTCCGTACACCGCCTGGGGATTGAAGGACCCGAGCGCGTTCGTGCTCCGCGTCGACAAGGAGGTGACTGTCGAGGTCGAGGCAAGGGGCACGCTGTCCGCCACACCCGCGACGGCGGCGAGCGTGGGGGCGATCGCCGGGGAAAGCCCGTAGCCCGTCGCGGTGAGGCTCGACCACGGTGGCCTGTCCCTCCCAGTCGATGACGACCACCAGAGCACCCGCTCGTCGCGCCCGGGCGGCCTTGGCTCAGCCACTCGTCGAACCTCAACCGCATCCGGCAGCCGCACCACGACGTCCCGGTGGCCGGCTGCGAGCAGTCCGCCGCGCGGTCCCTCGCTCGGTGGTCAGCTCAGCTCTCGGTCGGGGGTCTGCGTGGGTCTGAAGGGCCTGCTCCAGCTCGCCTCCGAGTCTCAACCGTCTCATGATGAAGTCGATCGGCCTGCCGTCGAACAAGAGCCACGACCCACAGCGAGCCGGCATTGCCCACCAGCCGAGCGGCGAGTGCTGATCGGGTCACCCATCATCCTGCCGAAGGCACCCCGAAGAGCGCTGTGAAGACTCGACGGAGACGACCGCTTACGGCACGGTCACCGACCACGCGGAGGTGTCACCGCTTTCGAAGCCGTCGGAGAACAGGTCGCCGCCGAGCGGGGCCGCGCAGTAGCGGCTTCCCTTCTGGGTGTCGTTGATGCCGCCCCAGATGATCATCTCGGAGCCGGTCCAGACTGTCGACCAGCGACCGCCGGCGCGAACCTCCGGCGCGTCAACCAGGGTGGTCGGGCGCCATGAGTCGGTCAGCGGGTCGTAGCGCCCGCCGCTGGAGTCGTTCGCGCCGCCCCAGAGCACGAGCTCGCTACCGGTCCAGACTCCCTGCGCGATGCGAGGAGTCGGCGCCCCGGCGAGCGTGGTCGGCGTCCAGCTGTCGGTCACCGGGTCGTAGCGCGCGCCGTCGTTGAGGTCGCCGAGGAACAGCCAGTCATTGCCTCCCCAGACGATCATCTCGGTCCCGGTCCAGACCCCGATCGGCCACATCCGGGTGACTGGGGAGTCGGCGACGTTGGTCGGCGTCCAGGTGTCGGTGGCCGGGTTGTAGCGGCCGCCGGTCGGTGTGATTCCGTCGTTGATGAAGCCGCCCCAGATGATCATCTCGGATCCGGTCCAGACCGCCGCGTGGTGGTCGCGCTCCCCGGGGGCGCCAACCGCCGTGGCATCGACCCAGGTGTTCGTCGCGGGGCTGTATCGCTTGGCGATGCTATCCCAGGCGCTCACACCGCCGAAGACGATCATCTCGGTGCCGGTCCAGACCGCAGTGTGGCCATAGCGGTTGATCGGTGCGTTGACGGTTGTCGTGAGATCCCAGCTGTCGGTCGCCGGGTCGTAAAGGCCGCCGGTGCCCGGCTCACCGGGGTTGCCGTCCGGTTCTCCTCCCCAGAAGATAGCCTCGGTTCCGGTCCACACCGATGTGGCGTTCTCGCGGCCGTAGGGAGCACCGACCTCGGTGACCGTCCGCCAGCTGTCGGTCGCGGGATCATAGATGCCGCCAGGTCTGGAGACGCCCGAGGAGAAGCCACCCCAGATGATCATCTCGCTGCCCGTCCACTCGGCGGAATGCAGGCCGCGCGCGGCGGGGACGTTCATGGTGCCGGTGGGGTGCCAGACGTCGAGCTGCGGGTCGTAGCGGCCGCCGTCGTTGTGGAAGAAGAAGTTGTCGTCGAGACCGCCCCAGACGATCATCTCGGTGCCGGTCCAAACTGCGGTGATGCCCTGTCCGTTGTTGGCGGAGTTCACGGGGCTCGTCGCCGACCAGGTGTCATTCGCCGGGTTGTAGCGGCCGCCTGCGACGACCCCGAAGCTCCCGCCCTGGACGATCATCTCGGTGCCGGTCCAGACCGCGGCATGGAACCAGCGCAGCGAGGGGGCATTGACCATGGTCGTCGGCGTCCAGGTGTTGGTGGTGGGGTTGTAGCGGCCGCCGCTCGGCTCGTAGGCCGGCTCGTTGACGCCGCCCCAGACGATCATCTCGCTGCCGGTCCAGACCGCGGTGTGGTAGGTGCGTGCATCGGGGGCGTTGGCGCCGGTGACCGGCGTCCATGAGTTGCCGGCGGGGCTGTAGCGGGCGCCGTCGCCGTAGAGCTGCCCGAGGTGCACGTTGTAGCCGCCCCAGATGATCATCTCGGTGCCGGTCCAGACGGCCGTGTGGTAGGCCCGCGCCGCGAGGGGGGCGGCCGCAGTCGGCGTCCAGGTGTTGGCGGTGGGGTTGTAGCGGCCGCCGCTTGCCAGGACGAAGCCGCCATCGTCGCCGCCCCACACGATCATCTCGGTGCCGGTCCAGACCACGGTGGCGTTCCAGCGGAACGAAGGGGCGCCGGCAACCGAGGTCGGCGTCCAGCTGTCGGTGGCCGGGTTGTAGCGGCCGCCGCTGCTGTCGGACCGGCCGCCCCAGACGACCATCTCGCTGCCGGTCCACACCGCCACGTGCGACTGCCGCGGCCCGGGAGAACCCGCCGCGGGCAGGAGCATCCAGGTGTCGGTCGCCGGGTCGTAGCGGGCGCCGTCGCCGTAGACCGTGCCTACCGACTGCATCCCGCCGTAGACGATCATCTCGCTGCCGGTCCACACCGCGGTGTGCCAGTACCGAGGATCGGGCAGGGAGAGGGTCGGCGTCCAGGTGTCGTCGACGCAGCCGGACCCCTCGACCTTGGGGAGCCGGAACTCGGACGCTGCGTTCTCCGGCTCCGGCGCAAGCGTCCCGCGGGTTTCGGACCACCACTCGTCGAACGGCCGCTTCGGCCACTCGATGGTGGTGAGCTCCACCTGCTGGTCATCGAGCGCGTGAACCACGATCGCGTAGAAGCGGGTCTCGTCTTCGCGCAGCGGGCTCATCCGGTCGATGGCGATCTCGCCATCCGCGGTGCCGATCGTCGCCCTGAGCTCACGGACGCGAGCATCGAATTCCTCGGGCTCCAGCTCGAGAACGCCGGGGATCCGATGCCCGTCTTGGCCTCGGCGCCACTCCACAGTGGTGATCACTCGGGTGGTGCGCTCCTGGGCGGGCGATGAGCCGAGCTCGCTGACTTCCCGCTCCGCGCGGGCTCGCGTGTCTGCATGCAAGCGTTGGTCGTGCGCGTAGGAGGCCCGGATGAGGCGGTCGGCGAGCAGGGGACGGGCCAGGCACTCCGCGGCCTTGACCGGGTCGTTGCCGAGGGCGGCGAACAGCTCGCGCAGCCGCGCCGGAGACTGCGAGTGGGCCGCCATCCGATCGAGCTCTGCCTGAAGCTGCTCCGGTGTGATCTCCACCCCCCAGAACTTCCGCAGCGCCGACGTCTTCAGCATGGCGTCCTCGGCCTTGCGCGTCACAACGCTCTCTGGCAGGGCCTGCTCGAACGAGCTGTCACCACCTCCCGAGCGATGGCTCCAGTAGACCTGCTCGATGGCCTTCTGGGAGCGGATCCTCTCGTTCGGAGTCAGGGCGGTGGACGGCGCGGCGTGCGCGGCGGCTGCGGCGCCGACGAGGAGCGTGCTGATGAGCGCGGCGGCGCGGTGCATTCTGATCCCTGGGTGCATGCTCTCCTCCTACCACGACGACAACAGCGATCTCCAGTAAGTGATTCCAAGTCTCGATTCGAGACACTGTCGGGGCCGCCGCCAACCGGAGCGGCGGGCGAACCGCGGCTCTCCGTTGCGGGCACCGTCGAGGTGCCGCGGGGGTGTGCGATGCTGTGGTGCTGGTGGAAGGGCGGACCTGTGCCGCCTGCCGGCACGGCAAGAGGCCCGTGCGGGGAGGGAGCGCAATCGATGGTGCACGAGCATCACTTCGGTCAGGCCGAGCCCAAGGGCGGCGAGATTCGGACCCGGATTGTGGTCGCGCTGACCGCGGTCTTCATGGTCGTCGAGGTGCTGGCCGGCCTCGCGTTCGGCTCGATGGCGCTGCTCGCCGACGGGCTGCACATGGCGTCACATGCCTCGGCGCTGGGCCTCGCCCTGATCGCCTACGTCTACGCGCGGCGGCACGCGCACGACCGGCGCTTCAGCTTCGGCACCGGCAAGGTCAACTCGCTTGCGGGTTTCGCGAGTGCCGTCGTGCTCGCGCTCTTCGCCCTCATCATGGCCGGTGAGAGCGTGCGTCGCTTCGTCAGGCCAGTGCTGATCTCGTTCGACGAGGCGATCGTGGTCGCGGTGCTCGGGCTGTTGGTCAACGGTGCCAGCGTCGTCATCCTGCGCGTACGCCACGACCGTGATCACGGCGATCATCAACACGACCACAGCAACAACCGGGGAGACCACCACCATCACCACGACCACAACTTGCTGGCGGCCCGCCTCCATGTCCTCGCCGACGCGCTGACCTCGSTGCTCGCGATCATCGCCCTGGTGGCTGCCAAGCAGTTCGGGGCRGTSTGGATGGACCCTGCGATGGGGGTGGTCGGCGGCGCGCTGGTCGCCCGCTGGTCGTGGCGGCTGCTGAAGGRCACCGGATCGGTCCTGCTCGACCGCCAAGCACCCGACCCGGTGCTGCAGGCGATCGCTCAGGCCGTGGAAGCCGACGGCCGGTTCCGCGTCGTTGATCTCCACATCTGGTCGATCGGCCCCGGCTACCGGGCGGCGATCGTCTCGGTCGCGACCTCGCAGCCGTGCCAGGCGTCGGAGGTCGAGAGGCTGGTTCCCGCTAACGTCGGCATCGCGCACCTGACGGTCGAGGTCCGCCGCGGCTGAAGCGAGAGCCGGAAGCGGCTCGTGACCGGAATGCCAGTTTCAAACGCGGCGCGGCTTGCCAGTCACCCTCACGGCGTCCTTCCGTAGCGGAGGAACAGCACGATGGTCGCGCCGATGCTGGCGACAACAAAGGCGATGAGCCCGGCCATCATGGCGGTGCTGTCGAAGGCGACCGGGTCGGACAGGTTCGCGCGGTAGACGAGGTGGAAGGCGAAGATCAGGAACAGGTTGACGACGGCCCCGAAGCCGTAGCTCCAGCCCGACAGGTGCCGCCGGGTATCGGTTTCACGCTCGGCCGCAAACCAGTGGCCCTTGTTCGGGAGATTGACCCACTTGGCGGGGATCCGCAACATCATCCAGCCCATGAAGCAGAACATCGCGGTGAGGAAGACGAACAGGCCTTGCGCGAGCAGGCAATGGGTATCCCGCGGCATCCAGCCGTTGGCGACCCCGGAGGCGCCGAAGTGGCTCGCCACCACCTCCGGCAGGTGCTGCCGCTGGTAGGCGAGGAGCAGGGCGCCGACGGCGCCGGTTGCCAGCAGGGCGAGAAGTGAGGGAGAGCGCATCGCAACCTCCAGCAGGATCATACTCGTGGTCCGCTGCTCGGCGGCCACGGCTCAGATCTTGAGGGTGATGCGGCGGCGGGCGAGCCAGGCGGCGATGCCGGTGACCAGGAGCGCCATCGCGATCGAGCGGGCGAGGCCGAGCGCGAACGGCGTCGCGAGCAGGTGCAGGAGGTTGGTGGTCCCGGTCAGCTCGGCGAAGCCGCCGAGCGCCGCGTAGAGGATGGGCGCCAGGATGTAGGCGAGGAGCGCGTTCTTGCCGGCCAGCTCGGGCAGCCGCGACCAGGCGGGGGGCGACGCCCGATCGACCAGCAGCGACACGACGACCAGGCAGCCGGCGGTGATGGCGGCCGACAGCAGGCACCACGGCGGGGTGCCGAGGATCTTGTTGATGATCAGGCACGGAACCCGCTCGTGCGGGAGGTAGAGCAGCCAGCCGGCGACGGCGAAGCCGGCGGCGGCCAGGGCTCCCCAGAGAGCCCTCGCGGCCAGGGTCCGTCGCGGCGTCTCCGGCAGGAACATGCGCCCCACGAAGGCGCCGAGCAGGACCAGCGCGCCATGGGACCCGAGGGTCGGGCCCGCGCTGCCGAACGGGGGGGTCTGGTGGAGCCACTCGACCCAGCCCGCCTCGAGCGCGATGTAGAAGGCGAACAGGGCAGCCGAGGCCGCGAGGAGGAGGCTGGGGTTGCCGCGCACCAGGAGGTAGGTGAGGGTGGCGACCAGGTAGGCCCAGCCGATCAGACCCAGGATGCCCCACCAGTGCGTCCGCATCTGAAACAGGCCCGACCCAGCCTCGGCCCGGTAGAGCAAGGCCGCGGCGGCCATGACCATCACGCCGGCCACCTGCAGCACGCGCTGCAGCCTCGCGTCCTGCGGGCCGCGGGGGGGCCAGCGCAGCCAGAACAGGATGACGCCGCTGTAGGCCAGCAGGTTCCAGAGGTTCTCGTCGAGCAGGCCGGGCGACGCGATGTGCTCGGCGTTGACCATGAAGACGCCGATGACCAGCAGCGAGAGGCTGCGGGTCAGCACGTGGAGCGCCGTCCCCCGGGTCGTTTCGCCCTTCGCCTGCCGGCTGCGCAGGGCGAGGGGGATGGACAACCCGACGATGAACAGGAAGGCCGGGAAGACGACGTCGACGAGGGTCATCCCATCGGCGAACGGCGGCTGGATGTGCTTGAGCCACGCCGGGGTGTCGGGCACGCCGGCGATGTCGTTGACGAAGATCATGGCCAGGATCGTCAGCCCGCGCATCACGTCGACCGAGGTGACGCGCGGGGAAGGTGGTGTCGGAGTCGATGCGCTGACCATGGTGGCCACTGCTCCGGTCATCAGCGGGCGGCGACCGCCGCGAGATACCACGCCGCGTGGGGGAGCCACTGCTCGCCCCAGCGCCAGTCGTGGTCGCCGCCGGTCTCCGCGTAGGAGAGCTGGAAGTCGATGCCGTGCTCGTCCTGCATTCCGGCGGTGATCCCGTTGCAGATCCCGCCCGGGCTGTTCATGTACTCCCAGTAGCCGAAGAAGAGATACCAGGGGTTGTTGCGGCCGGCGCCGTCGAGCATGCACGCGTCGAAGGGGTTGAGCCCGAGGATCCAGTTGAGGCTCGAGAGCGCGTAGTCCTCGAGCCGGCGGGCGAAGCCCGGATCGCCGGCGAACTGGCGAGCAGCCAGCCGCGCCGCGCACGCGAGCGAGGCGAGGCGGGCGTTCTCGCCCTGCCACCACTCCCCGGTCTCGGTGTCGTGCGGGAAGAAGAAGCTCGAGCGCCGGCGGCCGCCAACGCCCTGCACCAGCTGGCGCGGGTAGCCGAACGGGTTGGCGACCTCGGCGGTGATCGCCATCTCGAACTCGAGCGACCGGCGAACGGTCGCCAGCGTGAGCTGCCGGTCGGCGGGGTCGGCGATCTCGGTGAAGCCGATCAGCGCCACCACCGGCAGGCCGGTGTCCGCGGCGTGGAAGAACGGGCGGTCCAGGCTGTCGGCGCGCCAGTAATCGCGGTATCCCTCCCACGAGGTCAGGCGCGAGCTCAGGCTCGAGGCCCGCTTGGCCGCCGCCTGGCGATAGGCCTGATTGCCGGTCGCCTGGAAGAGCTCGGTCGCCGCGAGCAACGCGCAGTAGTCGTCGACGATGTTCTCCTGGCCGTCATTGGCGTAGAGCAGGTTGTGCTGCTCGAGGTAGGTGAAGGCCTCCTCCGCGACCCGGAGGTAGTCGGCGTTGGAAAAATCACCGGACACCGGCACAGTGCTCGCCATCGCCAGCGCGGCGATCGCCACCCCGCCGCCCGCCCGGTAGCCGACCTCGTAGTCCCGCAGGTCGGCGCCGTCGGGCTGCTTGATCGCGGCGTGGTCACCGGTGTCGGTCTGCGTCCGCTTGATCCGGAAGCCGGTCATCGCCGGGACGATGAGCCGGTCCTGCGGGGCCTTCTCGAAGCCCGGTGCCGAGACCGACCGGTAGAACGAGCCACCGGGCCGGTGGACCCTGACGAGGTAGTCGGCGCCGACCATGGCCTCGTCGAGCAGCCGCCGTTCGATCTGGCGGAAGTTGCGGTCGGAGCGCGCCGCGAGCAGCTCGCGGGCGGTGAGCAGCGACCACGCCGCCAGCGGCAGCTGCTGCGGGTTGAAGTAGGTGGAGAAGGAGAGGTGGGAGAGGTGCTTACCGTAGTCTCCGGTCGCGTCGTACCAGCCGCCGTGCGCGTCGATTCGCGTGCCTTCGAGGCCCTCGAAGCCGATGCTCCGGTCGGCCTTGTCCTTGACGCCGTCGCTGCGCTGGCCCTTGAAGTAGGAGATCACGTCGGAGATGGTGTGGCTCTCGAGCAGGTCGCGTGCGACGACGAACGGGTACGACCGCAGGCGGCGGTCGGGCATGGCGCACTCGACGACGTAGCTGCCGGGGGTGCGCAGCTGGTCGAAGGCGATGGTCCAGAACGCCCACTCCCGCCAGCCGTCGACCCTGCCGACCCGGACCGGGACCGCCTCGAGCACCGCGCGGTCGTTCGCCGCGTCGCGGATGGTGCAGGCGCCGACCTGGTCGCCGTCAGCGACCTGCACGACCGCCCGCTTCGGCCCTTCGACCTCGTAGCCGATGTGGTTGGTCAGGATCCGCCGGGTCTCGGCGGCGTCCGCGTGCGTGGTGAGCAGCCAGGTCACGGCCATCAGGATGATGCTGCGAGCGCGCATCGGCAACCCCCGCCAGTCTCCGCCCGGGCGCCGGGCCCCCGGGACTTCCTTGTGCGCACCATGCTAACCCGTAACCGACGGTGCGTCGCGCGGCACTCGCGCCCACGTTCCTTGCCGCGCGTGGCGCAGAGGCGTAGCATCGCCGTGGCACACCCTCAGCCGGGGAGGTTGGACATGACGAGGAACACCGGGCTCGCGATCGTCGCGATCATGCTGCTTTCCGCCGGCGCGGCGCTTGCCCAGGACTCCGCCGCTCCGAGCGCCGACCAGAAGGCGATCATGGAGGCGTACCAGCGGGCCGCAACCCCGGGCCCGCAGCACGCCTTCCTGGCCGCGATGGCGGGCGAGTTCACGCTCACCTTGAAGGTGTTCAACGAGCCCGGTGCCGAGCCGGAGGTGTCGACCGGAACCTCGACGAGGAGGATGATCCTCGGCGGGCGGTACCTCGAGGAGACTGTGGTCTCGAGCGTGGCGGGCCAACCCTTCGAGGGCCGCGGGCTGACCGGCTACGACAACGTGACTCGCTCGTGGTGGGGGGCGTGGATCGACTCCATGTCGACGACGATCATGATCACCAGCGGAACCTGGGACGAGGAGGCGGGAGTCGGCAGCTTCGAGGGCGAGTACAACGACCCGGTTTCCGGGGAGCTCCAGTCCAGCCGCTCCGTCATTCGCCGGCTGCCGAACGGTGACGAGCTCATGGAGACGTACATGACCACCGCCTTCGGCGAGGTCAAGGCGATGGAGATTCTTTACCAGCGCAAGTAGCTGAAGCCGCGCAGAGGTTCGTCCGTGGAGCCCGGTCGGTGCTGTGCTCGGGCGGCAGGTTTTGACTTCGGGCCCGGTCGAATCTAAGGTCGGGGGCGCATGACTCGCCCGCCGGACCAGTCGTCGCCCTGCCTCCGCCACGGCTGTGACGCCTGCTGCCAGGCGACCCGCATGAGCCTGACGAAAGCTGACGTGTGCAGGCTCGAGCGGGCGGGTCACCGCGACTTCTGCGACCTCGGCGTTGACGGCGCACTACGGCTGCGCAACGTCGATGGCCGCTGCGTCTTCCTCGCCGGCGGCCGGTGCGCCGCCTATGCCGAACGCCCGGATGGTTGTGTGCTGTACCCCCTGATCTGGTTCACGGCGGATGGCGAGCCAGGCGAGGCCGGGCTGCACGAGTTCTGCCCCCACCGCCACGAGTTCCGGTTCAGCCAGGGCGACCGGGAGTGGCTCGCGCGCAGCATCGCTGTCGAGGATATCGAGGTTGCGGCTCGCCGGGGTGCGAGTGCCTGGCCCGCCGGCGAAGCTGCGGTGAACCCTGCTCGCGATGAAAGGACGACGCAACACGATGGCTGAGCAGACGTCGACCGCCGAAGCGCCTTCCCGCCTGCTGTCCGTGGACGTCTTCCGGGGCATGACGATGGTCGCGATGATCCTCGTCAACAACCCCGGGGACGGGAGTACAACCTACTGGCCGCTCCAGCACGCCCGCTGGCACGGCTGGACGCCGACCGATCTCGTCTTCCCCTTCTTCCTGTTCATCGTCGGGGTGTCGATCGTGCTCGCGTTGAGGCGTCGAGTGGACGGCGGATCACCGCTGCGGCCCCTCCACCTCAAGATCCTCCGCCGGTCGTTGATCCTGTTCGGGCTCGGGCTGCTCCTCGCCGGCTTCCCGTTCGGGCTGTTCGGCTCGCGCAGCTTCGCCGAGCTGCTCGCGGTGTGGCGCATCCCGGGCGTGCTGCAGCGCATCGCCGTCTGCTACCTGGTCGTCTCGCTGCTGGTGCTCCACTACCGGGTCCGCACCCTCAAGCTGGTGACCGTTGCCCTGCTGGTCGGCTACTGGGCGCTGATGACCCTGGTCCCGGTGCCGGGCCAGGGGGCCCCCGACATCGACGAGCCGGGCGGCCACCTGTCGGCCTGGCTCGACCGCGCGGTCTTTGGCGACCACGTCTGGGAGTACGCCAAGGTCTACGATCCTGAGGGGCTGCTGAGCACGCTGCCGGCGCTCGCCACCACCCTGTTCGGCGTGTTCGCCGGGCTGCTGCTCGCGGCCAGGATCGAGCCGCTGGAGCGGTTGACCCGGCTGCTCGTGGCCGGAGCGCTGCTGACCGCCACCGGCTTCGTGTGGGGCTGGTTCTTCCCGATCAACAAGCCGATCTGGACCAGCTCGTACGCGGTGTTCACCGCCGGCCTCGCGTTCTCCACTCTGGCGCTGTGCTACTGGTGGGTCGACCTGCGCGGCGAGCGGAGGCTGACGCACTTCTTCGTCATCTACGGCGTGAACGCGATCGCGGTCTACGTCGGCAGCGGTGCGCTGGCGCGGCTGCTGGGGCTGATCACCATCGACGGGGTTTCGCTGCAGCAGGTGATCTACCGGGCGCTGCTCGGGTCGTGGCTGCCGCCGCAGGTGGCGTCGCTGGCCTACGCGCTGGCCTGGGTGGCCGGCTGGGCCCTCCTGCTGACGTGGATGTACCGCCGGAAGATCCTCATCAAGATCTGAGCTGGCCGGCTCGCCCGCGCCGGGGTGGTGGGAGTCCATCAACAGGCCCGGCGCCGGCCGTCGCAAGCCGTGTGACAATACCCGCGCGCTCCGCCGTGGTTTGGGAGGCCATGCTGACTCGCCACGTGACGTCACTGCTCGGGCTGGCCATGCTGTGGGCGATTGCCGCCAGCGCCGGGGAGGACTGGCCGCCGTACTTCGTCGGCGAGGTCGTGGTGGTCGGCGAGCACGAGGATCCGGCCGCAGCGACCGGCACGGTGACTGTCCTTGAGGCGGCCGACATCCGGAAGCTCGGCGCGGCCACGGCCGCCGAGGCGCTCGAGCATCTCGCCGGAGCCTCGATGAGCGTCGGCGCGCGCGACGAGCAGCGGGTCTGGGTGCGCGGCTACGAGCCGGCCGACGTGCTGGTGCTGCTCGACGGGATCCCGATCGCCGATCCCTACTCGGGAGAGGTCGACCTCGGCCAGGTGCCGGTCGGCGACGTCGCGCGCATCGTGCTGACCCGTGGCGCCGCCTCCCCCGAGTACGGGCCCGGGGGCATGGGCGGGGTCATCAACATCGTCACCGTTCAGGGGGAGGGTGCGGCGGGCTACTCGGCCGACCTCGAAGCGACTGGCGAGTCCACCTTGCGCGCCCATGCCGCGGCCGGCGGCGCTTCCGGCGCGACCGACTGGTACGTGGGGGCGGGCTACGAGTCATCCGACGGCTGGCCCCTGAGCGACGACTTCGAGCCGACGCCGTTTGAGGACGGCGGAGTGCGGGAGAACTCGGATCTGGAGCGCTGGTCGGCGCTGGCGCGCGTGGGCCACGGCTTCGGGGAGACCGGCCGGCTGACCGCGACCCTGCGGTTGATCGACAGCGACAAGGGGATCCCGTTCTCGACCGAGCGGCCCGCCGGCTTCGTGCGCTACGCGCGCTTTCCCGAGTGGCGCCAGGGCACCGCGGCGCTCGGCTGGGAGGGCGGGCTCGGCGGGTCGGCCACGCTGCGCGCCCAGCTCTACGGGCACCGCTTCGACAACACCCTTGCCGCCTACACCGACCAGGACCTGGACGAGCTCAGCCTCGAGTCGACCTTCAACGACGACGTCCTCGGGGGCTGGCTGGTGGTGGACTCGGCGATCGGCGGGAACGCGCTGTCGGCCTCGCTCCACCTGCGCGAGGACGAGCACGAGCGCATCGAGGCGGCGCCCGGCGGGGAGGCCGAACCGACCGAGCGCTACACCGTTCGCACCGGCTCGGTCTCCGCGGCGGACCGGGTGGCGCTGGGCGCCCGCGCTGCGCTGACGCTGGCCGCGGCAGTCGACGACTTCGCGGTGACCAGCGCGTGGCGCGCCGACGGCCTCGCGGGCGAGGAGGGATCGTCGACCCGGCTCTCGCCGCAGGCCGAGCTCGATGCGGCCCTCGGCCGCGGCGTGGTGGGATCGATCGCGGTCTACCGGCGGACCCGGTTCCCGACCCTGCGCCAGCTGTACGGCGGCGATGTCCCGAACCCTCAGCTCCAGCCGCAGCTCGCCACCGGCGCCAGCGCCGGCATCGACTGGCGGCCCGACGACCGCGGGCGACTGGCGGCCACCCTCTACGCCGACCGTGTCGACGACCTCATCACACGGCTCGGCCGCGACTTTCCGTACGAGAACCAGGACCAGGCCGAGCTCGCCGGCCTCGAGCTTTCCGCCCGGCGGAGCTGGCAGCGGGTCGACCTCGGGCTGGAGGCCGCCGTCTTGCGCGCCGAGCTCGTCGACTCCGCTCAAGGGCTGGAGGAGGTCCCCTACGTCCCGGAGGCGACCGTTGACGCTGATCTCGGCGTAGCGGTCGCGCGCCGTGGCGATCTTCACCTGCACTGGAGCTGGGTCGGCAGCCGTGTGTGGTACGACGGAACCCAGCGCCGCGAGCTCGACCCCTACCATCTGCTGAGGCTCTCGTTCGGCTGGAGCTGGCCGGCCTTCGCCGTCGAGGCCTCGCTCGACAATGCCCTTGACGCCGATGTCGAGCCGGAGTGGGGCTACCCCGCGGCGGGCCGGCGGCTGTGGGTCTCGCTGCATGTCGGCCGCTGACCTGGCTGCCCCGGGCCGACACGGTCGGCAGCGGTCCGGCCTCTCCGTCCGTGGACTGGCGGTGCGCTACCCGGACCAGGGGCGCGGCCCGCTTGCCGGCGCCGGGCTCGAGCTGGCGCCGGGCGAGGTCGCCTGCCTGCGCGGCCGCTCGGGCAGCGGCAAGACGACCCTGCTCGCGGCGGTCAACGGCCTGGTTCCGTGGTTCGAGCCGGCGGCGGTCGACGGGACCGTCATGCTCGACGGCGCAGCGCTCGACGATCTTGATCCCGGCCAGCGGGCCCCGCTCCTGGGATCCTGCCTCGATCGCGCCGACGCGCAGCTCTTCCTCGCCACGCCCCGTCACGAGCTCGCGGCGGCCTCCCGCCTGCATCGGGGCGCGTCGGCGGCCGCCGATCTGGTCGATCGCCTCGGCATCGGCCCGCTCCTCGACCGGCGCACGACCACGCTGTCGAGCGGCGAGCGCCAGCGGGTGACCGTGGCCGCGGCACTGCTCGCGGCGCCCGGCCCGCTGCTGCTCGACGAGCCGACCTCGCACCTCGACGCCGCGGGAGCGCTGGCGTTGACGGCGGCGCTCGACGAGATGGCGCGAGCAGGTGGATCGGCGTTGATCGCCGAGCACGCCGGCTGGCGGCTGGACGCCGCAGTCGGGCGCTGGCTCGAGCTGCGCGACCGCCGGGTCGCCGCCGCCGAGCCGCCGCGAAAGCCGCGGCTGCCAGGGCCGGCCCATCAGCCGGGGAGCGCTGTGGTTCTGGCGGCGCGAGGGCTGGTCCTCGAGCGGATGGGCCGCCGCCTGGCCGAACCCATTGACCTCGTGGTTCGCGAGGGTGAGGTGGTCGTGGTCAACGGCCCGAACGGCGCCGGCAAGACGACCCTCGCGCGGGCCGTCGCCGGGGCGCGCTCCACCGCCGGCGCGATCCGGCGCACGGGGCGGGTCGGGCTGATGTTGCCCGACGCCACGATCCAGCTGCTGCAGAACAGCGTGCTCGGCGAGCTGGCAAGCCTCTGCCGCGACCGCAAGGTGGTCGCCCGGGTGCTGCGCCGCCACCGACTCGAGGCGCTGGCTGCCCGCGCGCCGTGGTCGCTGTCGCGCGGGGAGCGGCAGCGGCTGGTCCACGCCGCGCTCGACGTCACCCAACCCTCGCTCCTGATCGTGGACGAGCCTGCGCAGGGGCTCGACCCGGAGGATCTGGTGGCGTTCGTCGACCTGGTCCACCGCCGCGCGGCCAAGGGGCGCGCCTACCTGCTGATCAGCCACCGCCAGGAGCTCGCGGCCGCAGCCCACCGCCGCCTGGTTCTCGACTGCGGACGCCTCGAGGAGGCCGGCCGGTAATGGACGCCCGCGCCTGGACCCGAGCCGCGCTGATCGGCAGCCTGTGGGGGGCACTGGAGCTCTCGGTCGGCTCGGTGCTCCACCTGAGCCGGCTGCCGCTCACCGGCCTCGTGATGGCGGCGATCGGCCTCGCCTGCCTGCTCACGCTGCGCCGGCTCAGCCCGCTGCCCGGCGTGTGCCTGGTCGCCGGCGCCGTGGCGGTGGTGGTGAAGGTGTTCGGCATCGGCGGCCTCTACCCGGGGCCTCTGGTCGGCATCGCGGCCGAGGCCCTGCTGGTCGAGCTGGCGCTCACCATGCTGCCGCGCGGCGCGGCCGCGGCGGTCGCTGCCGGCGCCCTGGTCTTCCTCTGGGGGCCGGTGCAGAAGCTCGCGATGACGCGGATCGTGGCCGGCCGGGGCACGGTCGAGGCGGCAGTCGCTGTCGCCGGCCGCGCACTGTCGGCGGTCGGTCTGGACGGCGTGGATGTCGGCTGGGCGGTGGGCACGATGGCGGCGTTGCTGGCGACAGCGGGCGGCGTCGTCGGCTGGGCGGCGTGGCGGCTCGCCGGCAGGGTCGCGGCACGGGTGGGGGCCGAGCGATGAGCCGCCGCCTCGCCGGTGTCGCGCTGGCGCTGGCAACGGTTGCAGCGCTGTCTGAGGACCTCCGGGTCGTCGCGGCGGCTGCTGCTGTGGCGCTGCTGGCCGCCGTGGTGCTCGATCCGCCGGTGGTGGGCTCGGCGCTCGGGGTCGCGGCGGTGCTCACGATCGCGCTCGCCGCCGCGGCGGCCGGTGCTGCGGTGGCGCTCGTTCACGGACCGGCGCGCGGCCTGCTCACCGCGGGCGGAGTGGTCGGCCGGGTGCTGGTCCTGTGGATCGTCGCCGGCGTCGTCGGCCGGCGGGTGGACGCCGATCGGCTGGTGGCCGGCGCGCGGCGGCTCGGGCTCGAGCGGCTGGGCCTGGTGCTCGGGCTCGCCCTCAACGCGCTGCCGCGGCTGGTCGAGGCCGCGTCCGAGGTCTGGATGGTCCACCGCCTGCGCAGCCTGAACCGCTGGGCGGCCCTGCGGCACAGCCCGCGCCTGGCGGAGGTGCTACTCGCCAACGCAGCCCGCATCGGCAATGACGCGGCCGCCGCCGCGGCCTTGCGGGGCCACAGCGGGCTGGCTCAACCCCGCCGGCCGGCGCTCGAGCCGCCGGCGCCCGTGGTCGTGGTCACCGGCGCGCCCGGCAGCGGCAAGACGGCCGCGGTCGAGGCCGCAGTCGGCGTCATGCGCTCGCGTGGTTGCGCTGTGGTCGGCATCGTCCAGCCGGGCGTGTTCTCACACGGACGAAAGGTCGGCTTCATGGTGCGCGACCTCGCGACCGGAACCGAGGCCGCACTCGCCGAGCGGGTCGAGCGTGGCCGTGGCGAGCACGGGACCCCGTTCCGCTTCGCGCGCGAGGGCCTCGACCTTGCCCGCCGCGCGCTGGGTCGGGTCGCCCCCGGGAGCGTGYTGGTGGTGGACGAGGTCGGGCCGATCGAGCTGCGGGGSGACGGGCACATGCCGGCGCTGCGCCGGGCGATCGCAACTCCGGGTCTGAGCGCCGTCGTGCTGGTGGTCCGCCGCCAGCTCGTGCCGTCGCTGCTGGCGGCSCTGGTCACGACCGACGTGACGATCGTCGACCTCGAGGAGGCGCCGGAGACGGCAGTCGACCGGATCGCAGGCGCCCTCGGCTGAGGCACTTCGGGCGCGGAAGCGGAAGCGGGTCAAACGGGGGAGGCGAGCGGCGCTGTTCCCCTCAAAACCCCCACTCGGTGTACAGCCAGAGCTTGTCGGTGTCGGTGGCCCAGTCGTCGGCCTGGTAGAGCGCGGCCTTGGCCGCGAAGCTCTGCCGGTTCTGGCGCCAGCCGACGTTGCCGACGAGGCGTTGGTTTCCGAGGATGATCTCGTGCATGCCGCCGCGCACCGACAGCTTCGCGGCAGGGCGCCAGTCGAGGTAGGCCTGGTGGAGCTCGGTGATCTCCGGGTCGGCGATGACCGGACGGYCGCTCTCCCAGTTYCACAACGAGCCGGCGCCGATGCGGCCGATCGTGACCGCTCGGTCGGCTTCGAGCGAGGAACGACGGCCGTTACTCTTCGGTGAAGAACCTCGAGTAGATCTGCTGCATGTCGCCGGAGCGGATCTGCCTGGTCAGGTCGGCGGTCTGCTCGCGTACCCACCGGTGCATCGGGTCCGACTCCAGGAGGCGGTCGACGAAGGCGTTGACCTCCGGGTCGTTGAACTCGCGCGCCTCGGGCAGAAGCTTGAAGTAGAAGTGCTGGGCGACCTCGTAGAAGCCGTGCCACCATGTGTAGTCCGGTCCCATCATGGCGGCGCCGTGCCGGGCGCGCCGTCCCTCGTGGTGCCAGACCTCCCAGTAGGTCCACTCGATCTGGTTGGAGAACGAGGCCGGATTGGCGAGCAGCTTCCGGTCTCGGACCAGCTTCATCAGCTCGGTGGCCGGCTTGGCGAACTTCTCGTTGTACAGCCTTACTGTCGCGTCGAACTGGAAGAAGTGGCCGTCGGTGAAGCTCCTGGTGTGGCACGCCGAGCACACCTCCTGCATGTTGGCGCGCTTGACCTGCCAGTCGGCCTTGTGCTCGGAAATCGGGGGCCGCAGCGTCCAGGCGATGCGCCGGCCGACGTCGTGAGTCGCCGGCTGGCCCTTTGTTGCTGAGATGTGGCAGGTGGCGCAGGTCGGCGCCGCCGAGTAGTCGACCCCGACCACCCAGGAGTCGGAGCCCAGGTTCATCGCCTCGACGTTGGTGAAGTAGGTATTGCCGTGCTTGGACTCCTCGTAGACCTCCTTCTGGGGATGGTCCGGTCCGAGGTGGCACTTGGAGCAGGCCTCGGGCTGGCGGGCTTGCGCCTTGGAGAAGCCGTGGCGGGTGTGGCAGGGGTTGCACGACCCGAGCGAGCCGTCGGGGTTGATGCGGCCGATTCCGGAGTTCGGCCAGCTCCGGCGGGCGAGCTTGTTGGGGCTCGAGGGATCAATCTGAACCTTGGTGCCGTGGCAGCTCTCGCAGCCGATGGCGGCGACGGGATCACCGGCCGTAACGTGCGCGAGGTAGGCGTCGGCCGAGTCCAGAATCTGGCCGGCCGTGGCGTGGTAGGAGCTGCCGACCTCCTCCGCCTCCTTGTCGTGGCAGAGGGCGCAGTCCTTGGGCGTGACCAGGGTCGCGATCGACGCGCCGTGGTGGTCGAAAGCATCCACCTCGCCCTTGTCGGCCTGGTGGCAGCTCAGGCAGGTGACGTCGTGCCGGGAGTGCTCCGACCCGAGCCACTGCTGATACAGCCCGGGAGACTGCTCCTTGTGGCAAGCCATGCAGGCCCCCTCCACGGTGGGTTCCTCAGCCGCCACAGCCACAGCCGAAACCAGCAGAGTCATGACGACGGTTGTCAGAGCGCGGTGCAAGCTGGCCTCCTCCATGCCGAAGCTCGATAGAAAGTGTACGCCGATCGAACCGGCAAGGGTCGAGGGGCGCCCGCCATTGCGGCGGGCGCCCCTGCCCGTTTGACATACGTGATCAGAGCTCGACGCCGAGCCGCTTCCAGACCGACTCGCCCTCGGCGATCTGCTTCGCCTTGAGGTGAGGGAAGGTCGTGAACAGGAACCAGACCAGCGGCAGCACTCCGACGACGATGATCACGGTGTCCGGGATCATCCGCAGCTGGCCCAACAGCATCACGAAGGGGCGCTCGAAGAAGCTGGCGTCGCGGGCGACCCACAGCCCGTCCTTGTAGCTGGTCCAGGCCTGAAGGATGCCGATGGGGAACAGGGTCAGCAACGTCATCGCCAAGAGGCCGCCGTTGAGGCCCCAGAACGAAATCGCGAGCGGGCGGTCCTTCCAGTGCTCGCGCTGGACCAGGCCGCGCCACGAGAAGAGCAGGAGCGCGATCGACAGCATGCCGTAGACCCCGAACAGCGCGCCGTGGCCGTGGTTCACGGTCAGGTAGGTGCCGTGCTCGAAGTAGTTGACCACCGGGAGGTTGATCAGGAACCCGAAGACGCCGGCGCCGAGGAAGTTCCAGAACGAGCTGGCGACCAGGAAGTACATCGGCCAGCGGTAGGGGAAGTCCCGGCCCTCGGCGCGGATCGACTTGTACTCGAGCAACCCGCGCACCACCAGGCCGAACATCGGCACCGGCTCGATCGACGAGAACACCGATCCGACTGCGAGCCAGAACGAGGGACCGCCGTACCAGAAGTAGTGGTGGGCGGTGCCGAGGATGCCGCTCAGGAAGACGAGGGCGGCGGTGAAGTAGGCGACCCGCAGCGCCGCCTTGGCCGAGGCCAGGCCCATGGCCACCAGGAGCACCGAGATCACGGCCACGCCGAAGAACTCGAAGATGCTCTCGACCCAGATGTGGACGACGAACCAGCGCCAGTAGTCCGCGACCGTCAGGTGCGAGCCGCGGCTGAAGAACAGGCCGAATGCGAAGAAGAGCACCACCAGGACCGCGCTGAACACGTAGAACTTCACCAGAGCCGCGAAGTGCGGATCGCGGGCCTTCTCGGTCTGTCGGCCGACCGCGCGGTAGACGATGACGAGCCAGAACAGGAGGCCTATGAACAGCAGGATCTGCCACASSCGWCCCAGCTCGAGGTACTCCCAGCCCTGGTGGCCGARCCAGAACCACAGGTTGCCGAGCATCCCCTTGATTCCGAGCACCTCGCCGGTGAGGCTGCCGACCGCGACCAGCACCACTGCGGAGAACAGCAGCTGGACCAGCAGGCCCTGGCGGCGCGGCTCGCGGCCGCCGACGATCGGCGCGAGGTAGATCGCTGATGCTACCCAGGTGGTGGCGATCCAGAAGATCGCGAGCTGCAGGTGCCACGACTTGGCCCAGCTGTAGGGGATGGTCTGTCCGATCGCGGAGATGTAGAAGGTCCCGGGATGGACCGTGTAGTGGGCCATCAGCCCGCCGAACGTGGTCTGCACCAGGAACAGCAGGATCACGATCAGGAAGAACTTTGCCGCCTTGAGCTGGCTGGAGGTCAGCGGCGCGTCGATCAGCTTCTCCGCCAGGGGGACTCCCTTGGCCTCGCCGTACCAGAGCTTGTCGCGATGGACCCAGAAGATGAACAGGCCGAGGGTGACGAACAGCGACACGATCCCACCCAGCGACCAGATGTAGGTCTGGACGGTGGCGATGTTGCCGACCGCCCGGTCCGGCGGCCAGTTGTTGGTGTAGCTGTGGTCCTCGCCCGGGCGGTTCGCCGACGCCACCCACGCAGTCCAGAAGAAGAAGCGGCCGATCTGCTGCCGTTCCTCGGCGGTTGGAACGGTGTTGGGGAGGAAGCCGTAGCGCGTGTCACCGTCGCGGAAGGTCGTTTCCCAAAAGCGGGCGTTCGCGACCACAGCGGCGGCCTGGGCCGGGGTCAGGCGCAGGGTGTCCGTCCCGTTGTCGTATTCGTTGGCTTTGATTTCGTGGCGGGTGCGTAGGTCGACGAGGTCCCGATCCTCGCCGCCGAGCTGGCCGTAGGGCCGGCCGAACCCCTGCTCGGCCAGCCGCGCCCGGACGGTTTCGCCGATCAGGTGCAGCGTCACCGCCGAGAACTCCATGCCGCGCTGCGAGCCGTGGCCCCACACGCTGCCGTGGTCCATCAGCCCATAGCGCTGGTAGACGTCCTGGCCGGCCAGGATGTCCTGTTTGGTGAACAGGGTCGCTCCGTCCGGCCCGACCACCGTTCCCGGGTAGGGAGGCGCCTCGCGCTTGGCAAACACGCCCCCGATCAGAAGCCCACCGAGAGCGACCACAAAGCAGATGATCGCCGCCCACTTGAGTCTCTCGATCGACATCTTCCTCCTCCTTCCTTTCGCATCCGCTGCAGGGCATCACGGGCCGGTGCAGCGGACGGTCATCTCCGTCGTCATGACCCTCCTTGGCGCGGGCCGATAAAGGTCGCAAAGGCGCCGCCCGAGCGGACGACCGCTGTCCTGAAGCCGCGGCCTTCCAGCAGCTCGATCAGCGGCGCCGGCCGGAACGAGCT
>PQAJ01000052.1 GCA_003105185.1 Holophagae bacterium
CAGCGGATCATGCGGTGCCGGGAGTCGGCGCTCCAGTACTCAATGAGGCCACGGTCCAGCCCCGCGAGCCAGGGCAGCGAGTCGGCCGACCAGGTCTCGGCATCGACGTAGACATAGACCGGAGTTGAGCGCGGGTCGACGGTCGCGGCCTCCTCAGCGGACCGCACGAGGCGGTGACCCGGGTAGAAGTAGGTCAGGAAGTCCCCGGCGTTGTTGAGGTCGCCCATGCTGGTCAGCAGGACGACCGCGGGCTGGCTGTCGGATGAAATCCCAAGCCGCTGTCCCTGCTCGAGCATGTCGGCGAACACCACCTCGCGAATGGTGGGCGCGTAGTGGCGGTCGAGGGCGGCCAGGTTCCACGCCACCTGGCCGACCACCAGCACGCTCATGGCGGCGAGGACGCCGCGCGGGGCCCGGTGAGCGCCGCAGATCTCAGCGACGCGCAGTCCGCACCAGCCGGCAAGCAGCAGCAACGGAGGGATCACGATGATGGCGCGGTGCATGCCGAAGCTCGGAGGAGGATTCGCGTAACCGCTGAACACCGTGCCGGTGACGATCACCGCCGCCGTCCACCACGAGATCGCGAGGCCGGCCAGGCGGAGTCGTCCGACGAGACCCAGCAGCAATGCGGCCACGACCGGCAGGTAGAGGACGGGTGGAAGGAACAGCTTGGGAACCCCGAAGAGGAAGATCGCGAAGGCCTCGCGCAGGGGCGCGGCGAACTCGGCTTTGAGGGTCGTCTGGCCCCCCTCCTTGAACAGGTCGACGCGGGTGAGGAAGCTGAGGCCAGTGAAGCCGAGGGTGACGGCCGCGACGGCGAGCCAGCCCAGCGCCGTGCCGCGTTCGGCGCGCCGCCACGCGGTCGCTGCCAGCCAGAGCACGGCGGCGGCCAGCAGCGCCGCCGAGGCGAGGTCCGGCGTGTAGCTGCAGCCGAGCAGGGCGCCGATCCAGGCAAGGCCGAGCAGAGTGGGGACCGTGGGCCGCCGGATCGCGATCAGCAGCCAACCTGCGGCGGCCAGGGTCATGGAGAGCGGGAGGTTGGTCTGCTCGTACCAGCGTAGGTGGTCGATGGCATAGGGGAACGCCAGCACGCTCAGGGTCGCGAGCGCTGCCGCCGCGCCGCCGCCTGGAAAGTGGAGCCACTCCTCGCGCGCGCCGGCCCAGAACAGCAGGGCTGCGAACAGGAAGGGCAGCGCGAAGCCGAGGCGCAGCGCGAGCAGGCCACGGCCGATCACCAGGCTGGGCAGGGCGGTGATCAGGTACTGCCGGTTGGGGTAGCCGAGGAAGCCGACGCCGGTGTAGTTCCAGCTTGGCAGCTCGAACGCCTGGAGCCCGGCCGCGACCTGCTGGGTGGCCTCATGCTGAATCTGGAGGTGCTCGACGCCCGAGATGCCCCACAGAGTGACGAAGCCGACGACCAGCACCATGACCAGGCTCAACGGGCAGCGATTCCGAATCGCGCCTGCCACCGCCCGGGCGACGGCGACCGCGCCGAGCGCGAGGAACAGACCTCCACCGAGCGCCCACAGCCGCGCGGCGGTCCACTCGAAGGGCCCATGGACGAGGTAGGCCAGCGTCTCGAGGCCGATCAGGGCGGCGGCGCACGCCGCCATGGCGAATCCGCAGCGGGTTGGGAACGAGTTCGGCTTGCGTTGGGACTCGTCTCGCAATGCGGGGACCGGGGCCGCGTGCACGATGGCCGGGACCTCCATTCCGGTCACGGCACGGTGGCCGACCAGGCACCAGTGTCGCCCGACTCGAAGCCCGGGATGCACACCAGGTCGCCGACGCCGGTGAAGCTGTCGTTCTGGAGCGTCTTCTCCACCGCGACGGCCGGCGCGCAGAGCAGGCTCGCTGCTGCGAGCGCGATGGCTGCGAAGCGAAAGCGACGACGTGACCGGGCTATCGATCGGGTCCTCATGCCATCTAGTCTCGCAGATCGTGGTGTCCCCGCCAGTGGGGTGGATCACGCGTCGAGCCGATTGCTGCGTCTCGGGATGCGCGCAGCGCATCTTTCTCGGCGCGCGTGGGGCGTAGGGCAGCCAGCGACCGCGACGCGACACA
This sequence comes from Holophagae bacterium, assembly GCA_003105185.1. Classification (GTDB taxonomy): domain Bacteria; phylum Acidobacteriota; class Thermoanaerobaculia; order Thermoanaerobaculales; family Sulfomarinibacteraceae; genus FEB-10. The sequence goes on from PQAJ01000052.1 coordinate 2,065, forward strand.
CACGCCCAAAGATCTACGACCCGCGTGCGCCGAGGGGCCTATGCCCTTCACGATCCCAAGGCATCGTCGAGGCGCTCGCCGAGCATCACGCCGAGCGCAGACAGCGACTCGAGGTCGGTCGGCTCATCCGGCAGCAGGGGGACCTCCACCAACGGGCGGCTGCCGCCGAGCAGCGATTGCAGCGCGCTCACGCTCTCCCGGTCGCGTTTGCCGAGCCAGTGCAGCAGCTCGCGGCCGTCGTGCGCGGCCTCGTCGAGGGACGACGTCCCGCTGCCGGCGGCCGGGAAGGCCGGATGGACGCGGTTGATGACCACCGGGCCGAGTCGGTAGCCCGCCTCGGTCAGCCGGCGCGCGAAGAACAGGGTGTCGGCGACGCGCTGTCGGCCGGGAGCGCTGACCAGCACGAACAGGGTGCCGGGCGCCCGCAGCAGCCGCTGCACCTCGACGGCCCGCTCCCGGAAACCGTCGTAGAGCGGGCTGAAGGCCTGGAAGAACTCGGCCATGTCGCGGAGCAGCTCGAGGCCGACCATGCGGTCGAAGAAGCCCTCGACGTTGCGCCCGAGCGCGCCGAGGTGCGAGGTGGCGCGCAGCTGGCCGCCGGCGTCGAACCACGGCTTGAGGGCGATCCGCAGCGCGCCCGAGTCGAGGAAGGAGACAATGCGTTCGGGAGCGCCCAGGAAGTCCAGCGCCTGCCGGGTCGGCGGCGTGTCGAGGATGATGCGCTCGTGCGCGCCGTCGCGGGCGACTTCGAACAGGCGCTCGGAGGCCATGTACTCGAGCACGCCGGCGAGATGCCCGGAGAGGTTGTCGTAGAAGCGGTTGCGCAGGATGCGCTCGCGCGCCTCCTGGTCCGGGGCATAGCGCTCGATCAGGCGGTCGAAGGTGATGCGCGCGTCGAGCAGGCTGGCACAGAGGCGGCCGGCGGCGGGAAGCGGAACCTCGGTCTCCTGCTCGGCGGCAACCGCATCGACACCGAGCGCGTCCTTGAGCCTCTGTGACGGGTCGAAGGTCATGACCAGCGTATCGCGCCCGGCAGACGCCGACGCGAGCCCGAGCGCCGCGGCGAGGGTGGTCTTGCCGACGCCGCCCGAGCCGACCACGATCACCAGCGGAAAGGAGCGCGGGTCCATCACGACCTTTCGCACGCTTGCTCGAGGTGGTCGGCCAGCGCCGTGATCAGCGGCGGGCCGGGCTCGAGCGGGAGCAGCGGCAGCTCGGCGGTCGAGCCGTGCCAGTGCTCGTCGAGGCGGCCGAGCTCGCGGTCGTTGAGGCCGCGGCGGTGGGCCCACAGCGCGCCCACCGGGTCGTCGGCGTCCGACTCTTCCACGAGCGGCGGGTAGACGGAGTTGACCACCACCAGATCCGGCATGCGCTGCAGCCGTTCATCGAGCAGATCGATCAGCTCCAGGCTCTCCTGGACCGGCATCTCCTCGGCGGCGGTCACGACAACGATCCCGAAGCGCACGCGATCGGCCATGAAGTCGGCGATGACCGTCGCCATGTGGCCGATCGGCCCACTGCTGATCACCTCCGAGATCAGCCGCGGCGCGGCCAGCCACGCCACCGAGTGGCCGGTCGCCGGGGCGTCGAGGATCACGACATCGGGGCGGACCATGCCGCGTGGCACGTGCCCCTCGATCAGCCGCAGGGCGCGCCCGAACACCGCGGTCTCCTTGAGCCCCGGCGCACCCTCGGTGAAGTGTTGGTGGACCGGGCTCGAGAGCACCCGGCGAACCAGCACCCCGACCTTCAGCTTCTCGCGCACGAGGTCGTCGAGCAGCCGGCGCGGGTCGAGGTGCTGGAGCTGCAGGCGCGGAGCGACCGTGACCACCTCGCCGCCCGAGGGCGGGACGTCGAGCAGGTGGTGCAGGCTCTCGCGCGGGTCGACGTCAAGCAGCAGGACCTTGCGGCCGCGGGCCGCCAATCGGCGCCCCAGGACGGCGGCAATGGTGGTCTTGCCGACGCCGCCCTTGCCGGTGACCACCAGCATCTGCCGCTGCTCGAGCGCTTGAAGGACGCCCATCGACTCCCCGAACCATGGTACGCGCGTCGCCCGGAGGTGTCATTGGCTTCCCCTTCCGCGCCCGAGAGGCGAAGCGAGTACGAGGAGAGGGCGTCCTGCGGGCGTGCCATCTTTGGCGATTTCGGGCCCATGATCCTCCTGACATCTGCTCGCGACCCGAMATCGCCAAAGGTGGCTCCCTCGGGGAGCGCCTTCAGAGACTCGGCGCGAAGCGATTTCGAGGACGGAGCGAACGAGCGTGCACGGGCACGGAGACGGGCGCGGAAGCGGGCGGAGGCCGTTAGCCGCTCTCTGCATACATGTGATCGATCAGGTGCGCGAACGTACCCTCGACCGCCCGCCGCTTCACCTTGAGGGTCGGGGTCAGGTGTCCGCCGTCGATCGACAGTGGGATCGGCAGCAGCCGGAAGCGCTTGATCTGCTCGTACCTCGCCAGGCCGGCGTTGATCGTGTCCACGATCTCGCCGAAGAGTTGCCGGGTTCGCGGCTGCTCGATCAGATCGGCGCGGTCCGCGGCCACGACCCGGTTCGCCTCTGCCCACCGCTCGAGCTCGTCGAAGTTGGGAGAGATCAGGGCGGTGACGTAGGGGCGGCGGTCGCCGATCAGGACCGCGACGTCGACATAGGGCGAGCGCTTGAGGAGGCTCTCGATCGGCTGCGGCGCGACGTTCTTGCCGCCGGCAGTGACGATGATGTCCTTCTTGCGGTCGACGATCAGGAGGAAGCCGTCGTCGTCGATCTCGGCGATGTCGCCGGTGCGGAACCACCCCTCGCTGTCCAGGACCTCGGCAGTGGCCTCGGGCTTGTTCCAGTACCCCATCATGACGCTCGGCCCGCGCACCAGCAGCTCGCCGTCCTCGGCCAGCTTGACCTCGACGTTGTCGAGCGGGCGGCCGGTGGTGCCGAGGCGCAGCGAGCCGGGCTGGGCGCCGTTGGCGCTGATCACCGGGGAGGTCTCGGTCAGGCCGTAGCCCTCCACCACCCAGATGCCGAGCGAGTGGAAGAACTCGGCGACGTGCAGCGGCATCTCCGCGCCGCCGGTGATGCAGAAGCGCAGCCGGCCGCCGAGGCCCTCGCGGACCTTGGACAGGACGAGCCGGTCCGCGAGGCGGTGACGCGCGCCGAGGGTGCCGCTGAGCTCGCGCCCGGCGATCCGCCGCAGCGCGGCCTCGCGGCCGACCCCGTGCGCCCAGTCGAACAGGGCCCGCTTCACCGGCGGCGCCGCGGCGACAGCGTCGAGGATCTTCTGCTGCACCTTCTCGTAGAACCTCGGCACGCCGGTGAAAATGGTCGGCCGGATCGAGCCGATCAGGTCGCCGACGTGGACCACTGAGCAGTAGGCCTTCGACGTCGAGTACCACATGTAGCAGTAGCTGACCATCCGCTCGAGCACGTGGCACAGCGGCAGGAACTCGAGGGCGAGGTCGCTGCGGCTGCCCTCGACACGGCGGACCGTGTGGAGCACGTTGGTGACCAGGTTGTGATGGTTGAGCATCACGCCCTTGGGCTCTCCGGTCGTGCCCGAGGTGTAGATGATGGTCATCAGCGAGCGCTCGTCGATCGCGGCGGCGCGATCCCAGAACCGCTGCTCGGAGCCGCCGCGCTCGGCGGTCGCGAGCTCCTCGAAGTCGAGGACCCCGGGCTCGCGAGGACCCTCGATCTGGATCAGGTGCTCGAGCGAAGGGCAGGCGTCGCGGACCGACAGGAACTTGCGCATCTGCTCGGCGTTCTCGGCCACCGCCGCCTTCGCGCCGGAGTCGTTGACCTGGTAGGCGATCTGGGCGGGCGTCAGCGTCCCGTACACCGGCACGTCGACCGCGTGCAGGTCGAGGACAGCGAGGTCCACCATGTGCCACTCCGGACGGTCGTCGGACAGCAGCATCACCCGGTCGCCCGGGCGGACGCCGAGCGCGCCGAAGGCGTCGGCGAGGGCACAGGTCCGGCGCAGGAACTCGCCGGTGGTCAGGGACCGTCGGCCGCTCGGGGTCCAGTGCGAGTAGTGGTTGCCGCGTGGCGCGTCGACGTCGTGGCGGTAGAGGTCGAGGATGGTGCGGTCGGTCATATTGGCGCTCCGCGAGGAGAGTTCCTGCAGCGTAGCACAGGCTGAGGCGGCGTGCTGATCGATCACGGGGCCGGGGGGGCAGCGCCTGGGAGTTCGATTCACAAGTATTGAGCCGATGTCTCAGAGTTGTCGTCAGCGAGGGACGCACGCGACGTGCGACAGCCGCGCCCGATGCCGGGGCGCTCGCGTTCGCGGATCTCGACGCCGTCGAGCTCGAGGCGCGGCGGGTGCTGAGCGGCTTCGCCGACCCCGGCGGGTGATCGAGGAGGCGGCAGGAGTATCCTCGTGCCTGCCGGGGGGGCGGTGAGTCTGGATTGGATGCAGCGCACGGTCGGCCGACGCCAGGTCGTCCTGGTCGTCGGGCTAGCGCTCGTCGTGTTCGGCGTCGCCGGGGCGATCCGGATGCTCGGCCACCGGCCGCCTCGCGTCGAGGCATCGCCCCCGGTCCGGGTGCCGCTGTTCGTCGATCCGTCGGCGGTCGATCACCAGTCGCGATTCCGGTTCACCTTCGATCCGCCGGAGGTGCTGGCCGTCCTGCGGCGCCAGGAGCATCTCGACGAAGTGGTCGCAGGTTCCACGTCCGATCGGGAGGCGTTCCGCCGCCTGATGGAGTGGACGCACGAGCAGTGGCAGCTGGGCACACCGAACCCCTACCCGCCGCCGGACGCTCTGATCATCCTGAGGGACATCCGCGCCGGGTTCACCGGCGGCTTCTGCGCCCAGTACTGCTTCGTCCTGGTGCAGGCAATTCAGAGCTTCGGGATCCCGGCCCGGATGGTGACCATCACCGGGCACGAGGTCGTCGAGGCCTGGCTTCGCGATGAGGGCCGGTGGGTCATCCTCGACCCGACCTACCGCCTGCAGGTCGTGGACGCCGCCGGGCGTCCGCTCAACGCGCTCGAGATCCGGCGAGGGGTGGAGCGCGGCGAGGCGCTCGCGGTCACCGCGGAGCATCGGCTGCCCGAAACCGAGGCCCGGTACCTCGAGCGCTACCGCCGATTTGCAGTCTGGCTCCGCAACGACCACATCAGCCGGCCGATGAACTTCACGGACTTCTCGCGCTACCTGGTCTGGTTCGATCTTCCCGACGACGCAGGGCGGGCGCCGGAGTCGCTGGTCACTGGCTTCGCTGAGGACCTCTACCCGGCCGGCGAGCGCGGCGGACCGTCCCCGGTGCCCTGACGACACAGGTTGCGCTCGCTCGCGACCTGCGTCCCTCCCCGGCTCCAGGGTGCGCGGCGTGCGTGTCAAACGGTGTCGATCCGCCAGACCCGCCAGTCGCCGGCCGGCAGCGACCGCTCGAGCAGGACCAGCGACCCGTCCTCGAGCTCGACCGTGAAGCGCGCGCGGACCGGCCCGCCGGCGTCGGCTGCCGAGACGAGCGCGCGCTCGAGGGTGTCGACGATGCCGATCCGGCGGCCGCCGACGGTCAGTGCAATCGGCCGCTCTTCGCCCCGCGACTCGGAACGACACTCGACCTTGGCGACCAGAGAAACGCGCTGCTGCGGCACCTGCGGAGTGTAGCCGACCGGCTCGCTATCGCTTCGCTGAGCGCTCCACCCAGACGGTCAGGGTCTCCAGCGTCGCCTCGACGGCCTTCGCCATCCACTCCAGCGACACCCACTCCCGGACCGAGTGGAAGCTCTGGCCGCCGGCCCAGATGTTGGGGGTCAGCAGGCCCATGAAGGAAAGGCGAGCGCCGTCGGTGCCGCCGCGGATCGCCTGCCGCTTCGGCTCGACGCCGATCCGCTGTACCGCCTCGAGCGCGTACTCGAGCACCTTCACGTCCTCGCGGATCTTGTACGCCATGTTGCGGTACGACTCCTGGATCGCGAGGTCGATCTTGGCGGCAGGGAAGTGCGTGCTGACGCCGGCAATCACCTCCCGGAGGTGGTTCTCGCGTGCGGCGAGCTCCTCGACGGTGAAGGCACGAACCAGCAGCTTGAGCTCGACTGCCGAGACGTTGCCCGCAATGGTGTACGGGTGGAGGTAGGGCTGGCGCCCCTCGGTGGTCTCCGGCAGGTGGCTGGTGTCGAGTCCGCCGACGATCGCCGACGCGACCCGCACCGCGTTGACCAGCTTGTCCTTGGCGTAGCCGGGGTGGACGTCGTGCCCGGTGATGGTCACCACCGCGGTGTCGGCGCAGAAGGTCTCGTCCTCGATCTCGCCGAGGTCCGAGCCGTCGAGCGTGTAGGCGTAGTCGGCGCCGAAGGCGGCGACGTCGAAGTGCTCGGTGCCGCGCCCGACCTCCTCATCGGTGGTGAAGGCGACCCGAATCGATCCGTGCAGGAACTCCGGGTGGTCGCGGAGCCAGGCCACGAGGGTCATGATCTCGGCGACTCCGGCCTTGTCGTCGGCGCCGAGCAGGGTCGTGCCGTCGGTGTGGATCAGGGTCTGGCCGACGCAGCGGGCGAGGTTTGGGTTGCTCGTGACGTCGAGCACCTGGCCGGGGCCGAGGGTGATGTCGCTGCCGTCGTACGACTCGATGACCCGGGGCTTGACGCCGCCGCCCGGGGTCGCGAAGTAGGTGTCCATGTGCGCGATCAGGCCGATCGCCGGCACCGAGCCGGCCGCCGGGTGGCCGGCGGGCAGGTTGGCGGGAACGCTCGCGAGCACGTAGCCCCACTCGTTCATCGTGGCGTCGGCGCAGCCGAGCGCGCGCAGCTCTTCGGCCAGCATGCGTGCGAGGTCCTTCTGTTTCTCGGTGCTCGGGCTGGTCGTCGAAGCGTCGTCCGACTGGGTGTCGACGGCGACGTAGCGCAGAAAGCGCTCGAGCAGCTGCCGGCGGTCCGTGGCATGCAGGGTGACGGGCATCGGGCACCTCCAAGCGTCGGTCGGGCGACCGAGTCTAGCAGAGCGAGGAGCGTGCGGGGCATAGGCCCCTGTATGCGTTCCTGACATGGTCATTGTTGTTGGCCTCTGCCCCACACGCTCCTTGAGATGCGCTGCGCGCATCCTGGAGACGGGAAGTTCATTCTCACGATTGACAATGTAAGTTGAGTTGCTCTCGCGTTAGCGCCTGCAACACCAAGCGCGCGGCCGATCGTGATTTCCAACGATCAGCTGTTCTGTCTTCACCCTCCAGAAGGAGTTCGTGCCGCAGTGGCCGTCTGACAACGCTTCGGTCCACCACGCTCGCCGAAAAGGCCAATGCGGTACGGACTCCTACGCCACCTCGAACCGTGAGGTCTCGAGGAAGCGGGCAGCCTCCTCGCTGGGGACCGGACGGGAGAACAGGTAGCCTTGGCCGTACGGGCAGCCGAGGCCCCGGATCACGTGGAGCTGCTCGGAGGTCTCGATGCCCTCGGCGATCACTTCGAGGCCGAGCGCCTTGGCGAGGCCGATGATGACGCGCACGATCTCCCAATTGTGCGCCGGGCCGTGGTCGCCGCTGATGAACGACTGGTCGATCTTCAGCGAGTCGATCGGGTAGGAGTGCAGCGAGCTGAGCGACGAGTAACCGGTGCCGAAGTCGTCGATGTAGACGCGCACGCCGAGCGCACGGAGCTGGGCGAGGACCCCGGCCGCCACCTCGGCGTTTTCCACGATCGAGCTCTCGGTGACCTCGAATCGAATCCAGCGCGGATCCACATCATACTGGGCGAAGACTCCGCGGACCTGGTCGGCGAAGGCGGCGTTGGCGAGCTCCTTGCCCGACAGGTTGACGCTGACGTAGGGGGCGGCGTCGCCGAACTGGTCGCGCCAGCGCCGGATGTCGCGGCACACGCAGTGCAGGATCTGCTGCTCGAGGTCGAAGATGGTGCCGATCTCCTCAGCGAGCGTGATGAACTCGTACGGCGAAACTGGCCCGTTGGCGGCGGACCAGCGGGCGAGGGCCTCGAAGCCCTCGATGTGGCCGCTCGACAGGGCGACGATCGGCTGGTAGTGGACGTTGAACTCTCGGCGGTCGAGCGCCTGGCGGAGCTCCATCTCCAGCCGCAGCCGCGACACCGCAAGGTTGTGCATCTCCCGGTCGAAGATGACGTGGCCGCCGCCGCTGCCGGACTGGGCACGGAACATCGCGATTTGGGCATCGCGAATCATGTCCTCAGGACGCTCGTAGCGGGTCGAGGAGAGCGCGATGCCGATGCTGGCGGTCACGAACACGGTGTGGCCAACGATCTCCATCGGCACCGCCAGCGACTCCTGGATGCGGCGCGCCACCCGGGTGACGTCGCTGGCGTCCTTGAGGTCCTCGACCAGCACCATGAACTCGTCGCCGCCGGCGCACCCGATGGTGTCCTCGGGCCGGATCGAGGCGCGCAGGCGGTGGGCGGCCTGGACCAGCAGGCGATCGCCGGCGTCGTGGCCGAGGCTCTCGGTGACCACCTTGTACTGGTCGAGGCCGAGGTAGAGCACCGCGAACAGGTGCTCGGGGTGGCGGGTCGACCCCGCGATCACTCGAGACAGCCGGTCGAAGAAGAGCGCCCGGTTGGGCAGGTCGGTGAGGCTGTCATGGAGCGCCTCGTAGAGCAGCTGGCGCTCCACCTTGCGGCGCTCGAGGATCTCGTGCTGGAGCCGGATGTTGGTCTCGAGCAGCTCGGTGGTGCGCTCCTTGACGCGGGCGTCGAGCTGGTCGCGGGCGCTGCCGAGCTCGAGCTCGAAGCGCTTGCGCTCGGTGATGTCCTCGCAGACCGTCACCACCGCAACCGGGACGCCGTCGGGGTCGAGCACGACATCGGACAGCAGCTGGACCGGGAAGCGGGAACCGTCCTTGCGGACGTTCACCGACTCGCGGCGCCAGCTCTTGATCGTGCGCGCCTCCTCCTGGTCGAGCGGGCTCCACGAATTCCGCGGCGAGAACATGCGCACCGACTCACCGAGCAGCTCCTCCGGGGAGTACCCGTGCATGCGCGCATCGGCGTCATTGATGTAGAGGATGCGCCCTTCGAGGTCGGTGATGGTCACGCCCAGCTGCATGCGGTCCATGGCGCGCTGAATCGCCTGGGTGGCGTCGAGCACCTTGGCGGCGGCACACAGCCGCTCGGCGCGGTGCCTGGCCGATGCCAGGCGCGCGTCGAGCTGGGAGTCGTCGACGTGCCGGTCGACGACATCGTCGGCTCCGGCCTGCAGCGCGAGCCGGTGGAAGAGCGGGTCGTCGCCACCTGCGAGCAGCACGACCACGCACTGGTCCTTGGCTGCCGCGGTGCGGATCTTGCGGCACACCGAGAGGCCTTCGGAGTCGGTGTCGTCGGCGTCGACCAGCACCAGTCGGTGGTGGTCCGTGCTGAGAGACTCGAGGGTGCGTGCAAAGTCCCCGCTGCCCTCGAGCTCGATACCCTCGAGCGACTGCAGCCGCCCGAGGCGCGCGCGCAACCCGGCGTCCGAGGAGTGGAAGAAGACCCTCATCCCGGTCGCCCGTCCGCCCCCTGCTGCGTTGCGCGCTGCGGCGTCATCTGCTGCACCTGTGTCCACCGTCCCGGGTCGCACGGAGCAATCCCCGTGCCATCCTTCTGCCGTCTTGAGTGCCTGCGTTGCCGTGATTTGAGACACGCAACGCTGACGAAATGTCTCAGATCAGGCCGAGCAGGCCCGCGGGTCGCCGGATCCTGAGACGGTGTTGCAAACATCTGCGCGCGGCTACCTGCGCAGTCGGCGGTGGTCACCGGCAGGAGGCGTTGACCGTCCCCCAGCGAAGGCCCGCCGACGACAGCTGGGCAGATCCGGCCGATGACGGCGAAAAAATTGGCCCGCCGTTGCCGGCGGGCCGTACACACACGGAAGGAGGAGAGTGTGTGCGGAGCCGGCGGTGTGGGCCGCCGACTCATCTTCCACAACGCCGGCAGCGGCGCGGGCAATTCCCCGCGCCAGTGGCCGAGGGCCAGCGAACGGCGAGCCTGGCGCGGGGCAGCGAGGAGGCCCCACGTTTTCGCCCGGTTTCGGAAGCGGGAGCGGAAGCGGAAGCGGGCGCGGAGGAAAGCGGTGGGAC
>PQAJ01000053.1 GCA_003105185.1 Holophagae bacterium
CCCCACCAGTACGCCACCGGCATGGTCAATGTGCTGGTCAACGGCGTCCAGGTCCTCGCCGACGGCGAGCACACGGGCGCCACGCCGGGCCGCGCGGTGCGCGGACCGGGCTGGACCGGCTGAGGGAGGAGAGCCATGAGCACTGCCGACTTCCGCGACGCCAGCTACTGGATGACCACCCGCGACTACGTCCCGGGGCCCCCGCTCGCGGGCGACCTCGAGGTCGACGTCGCGATCATCGGCGGCGGCTTCACCGGSCTGTCCGCGGCGCATCACCTCAAGCTCGCGGAGCCCGGCCTCCGGGTCGCGCTGCTCGAGGGCGAGGTRATCGGCTTCGGCGCCTCGGGCCGCAACGGCGGCTTCAACATGACGCTGTTCGGCYTGACSCTGTCGATCACCGCACTACGCTTCGGCAAGAGCCAAGCGCGCGAAGCCCACCGCTACATGGAGCTCGCGGTCGACACCACCCGCGACCTGATCACGAGCCTCGGCATCGACTGCAACTACGAGCACCCCGGCTTCCTCCGCGTGGCAACCTCGGAGAAGTACCGCCAGCGCCTGCTCCACGAGATCGAGGTGGCGCACTCGCTCGGCCTTGCGGGCATCGAGTGGCTCGACCGCGACCAGACGCTTCACGAGGTGGCGAGCCCGCTCTACCTGGGAGCCTGGTGGGAGCCTCGCTGCGGGCTGCTCAATCCGGCCAAGCTCAGCTGGGGCTGGCGGGAGGTCGTCGCGGCCGAAGGGGTGCAGGTCTTCGAGCGCACCCCGGTGACCGAGCTGGCGCGGCAGGGCACGGGCGTCCGCCTGACCACCCCGCACGGCCACGTGCTCGCCGGCGGCGTCGTGCTCGCCACCAACGCTTACTCGCACCTCATCCCCCAGCTCAAGCGCAAGCAGGTTCCGGCGTGGACCCACATCGTGCTCACCGAGCCGATCGACCCTGGCCGGATGGCCGACATCGGCTGGCAGCGCCGGCAGGGCATCGAGGACGCCCGCAACCTGGTCCACTACTACCGGCTGACCGCCGACAACCGCTTGCTGATGGGCGGCCGCGACGTCTCGATCCGCTACGGCCGCGACATGGACGGCGACCTCAACCAGGCCACCTTCAACCAGCTCGAGCAGGACATCGCCGACACCTTCCCGGTCCTGTCCGACGTGCCGATCAGCCACCGCTGGGGCGGGCCGGTGTCGGTGACGGTCGACATGGCGCCCGCCATCGGCTGCCTCGGCGACCGGCGCATCGTCTACAGCCTCGGTTGCGTCGGCCACGGGGTCAGCATGACCCACCTCAACGGGCGCACCGTCGCCGACCTGGTGCTCGGCCGCACCAGCGAGCTCACCGAGGTCTTCTTCGTCAACCGCCGCACCATCCCGTGGCCGCCCGAGCCGATCCGGAGCCTGGCCGCGGCCGCCATCCGCGGCTACATGCGCTGGGAGGACAGACGCTTCGACCCGGCCCCGTGATGCCTCGCTGCCGGTCCCAGGTCCCGTTCCCGCTCCCGAGTCCCCTCCTCCCCCTGCCGCCGCCGCGGGCGGCCCGCCCGCCGATAAGAGGTCCGGCGCCGGGGCCGTTTCCCCTGAAAGGCAGGTGGTGTCCGGCCGTGCGAGATGGCCTCCGACCGACCCCGGCCGGCTGCGGCCGGACGCATGCCACGTCCTCCGCCCGGGTGACGCCCGCACGGGCGTAGAATGAGGCAGCCAGCCAGCGGTGCCGAAGGGCGGACGAAACAAGTCGCGGCTGTGCCTAAGGCGCGGGAAACCCGCAGTCCCGCCCGGTCGGCAGTGCGATGCCGGGAGGAGACCGTCATGTTGTGGCCAATCTCTCTCGTGCTGGCACTTCTGCTCGAAACCCAACCTGCGGCGCCCCCACCACAGGTTGCACGGGTCACAGTTGAGCTCTCCGTTCACGGCACGCCCGCCGGTCCCGCCGATGGCCGCATCCTCGCGCAGCCTATCGGGGACGAGGCCTCTCCGGTGGCCGGCCCGAACGAGGCGTCCTTCGTCGCGCCGGGCCGGGTCGACCTCACCGTTTCCCGGGAGGGCCTGTGGGAGATCCGCGCCGTCTCGCCGGGATGGTGGAGCGAGCCGTCGACAGCCTACGTGAAAGGACCCGCCGCCCTGGTTTCGCTGGTGTTGTGGCCGGACTGCGCGATCAAGGGCCGCGTCGAGGTCCCGAAGGGCGAGAGCGTGCCCTCCGACATCGGGGTCTCGTTCGCCGCAGCGACCGAGCCGACGGCGGCGCCGGGCGGCCGCATCCAGCTCGTCCAGGGGGGCGAGCCGATCGGCAGCGTCCGCTGCCCGATCGATGAGGGCGCCTTCGAGTGCCGGATTCCGGCCGGCACCCTGGACCTCAAGCTCAAGGCGCGCGCCTTCGTCTCTCACTACCTGTGGCATCGCACCTTTCCTCCGCATGGTGACGTAGACCTCGGCACGCTGGTGCTGGTGCCGGGAGCGTCGCTCGTCGGCTGGGTCACCACGGCCGATGGCCCACCGGCGCCGGGTACGGTGGAGGTCACCTTGAGCCCGCGGCGCGCCCTGCCGCAGAGCGTGTCGCAGGAGATCGAGAAGCAGGGCCAGAGCCTGCGCACCAGGCCGGACCAGCGCGGGTTCTTCTCGTTCGACGGCATCGACCCGGCGACCTACCTGCTGCAGGCGAACGCCCCGGGCTTCTCGCCGGCGCAGGTGGACCTGCTCACGGTGATCGAGCGGACCGAGCTCGAGCTGCGGGATCCGCTGCTCCTGCAGCGGCCGTTGACCCTGGTGGTCGAGGTGAGCCCGGCTCGCGACCTCCGGGGAAATCCGTGGACGCTCCGCGTGGTCCGGCCCGAGGTGTTCCCCGAGGCGACGGCGCTCGAGACCCCGGTTGGCGACGATGGACGTGTCGAGCATGGCGGGATGGCGCCCGGAGCGTACCGGGCGCTGCTCGTCGACAGCGCCGGCGACCGCTTCCTCGCCGAGGACTTCGAGCTCACCGCGTCGTCCCCACCCCTGCTGCTCGAGCCCGAGACCATCCCGCTGTCGGGGACGGTGTTCCTTGGAGACGACCCTCTCGCGGCGGAGTTGACGTTCTTTCGGTCGCCGGCCCTGCGCGTGCGCACGCCGAGCGACGAGGACGGCGCGTACTCGGTGGCCCTGCCTGCAGAGGGGCTGTGGTCGCTGCAAGTCACCGCCGAAGAACGCGACGTGAGGCGCACCCTGCATGATCTCGAGGTCAGGCTGTCGCCCAGCCTCGGCGAGGCGACCCTCGACGTCCACCTCCCGAACAACACCCTCGAGGGCACCGTGGTCGATGAGTCGGGCCTGCCGGTGGCCGGGGCAAC
>PQAJ01000054.1 GCA_003105185.1 Holophagae bacterium
CCTCGGGCGGCAGCAGCGAGTTGACGTCCGGCAGCAGCCAGACGTCGCGGAAGATGTTGTCGTCGATCCGGTTGGCGGGTCCGCCCTCCGCCTCCGGCAGCATGCACCAGCTCAGCCCCCCGAGCAGCGTGTTGATGCCGCCGGCAGAGGCGCCGGCGAAGCTCGCCGGCTCGAAGGTGCGATAGCGGGCGCCGAGAACTGCGTTGAACTCCTCGGCCTGAGCGAACACGCGCACGATCGCCCAGTTGAGCCCGGCCTCGTACGCACCCTTGCTCGCTCCGCCGCTGATCGCGAACGCCACCCGCCGCGACGGTCCCTGCGCCACCTCATCGCCGGCGAAGGCGACGGCGAAGCCACAGAGGATCACCACAATGCCGAAACACAGCGTCGTCCCTGCTCTCATCGAAGACCTCTCATGATCGGGTGCGTGGTGGCGGACGTTGCTCGAAATTGTTGGGTCGACTCATCATGTCGTCAACGCCTTCTGGCGGCGGCCCGACGCACGGGTGGAAAACCCGCGACGTCGCACGCAAGGCTCGTCGCGGCAGCGCATGAGCACCATCGGTCCTCGACGCCGAGTCTAGCTCCAATCGGAGGGGCTCTTACCTCGCAATTCTACTGGGCGCCGCACCCAGCGACCCGCGGCGACCGTGGTCCGGATGCAGCCGGATCGTGGCCCCGTTTCGACCGCCGGCAATGTCGTGCCTCGACAGGGCGGCCACCGCCTCACGCCCGGATGGGCGTCTGACGGCGGAAGCCCCTCGAAGCCTTCAGAACCGCTCAGCCACCAACCGCCTGCCCTCGAGGGTGGCCTGGTCGTCGTAGCGGCCGCGGCTCGAGCGCTTGGGCAGCTTGACCTTCTCGTGCTTGACCTTCTTGTACGGGATCAGGCTCAGGAGTTGCGAGATGCAGTTCAAGCGAGCCCGCTTCTTGTCGTCCGAGTGCACGATGTACCAGGGCGCGAAGTCGGTGTCGGTGGCCTCGAACATCGCGTCCCGCGCCGCCGAGTAGTCATACCAACGGGTCCATGACTCGACGTCCATCGGGCTCAGCTTCCACTGCCGCAGCGGGTCGTCGACGCGCGCCTCGAAGCGCCGCGCCTGCTCCTTCTGGCCCACCTCGAGCCAGAACTTGATGAGGTGGATTCCGGCATCGACGATCTGCTTCTCGAACACCGGGCAGATCTCGAGGAAGTGCCGGTACTCCTGCTCGGTGCAGAAGCCCATCACGCGCTCGACGCCGGCGCGGTTGTACCAGCTGCGGTCGAAGATCACGACCTCGCCGGCGGCCGGGAAGTGCCGCATGAAGCGCTGACCGTACATCTGCGTCTTCTCGCGGTCGGACGGGGCCGGCAGCGCGACCACCCGGAAGACGCGCGGGCTGACGCGCTCGGTGATCGCCTTGATCGTGCCACCCTTGCCGGCCGCGTCGCGGCCCTCGAAGACCACGATCACCCGCAGCCCCTTCTGCTTCACCCAGTCCTGGAGGTGGCAGAGCTCGGTCTGGAGCGTGCGCAGCTCCTTCTCGTACTGCTTCTCCTTCATCTTCGGCTTCGCTTCGCCCACGCCCTTCTTTGTCTTCTTCATGGCTCGACCTTCCTCCAGCGCGCGCTGGGACCACTCCTGCCCGTCGCTCCTCGCGGCGGACCAGCGCCCGGCCGCGCCGGCCTGCTGCGACACGCCCTAGCGTAGCGCACCAGCCCCCGCGAGTGCTCTCGAGCACGTGCTCATGCTGCGGTCCTCCGGCCGCGACGTGCCGCTGCCCGACCTGTTGTGTTCTTGCCTTCGCCCAGGGCTGGCGCCGCGCATTCCCGATCCGGTAGAGTTCCGCGGGGTTGCGACGGAGGCAGCCCGGGACTGGGGGGACACGGAATGCACTGGTTGGTCGACGCCCTGCGCGAGAACCCGGAGCTGGCACTCTTTCTGACCCTGGCGATCGGCTTCGCCCTCGGCCGGATCCGCATCGGCAGCTTCGAGCTGGGACCGGTCGTCGGCTGTCTGTTCGCCGGCGTGGTGGTGGGCCAGCTCGGCATCCCGGTGTCCCAGCCGCTGAAGAACGCGTTCTTCCTGCTCTTCCTGTTCGCGATCGGCTACCGCACCGGCCCGCTGTTCTTCCGGGGGCTCAAGGCGACGGCGCTGCCCCAGGTGGCGCTGACGCTGATCCTGTGCGTGACGGCGCTCGCCACCACCTACGGGACGGCGCTCGTCTTCGACTTCGACGCGGGCGCTGCCGGCGGCCTGGTGGCCGGCGCCATGACCTCGGCCGCTGCGGTGGGCACCGCGGGCGACGCGATCGTGCGGATGGGGGGCGACACGGCCACCACCGAGGCGCTCCTCGCCAACCGCACGGTCGCCTTCGCCGTCACCTACCTGATCGGCATGGTGGCGGTGGTCTGGCTGCTGTCGCGCCTCGGCCCCCGCCTGCTCGGCGTCGACCTTGCCGCCGAGTGCCGGAAGCTCGAGGAGGAAATGGGCGTCAAGCGGCAGGACGAGGGCTCCGGCTCGGCGTACTTTCCGGTCGTGATCCGCGGCTACACGGTGCCCGAGCTCCTGGCCGGCCTGACGGTCGAGGAGCTCGAAGCTCGGTTCGGGGACCGCCGGGTGTGCGTGGAGCGGCTGCAGCGCGGCGACGAGCTCCTCGATGAGCCCGACCGCTCGCTGGTCGTGCTCTCCGGCGATCAGATCGCCCTGTCGGGCCGGCGGG
>PQAJ01000055.1 GCA_003105185.1 Holophagae bacterium
CCGTCGCGCGCCCGGGCGCAGGCGCTGGTGCTCGCCGGCAAGGTGCGGGTGGACGGCACGGTGGTCACCAAGGCCGGCACGCCGGTGGCCGACGCCGCCGCCATCGAGCTGACCGCGCCGGACCACCGCTGGGTGTCGCGGGGCGCGCTCAAGCTCGAGGCCGCCCTCGACGCCTTCGCGGTCTCGCCGGACGGGCTCGACTGCCTGGATGTCGGCGCCTCGACCGGCGGCTTCACCGACCTCTTGCTCGCGCGCGGCGCGCGGCGGGTGGTGGCGCTCGACGTCGGTCGCGGCCAGCTCGACTGGAACCTGCGCCAGGACCCGCGGGTGGTGGTCCTGGAGGGGGTCAACGCGCGCCACCTCGGCCCCGGCGACCTGCCGTTCGCAGTCGACCTGGCGTGCATCGACGTGTCCTTCATCTCGCTCGAGCTGGTGGTGCCGGCCGTGCTGCCCCACCTCACGATCGGGGGCACCCTGGTCTGCCTGGTCAAGCCGCAGTTCGAGGCYGGCCGCGATCAGGTCGGCTCGGGCGGGGTGGTGCGCGACGAGGYGGTGCGGCGACGGGTGGTCGACGCCACGGTGGCCGCGCTCGCCACGCTCGGGCTGGAGCTCGTCGGCGTGGTGCCGTCGCCGATCCGCGGKCCCAAGGGCAACCTCGAGGAGCTCGCAGTCTTCCGCAAGCCGTAGGAGTCTGTCCGAGTAGTCGGGCCGGCGTTGCCCCGCTTCCGCRCCCGCTTCCGGGTTCGTCTCCGCTAGAACTCCCGCATSGTGTASGGCTCGAGCGCGCCGAAGCCGCGCTCGTCGATGTGGTCGATCCGCGCATCGAACGATGGATGCGTCTTATACAGCTGCGCCAGCGCCGCCGAGTCGGTGCCGAGCGCCGTGAGCTTCTGCAGCAGCGAGTACAGCTCCAGCGGGTTCATGCCGGAGCGCGCCAGGTAGTACTCGGCGCCCTCGTCGGCGCGGAACTCGGCCTTGCGGTCGAGCGAGGTCAGCATGATGGCCGCGCCGTTCTTCTCGGCGTAGCTCCTGGCGTAGCTGCCGGCGAGGCTGTCCTTGCCGGCGTCGGTGGCGCTCAAGGCGACGTCCTTGCCGGCGTTCGCCAGCTCCTGCTTGCGGATCACGTTGTAGTGGTCGCGCTGCACGCAGTGAGTGATCTCGTGAGCGAGCGCCGCCGCGAGCTCGCTGTCCGACGACAGCAGCTGATAGAGCCCGCGTGTGACCAGGATGTAGCCGCCCGGCGCGGCGAACGCGTTGACCTCTGACGTGTCGATCACGCCGAAGGTCCACGGCAGCTCGGGGCGGCTGGTCTGCGAGGCGACCCAGCGCCCGACCAGGTTGACGCGCCGCTGCGCATCGGCGTTCTGCCACAGTGGGCGCGCGCCGAGGATGCGGCCGGTGATCTCGGGGCCGAGCGCGAGCTCCTCCTCGGTCAGCTCGGCCTCTGACTTGGGAATCGCCTTGCTGGCGCCGCCGATCGCCGAGCCGAGCCCGCCGCCGATCGAGGAGCCGAGCACGCTGCCCACCGTTCTCGCGGTTGTGCCCTTGGAGGACCCGGACTTCCCGGCCGGCGCTGCGGCATCCTTGCCGGCCTTCGCGTCACCGGCATACGCGACCGTGGTCGCCTGCCAGCCGCGCTCCTCGGCCCAGCCGGCGGCCACCGGGGCATTGACTCTGTAGCCGACCATGGACTTCAGCTGCGCTGCGTTGAATGAAGCGGACTTCAGGTCGCTCTCGTCGATGCCGCGCACCCCCGCGGTCTCGGTGACCCGCCCCTCGCCGGCCTTGCCGCTCAACAGCGCCCGCATGTTGGCCTCGCCGCCCTCGGCGCTGGCGTACTCCAGGCGCACGTCGTTGACGCGCACGTAGCCGGGCTTTCCCTCTGGCATCAGCAGCTCGTACCACAGTCCCTGCTGCGCCGAAATCGTCACCTTGTCGTCGCGCTTCAGGGTCGTGAGCTTGGCTGCGTCGAATGCGGGTTGCGCGTACACGTCCACCGCGGGCCGGTGGACGATCGCGGGCAGCTCGGCTGCGGCTGCGCACGACGCCGCCAGCAGCGAGGCGATCAGGACCATCGGGAATCCACGCATCAACCACCTCCTTGCACGGTGGCGGCTTCGGCGGCGATCATCCCCCGCCGGGTCAGCGGCCACTCGGTCGCGCTCGCCAGCGTCCGGCCGAGCAGGTCGCGCAGGCGCAGGCGCTCGGTGTCGTCGAAGGGCCGGACGCCGTCGTCGATCTGGGCAGAGCCGAAGGCGACGAGGACGCTGCCGTCGTCGGGCAGACGCTCGTCCCACTCGGCCAGGTCCCGCTCGAGCCGTGCGAGGTCCTCGAGCGCTGCGGTGCGCGCCTCGGCCGGGCTCTTCCCATGCCACACCAGCATCATGATGTCGCTCATGGCGTCATGCAGCCAGGTCTTGCGTTCGAACACGCCCTCCAGCATCACTGCGTTGCTGCCGGCATACAGGAATCGACGCAGGCGACGCCGATATTCCCGGCGGCGCCGCTCCAGGGAGGTGTCGTCGAGCTGCACGTCGGGCACGAAGCGAAGGCGGGCAACGGCCAGCCAGCGGTCCTCCTCCGGGACGTATTCCGGCAGGTAGTCGCCGTTGCCCACCGCGCGTCCCCGCTGGATCCCGGCGTAGGCGCGGCAGAAGCCGAAGATCAGGCTGACGAAGCCGACGCTCGCGAAGATGTCGAAGAAGAAGGAGAAGAAGGTGAGGCCGATGAACGAGGAGCTCAACAGCCCAACGTTGGCCGCGACGAAGACCGAGTCGATGTCGGGAGCCGGTTCGCCGCGGTAGAAGGCGAAGGTGGTGAACAGCGTCATCAGCGTGGCGATGACGTACTTCAACCAGCCGGGCGGCATGCGGATCGCACTGCCGGCGAGCAACGCCTCGGTCGCCTCTGCCAGGACCTCGACGCCCGGCATGACCGGATCGACGGGCGTGGGTTTGGCGTCGTTGAGGCCGGACGCGGTGTAGCCGACCAGCACCACGCGCCCGTCCAACGGCGGCAGAGGGGCCGTCGCGTCACGGCAGATGGCTTCCCCGGTCAGCAGATCGGCCGCGCTGACGTGCGGCAGCCGCGTGTTCTGCCTCCAGTTCGGCCGCACCGTGGCGGCGGGCGGATGTGCTGACGGCGGCGTGGCGGTCATCGCCAGGCGCAGCGACAGCGAGGGCACGGCCCAGTCGCCGGCGGTCTCGCGCAGCGGGATGTCCCGCAGCACCCCGTCCTCGTTGCGGGTGACGTTGACGATCGCGCTGGAACGGGCCATTGCCTGGCCGTAGGGCAGCAGCAGCGCGACCTTGGGGTCGTCGCGCGGGTCCGGCACGAGCGGGAACGCCGATGGCGCCTGCGAGGCCAGCAAGGGCGAGCGCTCGTCGTAGTCCGGGTGCAGCCGCGTCGAGCCGAAGATGAAGCGGCCGGCGCCGCCCTCGGCCATGGCCTCCAGGGTCTGATCGCCGAGGGGGTCGTCCTGCGAGGGATCGGTGAACAGCACGTCGTAGCCGACCGCGGCGACGCCGGCGCGATCGAGCTGGTCGAGCAGGTCGGCGTGGCGTTGCCGGCTCCATGGCCAGCCGCCCTCGCCGCGCGCGCGGAAGTGCTCGATCGAGCACTCATCGATCTCGACCACGGCGACCTGGCCGGAGGGCTTCGGCTCGAATGGGCGCCACTGCACCACGTAGTCGAAGATCGCGTTCTCGGCCGCGGCGAGCGAGCGGGTGTGGCTCCAGTCCCAGGCCAGCCAGGCGATCGCGCCGATGGCGAGCAGCGGGAAGAACGTGAACTTCAGGCGGAACACGATCCTCGAAAACGGCCGGCGGTAGCTGCGCTCCACCTTGGACCACTCGCGCATGAACCAGTTGCCGAGCGCTGCRAGGTTTGCGTCGCTCCAGGAGAGTACTCGGTCCGCCAGCCTGCCGGGCATCGACGCCTCCMYGCGGTSAGATCAAYGRGWGGATRGTACGCACAAASRCCRYYCYGRGCAAAGTAGGCRCGRATCSCSGMCARCGCCYGSYRCGMGTTTGCCGTCAGCCGGCGGAACCGGGCACCTCGCTTTCGTTCCCGCTCCCGCTCGCCACGGCGGAGCCAGAGGCGAAGCCGGGTTCCCGCCCCCGTCCCTGGATCGGCCCTTCAACGTGAGGAGGCTGTGCGTCTCGCGGTTAGCCGGATGGACGGAGCGACGGGGAGGAGCGCGGCGAGATTCCGGGCGCCGGAAGGGGTGGGAGGGCCCTATCCCCTAGATCCCAGATCCTGGCCGGGAAACGGCGCGTACAATTCTCCCCGCGCGTGGAGGATCACATGGCCGACGGAATCACGGTGACATATCCGGGGGGGAAGAGGGTCGACGCCGCCTTCGACGGCTTCAGGGTCGAGACCGATCAGAGCGAGAAGAACGGCGGCGCGGGCTCGGCGCCCGAGCCCTTCGAGCTCTTCCTGGCGTCGCTCGCGACCTGCGCCGGGATCTACGTCCTCGGCTTCTGCCAGAACCGGAGCATCCCGACCGACGGTGTCCGCCTGGTGCAGCAGGTCGAGCGCGACCCCGAGGGGAAGATCCTGACCATCACCATTCGCATCGAGGTGCCGCCGGACTTCCCGGAGAAGTACCACGAGGCGCTGGTGCGGGTCGCGGCCAAGTGCGCGGTGAAGAAGACGATCGAGAACCCTCCGAAGTTCGCCATCGAGACCGTGGTCGTAGGCTGAGGTGCCGGTCGCGGACTACGGGGGGCCGCACCTCCGTCCTTCCACAACCTGTGACTCGCCAGCACAGGATGCCCAGCGAGTGCCGCCGAGTGGCCTCCTGGAGCGTCGTCAGACAAGCCGCGAGGTGCGGTCAGATGGCGCGCGCCAGCGCGCCGGATGACCGCACGGCGCGGCTCACAGCTCGTCGGCGCGGGTCGAGATCGGCCCCCGGTAGTTGTGCTCCAGCCGGACCTGGGCGACCTGCGGACCGAAGCCGCGGTAGGTCTCCTTGATCCGGGTCAGCGCGTTGGAGCGCCAGTCGACGTAGGGGTTGTCGATCTGGACCGGATCGAGGCAGCCCGCCAGGGCCACCTTGGAGCTCGCGCAGAAGCGGCTCATCAGGGTCTTCGCGAGGTGGCGGTCGCCGTTCTGCAGCTCGTCGACGAGCACGATCGAGCGCTCGATGTCGAGGCCGCGCAGCATCGAGGTCGAGATCATGGTCAGCCGGTCGGCCGACCGCAGCTCGTCCATGAAGTCGTGGTCGTTGGCGATCGACAGCCCGCGGATCGCCTGGAAGAAGGGCTCGAGCCAGGGCGACATCTTGCTCTCGAAGTCGCCGGGCAGGAAGCCGATCTCGTACTGGCTCGACGCGTGCTCCGGCCGCAGCAGCAGCATGCCGTTGTCGTAGCCGTACTCCGGCGCGAGCGGGTCGGACTGCGGCGCCACCCGCCAGGTSGTSGGCTGCCCGACCAGCATGTAGAGGCCGGTCGCCACCATCAGCCGGGTCTTGCCCGAGCCGGCCGGCCCGTCGAGCACGACCAGCTGCACGTCCGGGTCGAGCAGGAACTCCATCCCCAGGGTCTGKGCGGGGTCGCGTGGGGTGAAGCCGAGCACCGGCCGCGGCCGGTACTGGTTGCGCTTGCGGTCCCAGAACTGGGCGAAGCGGAGGTCCTCGACCCGTTTCCGGTCGACGTTGGCTCGGGTCACCAGCGTGGTCTTTCCGCAGCGCAGCACGACGCCGAGGTTCCACACCAGCTCGACCGGCTCGCTGGTCTGCACCGCCTCGAAGGGAAGCCAGCGCTCGCCCGGCGCGCCGCTGTCGTAGAAGCGCTCGAGGTCCTGCTCGTCGAGCTCGCCGTAGACGACGCCGCGGAAGATCTCATCGACGCTGTCGAGGCTGACCTTGCCGTAGCGCAGGTTTTCGGCGGCGATGCCCATCGAGTCGCACTTGAGCAGGAGGTTGGAGTCCTCCGAGATCACGATGACGTCGTAGCCCGGGTGGCCGTTCGAGCGCGCGACCTCGGCGATCCGCAGCGCGCCGGCCAGGATGTGGTTGTCGCCGAGGTCCTCGGAGTAGGGCTCCTCGACGCCGGTCGCCGGCTCCCAGGCCAGCACCCCCCCGGCCGGGGTCCGCACCAGCACCTCGGGGTTCGCTTGGTGGTTGAGGATCTGCTCGACGCCGTGGTTGATGAGCTGGCGGCGCCGGTACTCGAGCATCTTGCGGGTCACCTGGCGGGCCGCGTGGCGGACGCCGTCGGGCTTGGTGCGCGAGGTCTGGAGCCGGCCGAGCTCCTCGAGCACCTGGTGGAGGACGACAACGATGTTGCCGCCTGTCAGCAGGTGGTCGAGGGCGTCGGGGTTCTCGATGAGGGCTGAGGTGTCCGGGATGTAGACCGTGCCGGAAAGAACTTCCGAGGTGTCCTGCATGTCGAGACTCAGTCTATCACCCTGTTGTTGTTTGCGTATCCCATCATCCCTGCGCTTCGAGTGTGAGAGCCGCATGTTCAGACCGTTTGAAGCGGCAGCCGGTGGGGACACGAAAACGCCCGGCCGAGGCCGGGCGTGGGGTCAGCGAATTGGCTGGGGAGCAGGGACTCGAACCCCAATTCTACGGTCCAGAGCCGTATGTCCTACCATTGGACGACTCCCCAGCACGGCTCTCCCCTCGAGGGGTATTGGATTATAGCAATCGCCTGCTGGGCGTCAAATCCTTGCAGCTCCGCGGACGGAGCCGCAAGGATTATGAAGATCGAAGGATGAAGAGCCGAACTCCAACCCGCTCACGTTGCGCGTTGGGCGCGCGACGGGACTAGGCTTCGCGGACCCAGCGCACGAGGTCCTTGAGCTTCGGCTTGGAGCCGTGCATCAGGATGCCGACCCGGTAGACCTTGCCGACCAGCCAGGCCATCACCAGCACGGCGCCGACCATCAGCACCAGCGACGCCGCGATCTGCCACGCCGGGACCTTGGTCAGGGTCATGCGCAGGAACATCAGGATCGGGGTGAAGAAGGGGATCAGCGACATCACCACCGCGACCGCGCCGTCCGGCTCGTTCATGATCAGGGTGATGAGGACCAGCGGCACCACCAGGAAGATCGTGATCACGCCCTGGAAGTTCTGCGCGTCCTGCTCGGTCTCGAAGGCCGCCCCGACCCCGGCGTAGAGGGTGCCGTAGAGCAGGAAGCCGAGCACGAAGTAGACCACGAAGAACACCAGCAGCTGCGGCGGGATGCTCGGCAGCTCGATGCCGGACAGGCCGATCGCGCTCAGCATCGCCGGCGCCGAGAGCGCGAAGCCGAGCACGGCCCACAGCACCATCTGGGTCAGCCCGACCGCGCCGATGCCGAGGATCTTGCCGAGCATCAGCTCGAACGGCCGCACTGCCGAGACGATGATCTCGACGATCCGCGAGCTCTTCTCCTCGAGCACGCCGCGCATCACGTAGATGCCGTACATCAGCACCGACATGTAGATGATCAGCACCAGGAAGTACGACATCAGGAAAGCCTGGCCCTTGTCCTGGGTCTCCTCGCCCTTGGCGCCGAGCTTGAAGGTCTTGAGGCTGACCCGCCGCGTCAGCTCGTTGACCCGCTCCGGGTCGAGCCCCGCCGCCTCCAGCCGGTCGGCGACCAGCACGTCGTTGACCGCGCGCTCGAGCACCATCAGCACCCGGAACGCGGCCACGTTGGTCGCCACGTACTCCGGCTCGCCCTCCACCGGCAGGCCGGCCGGCAGCACCAGCATCCCGTCGAACTCCTGGCGCTGGACGCGGGCCTTGATGCTCTCGCGGGTCGCATCGGGGTCCGTTCCCGGGTCCTGCGCCGCGAGCCGGATCTTGAGGCCGTCCGCCTCGCCCTCCAGGATCTCGGCGACCTTGTYGGAGAGCAGGCCSGCGTAGCGGCCGCTGAGGTCGAGCACCGCCACCGTTGCCTCGGCGCCGCCGCGCGCGGCGAGCAGCGCCGGGATGATCATCAGCGCGCCCATCAGCACCGGCACCAGCAGGGTCGAGATCCAGAACGCCTTGGTGCGCACACGCTCCAGGTACTCCCGGCGGATCACCGCGGCGACTCTAGCCCACATTGGAGCGGTCCTCCTCGACCGCGCGGATGAAGATGTTCTCGAGGTCGGGTGTGAAGCGGGTGAAGGAGTCGATGTCGCCGCGGTGCACGAGCTCACGCAGCAGGTCGCGCGGGCCGGCGCCGCCGTCGAGCTCGACCAGCAGCTCGTCCGCGAAGCGCTTGACCGAGACCACCCCCGGCAGCGCGCCGACCGTCTCGGGAGCGAGCTCGGTGTGCACCCGCCAGACGTTGCCGCCGTACGCGGCGCGGATCTCGTCCAGCGTCCCGGCGAGGATCGCGCGCGCCCGGTTGATCAGGCAGATGTGGGTGCACAGCTCGTCGACCTGGGGCAGCACGTGGGTCGACAGCACGATGGTGACGCCGTCGGCCGCCATCTGCAGCAGCAGGTCCTTGAGCGTGCGGGTGTTGATCGGGTCGAGGCCGGAGAACGGCTCGTCGAGGATCAGCAGCCGCGGCCGGTGGAGCAGGGTGCCGATGAGCTGCAGCTTCTGCTGCATGCCCTTGGACAGGTCCTCCACCTTGTGGGCCGACCAGTCCGCGAGCTCGAGCCGCTCGAGCCACGCCGTGGCGCGCTTGCGCGACTCGCCAGGGCTGACGCCGCGGATCGTGCCCAGGTAGACCAAGTGCTCGAGCACCTTCATCTTGCGATACAGGCCGCGCTCCTCGGGCAGGTAGCCGATCAAGCGCCGCCGGTCGTCGTCGACCGGCCGGCCGTCGAGCAGGACCTCGCCTGAGTCCGGCGCGATGATCCGCATGATCATGCGGATGGTGGTGGTCTTGCCGGCGCCGTTGGGCCCGAGCAGGCCGTAGACGGCGCCCTGCGGCACCACCATCGACAGGTCGTCGACCGCCAGGTAGTCGCCGTAGCGCTTGCTCAGGTGCTCGAGCTCGAGGATCGCGTCAGCCATGAATCCGCCAGATGATAGCAGCACTCAATGTGTCAGAATGAGTCTGGAGGACCGATGAGCGAGATCGTGTTTCTCGTGGAGGAGGCGACGGAGGGCGGATTCACCGCCCGCGCGCTGGGACACGCGATCTTCACCGAGGGCGACGCCTTCGATCAGATCGAGGAGAACGCCCGCGACGCCGACACCGCCTTCCCTTGACCGTCTCTCCATCTCCACCGGCGCAGCCGGTGGAGCGAGGTTGCATCTCTCCTGCCCGTATGGCACAATCACCATCCCTGAGCTGCACCGGTAGCTCAAACGGATAGAGCATCTGACTACGGATCAGAAGGTTGGGGATTCGAGTTCCTCCCGGTGCGCCAGCCTTTTCAAGCACTTACATCGCAAAACATAGATCGCCGTGGGCCGCTGTCGCAGCACTGTCGCAGGCTGGACGGGTTTCGCTCGGGGGTATGTAGCCTGACCTTCGGCTCGATGCGTTTATGCCTTGATGTCACCTATAATGGCGGCATGGCAAAGACCTCGGCGAACCACCGGCCAGCACTCAAGGGAACGGCGATCCATCCGGTTTCGAACCCGCAGGGGAAGCACCACCCGGTAGCGCCTGATGGAACCAGGTCCTTTCAGCCCTTTGACCAGGCAAAAAGGGCTGCATACCTCGAGGCGCTCCGCACCTACCCGGTGATCCGCTACGCGGCCGAGGTTGCCCAGGTGAGTCGCCAGACGGTGTTGAACCACCGCCGAGCCGATCCGGAGTTCGCGGCCGCCGAGGAGCTCGCCAGACAGGACGGGGTCGAGCGCCTCGAGCGCGACGTGATGCGGAGGGCTTGTGGAGAGGACGTCGAACGGCCGTCGGACCTCTTGAGCATTTTCGTGTTGAAGGCCCTCAAGCCCGAGCTCTACCGTGACACGGTGGACCATCGCGTGGTGGGCAAGGTTCAGCACACGATTGTCATCGACCTCGTGCCGGCGCCGGCGAGCTCCCCGGTGCCCATCCGCGAGGTGATCGCGCTTGAGGACGGTGGCGACGATCCAGGCGAGTGAATCTCACCCCGGCGCCGCACCGTGACGTGGGGTCATCGAGACCTGTCCTGCGAAAGCGGCGACGTCTCGGCCTAGCCTGGTGACACACTGGTTTACAAATGACACCTTATCGGACGCTGCGGCGCGGCATCTCTCTGAATGACAGCAGTTTAGCACGGACGTCCGTAATCAAGGCGCAACCGCGATGGCGGGCTGTGGGGATGGGGGGTGGGGCGTCCGAGGGCCCCCCTGGTCGCTGGCAACCCTCTACCCCTACATCCGAGAAAAACAAAAAGGCGAACCTCGGCTCTGCTACGTCTTGCCTAGTTCACAGGCGGCCGCTGGGCTTTTCCAACGGTGCCTGAGACGACTGACTCCACCGGATCGAGTGTCCACCACTCGAGCTTCTCAAGACTTCCGTTTGGACCGAAGTCTCCGAAAACGGCAAGCACAAGTTCGTCGCCCACACGAAGAAAAATAAGGCTCGAGCCGTCTGGCAGGTCGCGGTGGTAGACAGCGGCACCCTCCCGCTCCCGAAGGGCGGAGAAAACACGACGGCCGTCGCCACCCATCTCTTCCCAGACCTCGGGTCGGTAGATCTCCGCCCACATGAGCATCTGCCTTTTGAACTCCACCTGGATCTCATCAACCAGGCTCACGTCATCGCTCCTGACCTGTGACTCGCACGTCAATGACATTCCTCGCTGGTCGCCCAGCTTCCCCGCTTGGTGAGCGACGGTCACACTAGCACGTCGATCTTGGGGTTCAGGAGGGGAATCTGCATGCCGTCCCATGCCTCGGCTAGAGCCGGAACGGAGGGTGCGCGTGGCTGTACAGCCCGTACTCGACCACGAAGATTGGACGAACGCGCCCAAGGCGTGAAGAGCTAAGGCACCGTCGCCGACCACGCGGAGGTGTAGCCCCATTCAAAACCGTCGGCAAACAGAAAGCCCTCGAGATGTTCGTAAGCTCCGCTGTCGCAGATCGACGAGCCGTTTCCATCACCATCCTGAGGGCGAGGTGCACCTCGTTGGTCTGTGGCTGGGAAGTTGACAACAGCCGCCCAGTCGATACCAGGGCTGTCGGGAAGCAGGGGATAATGACTTCGGAAACCTCCGTCATCCACAAAAGGACCCAGGCCGGCGGGCTGCCCGGAGATGTCGCCCGGACCGTGGAGGCCACAGGTTGAGTCCTCATCAATGTTGTAGCCTCCGGACGTAAACAGGCCTCCGCAGTTGTTCCCTGCTGGATTACTCAGAATGGTTGCCGTCAGCGTTGCAAAGCCCTCGTTACCGATACCCATCGCATACCCGCCGGTTCCGTTATCCGCAATAGTGGAAAAAAAGACCTCCATCGTCCCACCGGAGTTCCAAA
>PQAJ01000056.1 GCA_003105185.1 Holophagae bacterium
AAGCTGGATCTGCCGTACCCCGCCTACGCCGAGCCTGCACAGGAGCCGGCCGACAGCGAGTGGTGGTGGCAGGTGCTCGCCAAGCGGCTGGTGCAGGCAGTCGACCAGAGCCGGGGCCGGCGGATCTTCGTCGCCCGATTCGGGGACATTGCGAAGCTCGAGGTGGTCGGCGGCAACGCGGCSGTGGTCACGATGCGCAGCGGCACGGCCTACCGGGTCAGCGGCTACGCCAACGACGTCGGCGCGACGCTGACCGTGGTCGACGACGAGCTCGGCGAACAGGAGATCGAGTGGGGGCGGGTCGACGTGGTGGAGTTCTCAGCGGCGGGAGCCGGCGCCGTGTTCGCCGGCTTCCGGCTGTCCGGGACCGTCGCCGCCGGGGMGCGGCAGTTCACCGGGTTCATCCAGTGGGACGAGGACGAGGGGCTCAGCACCGACCGTCTCGACGGCGACGCCGAGGATGGTCGCGTGTCGATCCCGTTCAGCACCATCAGCGTCATCGAGCAGCAGTCCGCGGCGAGCGCCCGGGTGACGCTCGCCGACCAGCGGGTCATGGTGCTCGATGGCACCAACGACGTCAACGCCTCCAATCGCGGCATCCTGGTCGAGGATCCGAGATACGGCCGGGTCGAGGTGCCGTGGCGGAGCTTCGGGCGAGTCGAGCTGACGAGGCCGGACGGCAGCGGGCACGGCTACGCCGACTTCGGATCGCAGAAACGGCTGCGCGGGACGGTCACCGCCGGCGACGGGGCCACCCACGTCGGGATGATCCACTACGACCTCGACGCCTCGGAGAGCTGGGAAATGCTCGAGGGGACGAGCGGCGGCCTCAGCTACAGCATCCCGTTCGCCAGGGTGGCGTCGCTGGAGCGCCGCGACTCGGTCGCGATCGTGACGCTGGTCGGCGGCGAGGAGCTCCGTCTCGATGACGACCCGTCCGCTGTCCAGCAGCCGGTCGGGGTGGTGATCGAGGGTGACAGCGGCGAGGAGACCTTCGTGCCGTGGCGGGAACTGCGCCGGATCGACCTCGCGTGGTAGCTCAGGTCCCGTGCTTGAGTGCTCGCTCGAGGAACGCAACCGTCTCCAGCCACGCCTGCTCGGCGGCCTCCGGCTGGTAGTTGCGGCCCGAGGGGTTGGCGAAGGCGTGGTCCGCGCCCGGGTAGACGACGATCTTCGCCTCCTTGCCGAGCCCCCGGAGTGCGGCCTCGAAGGCGCGCACGCTCGCGAGCGGGATGCCCTGGTCCTGCTCGCCGAACAGGCCGAGGATCGGCATCTCGAGCGTGGCCAACCGCTGCGGGTCGGTGACCAGGTGGCCGTAGTAGATGACCGCGGCGTCGAGACGGTCGGGCAGCAGCAGGGCGGTGCCGAGCGACCAGCCGCCGCCGAAGCACCAGCCGATGCTGCCCACGGCCGGCGCGCCGAGCTGGTCGGCCAGGTAGGCATAGGCCTGCCGGAGGTTGTCCTCGGCGGCCGCCGGGTGCTCGTTGGCGGCGGTCATCAGCTCGAGGGCGGCGTCGGGGTCGCTGGCGACCTCGCCGCCATAGAGGTCGACGGCGAGCGCCGCGTAGCCTTCGCCGGCGAGTCGCCGCGCCATGGCGCGGATGTTGTCGTTGAGGCCCCACCACTCGTGGATCACGATCAGCCCGGGCAGCGGACCCTCGGCGGCCGTCGGGCGCGCCAGGTAGCCGGTGACTGGGCGGCCGTCAATGGTGGCGTACTGGACATCGCTGGCCTCGACCTCGGCCCCTGGGGCGGTCTGCGACGCCGGGTTGGCGACCGGGGCATCGTGGGCGTGCTCCTTCGCCATCCGCTCGGCGTACTCCCGCTGCTCGTCGGGGGCCGTGCCGCAGCCTGCGGCGAAAACAGCGGCCGCAACGGCCAGCAGGGTGGTCAGGGACTGTCGCGCCATCGTGCTCCTCCTCGGTCGGCGAGTGCTCGCGCACTCGAACCAACAACCGCCCGCGTCCGTTTCATCCACATCGGCATCGCTCCCGCTGAGAAACCGTTCGCGGAGGGGGTATCCTATGGCGAGCTCCATTGACAGCCGAGGAACCTGCGAGGAGGGTCGTGAACGATGGCTGACCGGTACCGCTCCGCTTCGCCGTACGAGGGCCTGATCGGATTCTCGCGCGCAGTCCGCCGGGGGGACCGGATCGTGGTGTCCGGAACCGCCCCTATCGACGCCAACGGCGAGACCGTGGTCGGCGACGCCGCCACCCAGGCGAGGCGCTGCTTCGAGATCGTGATCGAGGCGGTGGAGGCGCTCGGTGGCAGCCGCGAGGACGTCGTGCGCACGAGGATGTACATCACCGAGCGGGCCGACTGGGAAGCGGTGACGCGGGTCCACGGCGAGTTCTTCGGCGAGGTCTTCCCGGCCGCTACGCTGGTGGTGGTCAAGGGCCTGGTCGACCCCCGCTGGCGGGTCGAGGTCGAGGCCGAGGCGATGCTCGAGGAGTGACGGCCGGGCGCCCGACCTTCCTGCCGGGGCCGGACGAACTCAGGGCGGCGCGGTATCGAAGTCTTTGAGCCGGACCTGCAGGCGGCGCGCCCTCCAGCTTCCCGGCCGGGCGTCGAAGCGGCCAGGGCAGCGGGCGGCGCAGCGCTCGCAGCGGCCCTCGCCGTCCAGGTGCCAGGCCGTGAGCCGGTACCCGTCGCGGCCGATCAGCAGCGCCCCGCAGCTCGGGCAGTAGGTGCTGCCGCCGCGCTCGTCGTGGACGTTGCCGGTGTAGGCGAAGCGGACGCCGTTGTCGAGGGCGATCCGGCGGGCGCGGGACAGCGTCGCGGGCGGGGTCGGCGGAACGTCCCGCATCTTGAAGTCCGGGTGGAAGGCGGTGAAGTGCATCGGCACCTCCGGCCCGAGGCTTCCGACCACCCATCGCGTCATCCGGTCAATCTCGTCGTCCGAGTCGTTGTGCCCGGGGATGAGCAGCGTCGTCAGCTCGACCCAGACCTCGGTCTCCTCGGCGAGCCAGACCAGCGTGTCGAGGACCGGCTGCAGCGCGCCGCCGCACAGCCGCTGGTAGAAGTCCTCGGTGAAGGCCTTGAGGTCGACGTTGGCGGCGTCCATGTGGGCGAAGAGCTCGCGGCGGGGCTCGGGGAGGATCTCGCCGGCGGTCACCGCCACGGTGGCGATGCCGGCGTCGTGGCAGGCCCGGGCCGCGTCGACCGCGTACTCGAGGAAGATCACCGGGTCGTTGTAGGTGAAGGCCACGCTGCGGCAGCCGAGGGCGCTGGCGGCGCGGGCGATCTGCTCGGGCGAGGCGGCGTCGGCGAGGGTGTCCATCCGGCGCGACTTCGACACGTCCCAGTTCTGGCAGAAGCGGCACGCCAGGTTGCAGCCGGCGGTGCCGAAGGACAGCACCCCCGAGCCGGGGAAGAAGTGGTTGAGGGGCTTCTTCTCGATCGGGTCGACGCAGAAGCCCGACGAGCGGCCGTAGGTGGTGAGCACGACCTCGCCGCCGCGCGCCATTCGGACGAAGCACAGCCCGCGCTGGCCCTCTCGCAGCTTGCACAGGCGAGGGCACAGCTCGCAGACAACTCGCTCCTCGTCGAGCCGGCGCCAGTAGCGGCCCGGATGGAGGCCGAGATCGGTCGAGGCGTCGGTCGCCAGCGCGTCCCTCCCTGCGTCAAAGGTCGGTCGGCCGGGGGCCTGCTGTCAATGGCGGGCCCGCGGTTGCGGCGTTCCGACGGGTTAACGACGAAACGTCCAGGCTCATCACCGCCCTGGGATGCGCGCAGCGCATCCCGGGGAGCGTGCGGGCAGGGGCCGACCCCACGAACCGAAACCAGCAACGCGCTCAGGGGCCTATGCCCACACGCTCCCAGGGCTCGAGCGCGGGCAGCAGCGTGCCCCGGACCTCGCCGAAGCCCAGGCGAAGGCCGTCCCGCTCGCAGCGGCCGCGCATGATGACCGTGTCGCCGTCGGCGAGGAAGCTCCTCGTCTCGCCCGTGGGCAGCGTCAGCGGCTCGGCGCCGCGCCAGGCGAGCTCGAGCAGCGAGCCCCGCTCGTGCCGCCCCGTCCCGCTGATCGTGCCCGAGGCCATCAGGTCGCCGGGCCGGAGATTGCAGCCGTTGACGGTGTGGTGGGCGAGCTGCTGGCACATGTTCCAGTACAGCGAGGCGTAGTTGGCGCTCGCGACACGCGCCGGCTCGGCCATCGCCGCGCTCTGCAGCAGCACCTCGAGCGAGATGTCGAAGGCGCAGTCGCCGGAACTCGACAGGTAGGGCAGGGGCGCCGGGTCGGCCTGGGCGGGGCCGGCGCAGCGGAACGGCTCCAGCGCCTCGAGGGTGACGACCCAGGGTGAGATCGAGGTCGCGAAGTTCTTGCCCAGGAACGGCCCGAGCGGCACGTACTCCCACTGCTGGATGTCGCGCGCCGACCAGTCGTTGACCAGCACCAGGCCAAAGATATGCTCGGCGGCGCGGTCGAGAGGCACCGGAACCCCGAGCTCGCTCCCCGGCCCGACGAGAAAGCCCACCTCGAGCTCGAAGTCCATCATGCGGCTGGGTCCGTAGGCTGGCAGGTCGGCGCCGTCCGGCCGGAACTGGCCGCTCGGCCGCCGGATGTCGGTGCCGCTGACCACGATCGAGCTCGAGCGGCCATGGTAGCCAACAGGCAGGTGCAGCCAGTTCGGCTGCAGGGCGTTGGCTGGTCCGCGGAACATGGTGCCGAGGTTGGTCGCGTGCTCGCGGGAGGAGTAGAAGTCGGTGTAGTCGCCGATCCGGGCCGGCAGCAGCAGCTGCACCGAGGCGGCAGGCAGCAGGGCGGCGTCGCGCAGCCCGGCGTCGTCGCGCAGCGCCGGCTCGTCCGCCGACAGCAGCTCGGCGATCCGCTGCCGCGCCTCGCGCCAGGCCGGGCGTCCCATCGAGAGGAAGGCGTTGAGGCTCGGCTCGTGGAAGACCCAGGTGTCGCGCATCTCGGGTCCGCGGAACAGCCCGCGCTCGACCAGCACCGAAAGGTCGAGGACCTGCCCGCCGATGGCGACGCCGACCCTGGGCCTGGCCAGCGCCCGCGGCCGGAAGACCCCGAACGGCAAGTTGTGGATTCCGAAGTCGGAGTCGGGTGGGATCTCCACGAACGAGCGAAGCGTGGTGTCAGTCTCTGCCATGCTCAGTCGTCCTCTCCCTTCGCCGGGGCCGGGCCCAGCTTTGAAAGCACACTCAGCCCTCGATCAGTCCGAGCCGACGGAGGGCGTCGCGCGGTTCCGAGAAGCTGCAGCTGCCGAAGGAGGTGACCGCGACGCGGCGGGCGGCGGCGATGTCGTCGAGCCCGGCACCGAGTTCGTGCCAGGTCAGGCGGCTGTCGTGGAAGTGAAATGCCTCCGCTTTCTCCTCCGCGGCGATCGCGAGCAGCAGCTGCTCGGACAGGGTGTGGAGGTGTCCGAGGACGCCGGCGAAGAACAGGTTGAGAAAGCCGTGCACCGTCGTTGCGAGGCCGGCGTCGAAATGGCGCACCGGCTGGTGGAGGCCCTGGGTGGCCTTGAGTGGGATCCTCGCTCGCTGGCAGGCCGCGAGGGCTGCCGCCAGCGCCTCCGGCGACGGGACCGCCGATGCATCGAGGCCGCCGCAGCGGACCTTGAGCCCGACCGGACCGCCGCCGGCCGCGGCGCCGAGGGCGTCGATCGTCCGCCGCAGCCGGTCCGGCCAGCGGTCGAGCAGTGACGGCTCGAAGAACGGCATCAACGCCGGAGATCGATCGCGGATCTGGGCGAGCGACTGCTCCACCACGCCCGTGATCTGATCCGGATCGTCGGGCAGGCGAATCTCGAGCTGCTCGACGGTCGCCTCGTCGGCGTGGCGGTCGACGAAGGAGAGGATGTCGTCGAGGTCGCTGGAAATGGCGGTCGCGTGGCCCTCGCGGCTCGCGGCCGAGCGGCCGAGGACGGCCAGCCGGATCGGCGGCCGCCGGGCGAGATCCCCGCCGAGCAGCGGCGGCAGCTCCTCGAGCCGGGTCGCCGGGACCACGAAGCGCGCCAGCAGCCACCCCTCGCCGCCCGCCGAGTGCCGGCGGTAGCGATCGAGGGCCTCCGCCAGCTCCAGCCGCGCCGGGGGGAACAGCCCGGCGTAGTCGATGGTCTCGGTCAGCAGTGCGCGCACGCTCGGCAGCATGGTCGTTCGCTCCGCCCCAAGGGGAAAGCGCGCACATGGTAGCATCGCGGCCGCCGCGGCCATGTTCCAGTGCGCCAGCACCCGGCGCAGCGTCGACGAGGCCGGCTGGTCGCCCGCAGCCCGCACCAGCGAACGCGATCACGGAGGCGAAGCAGGCTGTCGCGAACGGGAGCCGGGTCACGGTGCGCGATTGTGGCGGGTGCGGGACACCCGGGGGGTCACCTTGCGACGTGGATTTCGGCGATCTGGCTGCGCCGCACCGGGTAGCTGAGGGCTCCGCCACCGACGCGCTGGGTGACGCGGAGGGCGTCGGGCTCGACCCCATCGAGGGTCACCCGCAGCAGCGAGCCGTCCCGCATGCGCAGTTCGATCAGCTCACCCACGTGGGCCGAGAGATGGGCGGGGTCGATCAACTGCTCCCACTCGACCCGCTCGCCGAGGACCGCGCCTGCCGGCGTGGGCAAAGCGACGACGGGCGTCGGCGACGAGACCTCGAGCGGCAGGTCGGTCGCCGCCTCCTCGGCCACGGCGGTCGCTGGTTCGCCCTCGATGACCGTCGGAGGAGGCTCGTCCTCGGCCGGCGCCGCGATCGGCTCTTCGACCGGCACCTCGGTCGGGGTCAGCTCGAAGGTCTCGAATTCGGCCATCGCCGAGGTCGCAACCGAGCCCACCACGGCGAACCAGCCGATCCCGGACACGACGGTGCCCACGACCAGCAGCAGAAAGCCGGTCTTGGCCTCGGCCCAGTACTTGGTGAGGAAGATGACGAGCGGAATGATCAGCCACGACAGGAAGAGGATGGCGAGGCCCCAGCCGATGCTCTTCTTGAAGCCGAGCACCGTCAGCATCACCCAGCCGCCGAGGGACAGGATCGCGCCGATCGAGAGCAGCAGGTAGGCGCCAGTGGTCACGATCGAGCCTCCTTGTGGCCAAACGCGTCGGGCCGCATCCTCGGAATCCGTCCCGCCGGCTGGCCGGCATCCCCGCTCATCCCGCCGTCCCAGGGGATTGGCTCGGCCCCGTACGCGTCTGCACGAAGCGTGATCCTCGAGGCGCTCCTGCGGACCGTCGGGGCGAGGCAGGCTTCCCCTGCGCAGCCGGTGTTTCAAGTTTACACAACTCGGGTGCTGCAACCAACCGGGGGCTGGGCGAGTATTCTGGCCAGGGAATCGCTTGATCCTCGGCTTTGCCGAGGCTCGTCAGCAGGGGGGCCCATGACCAGGACAACGTGGCTGCTCGCCGTCGCCGTGATGCTCGCTGTGCCGTCGCTTCTCGCCGATGGCCCGCCGAGCCGGGCGGGTGCGAGCCCTCAGCAGGTGCCGCCCGAATCCAGCGAGCGGATCGACCAGCCCCCGGTGCCGGGGACTGAGGCCGCCGCCAAGCTCAGCCGGCCGGTGGTGGTCGAGCGCAACGGCTTCGTCAGCGTTCAGGTCAACGTCGGCGCCGACGGGAGCAACATCGTCGGCGATGCGGCGAACGAGCCCTCGATCGCGGTCGATCCCAACGCACCGCTGCGGATGGCGATCGGCTGGCGCCAGTTCGACAGCATCACGTCGAACTTTCGCGAGGCCGGCTGGAGCTGGAGCGCCGACGGCGGGCGGAGCTGGGCAGAGCGAGGCACGCTCGACAACGGCGTCTTCCGCTCCGATCCGGTGCTCGCGTCCGACGCCGGGGGCCGCTTCTACTACTACAGCCTGGTTTCTCGGCCCGAGATCTTCTGCGACATGTTCATCTCGGAGGACCGCGGCGAGACCTGGTTCGGCCCGATCGAGGCCTACGGCGGCGACAAGGCGTGGTTCACCATCGACTCGACCGGTGGGCCCGGCCACGGCAGCCTCTACCTGGCGTGGGCCCAGGCCAGCAACCAGTTCGGGATCCGGACCTTCATCCGCAGCTTCGACGGCGGGCTCAGCTACACCGAGCCGCTGGCGACCATGCCGACGCCCACCTGGGGGACGCTCACGGTGGGCACGGAGGGGGAGCTCTACATCGCCGGGAACGCGAACTATGACTATGACCGCTTCGTCGTTATGCGCTCCGGCGACGCCTCCGACCCGGGAGCTCCGCCCAACTTCGACACCTTTTTCGTCGATCTCGGCGGCGCGCAGGGCTTCGGCGGCTCCGGTTCGTCGCCCAATCCGGTCGGGCTGCTCGGCCAGGTGTGGATCGTCTCCGATCACTCGGACGGACCCAACCGGGGAAACCTCTACCTGGCCTCGTCCGTCAACCCGCCGGGCGCGGATCCGCACGATGTCCACATCGTGCGCTCGACCGACGGTGGCGAGACCTGGAGCGAACCGCTGAGGATCCACCCCGACGGTCGCAACGTGTGGCAGTGGTTCGCGACCATGTCGATCGCGCCCGATGGCCGGCTCGACATGGTCTGGGTCGAGTCGCTCGTACCCTACCCACCGAACGTCGGCGAGCTCTACTACGCGCGATCGGACGACGGTGGGCTGAGCTGGACGGAGCCCATCGCCGTGACGCCGCCCTTCGACAGCTGGTTGGGATGGCCGCAGCAGGAGAAGCTCGGCGACTACTACCACATGGTCTCCGACCTGGTGGGGGCGGACCTGGCGTACGCCGCCACCTTCAACGGAGAGCAGGACGTCTACTATCTGCGGATCGGCGACACCGACTGCAACGGCAACGGCATCGGGGACACTGACGACCTTGCGGCCGGGTTGCCTGACTGCAACGGCAACGGACTGATCGACCGCTGCGAAATCGCCGCCGGCACGGTCGAGGACGGCGACGGCGACGGGGTGATCGACGCCTGCCGCATCGGCCCCCGGCGGCCGGGCAGCCGGCTCGTGCCGTGACCCGGCCGCCGCGCGGCGAACGCCCGAGAGGCCGGATGCCGACCGACGGCTCCGCAGCGTACTTTCCGGGCCGCTTCGGGGAACAGTCGAAAGGACGACAGCGGGCGTGACCCGGCGCGGAGGGACCACGATCGATGATTGACCGCGAGCGCAAGGTACTCGTCATCCCCGGCGCCCGGGCTCGGGAAACCGAGCTGATGCGGCTGCTGATGCCGCTGCTGGTGCCGTTCGGATGCTCGACCGAGTGCTCGACCGAGCGCTACGGCGTCACCGCGACCGTGGAGCGGAGGCGCTTCGACCTGGTCGTGGTCGGATTCCCGATCGATGAGCCGCCGCTGACGGCGTTGCTCAAGTCGATGCGCTGGAAGCAGGCGGCCTGCCGATGCACGCCGCTGCTCGTGGTCTCGAGCCGGGAACAGAAGCCCCTCGCCGACGACTACGTCGGCCGCGGCGCCAACCGGGTGATCTCCAGCGATGCCACCGACTGGGAGATCGACAGCGCGCTGCGCGAGCTGCTGGCGGTCGAGCCGAGGGTCCGCTACAGCACCCTGGTCAAGATCGAGCTGCCGCACGGGCGGCGCACCGAGTACACCATGGCCCAGCTCGACAACGTGTCGACGAGCGGCATGCTGATCCGGGGCCACGGCGAGGTCGAGGTCGGCGCGCCGATGCCGTTCGAGATGCCGCTGTCGGGCGACCCAACGCCGATCCGCGGGCTCGCCGAGGTGGTTCGGCCGACGACCCGCGAGCGGGAAGGGCTGGTCGGCTTCGCCGCCCGCTTCGTCCGCATCGACGGCGACGGGGCGGACCGACTGGAGCGCTTCGTCCGCCAGCGCATGGTGGAAGTCGACAGCGGCCAGGTATAGTGGGCCCGCCGCTGCTGCGGCAACGGATGACCGGTGGGCCCGCTCGCAGTACTCTTCGACCTCGACGACACCCTGCTCGCCAACCCGATGGACACCTTCGTGCCCGCGTACTTCCGCGCGCTGACGGGGTTCATGGCCGGCGACCTGCCGCCCCGCCTGCTCATCGATCAGCTGCTGCGCGCGACCCGCTCCATGGACGACAACGATGATCCGGCGCGGACCAACGAGCAGGCGTTCGCCGACGTGTTCTTCCCCGGCCTCGGCCGCGATCCGGCCGAGCTGAAACCGGCCTTCGATCGCTTCTATCGCGATGCCTTCCCCGGTCTCCGCAGCCTGACCGCACCGGTGGCCGGCGCGCTGGAGGCCGTCCGCTGGGCGATCGGCGGGGGCCGCCAAGCCGTGATCGCCACCAATCCGCTGTTTCCGCGAACCGCCATCCTGCAGCGGATGGCGTGGGCAGGGTTGACGCTCGACGAGCTGCCGATCGCCCTGGTCACCGCCTACGAGAACATGCACGCCACCAAGGTGCGCCCGGCGTACTACGAGGAGATCGCCGAACGGCTCGGCCGGCGGCCCGCAGAGTGCGTGATGGTGGGCGACAACTGGACCTGGGACATCGCGCACTCGACGGCGGCTGGGATGGCGGCCTGGTGGATCGCGGGGCCGCAGACGCCAGTGCCCGACCCGGAGCTGGAGATTCTGGGTCGGGGGTCGCTGG
>PQAJ01000057.1 GCA_003105185.1 Holophagae bacterium
GACTCCATGATCAAGCTCGGCACGCGGCCGGACAGGATCTGGACGTCCGGGGTGCCGACCGTGAGGACCTCGAGGTCGGTGGCGCGCAGCACCGACACCGAAACCGGCACGTCCTGTACGTCTTCCTCGCGCTTCTGCGCGGTAACGACGATCTCTTCTAGGACAACATGCTGTCCCTCCTCGACAGCCGGCGCCTCCTGCGCCTCCCCCGGCTGCTCCTGCGCCGCTTCCTGGGCAACTGCCGGGGCACCGATCGCGACCATGACCAACCCAGCGAATGCAATGGCCAACAGACGACCGAACGGCACCTTTGACATGGGTTCCTCCTCCCTAACCGAAATCTCTCGCGCCGAGGATACCAGCGCTCTGTCCACTCCGCCAAGAGAAATTCCCGGTCTCGATCCTGCCGCTCGGCGAAGGGAGGCGGCGGCCGAGACAGCGTCGCGGCGGGCGGGTACAATGGCGGCCCCCGCGTGGGTGATCGGCGCGCGTTCGGCAGCTCCCGGCCGGCGCCGGCCGCCGCGCGCCGGGCGAGCGGAGAAGCGATGCCGACCATCCACATCAACGCCGAGCCGGGCGACTTCGCGCCCACCGTCCTGATGCCGGGCGACCCCCTGCGCGCCAAGCACATCGCCGAGCGCTTCCTCGAGGGCGCCAGGCAGGTCACGGACGTCCGCAACATGCTCGGGTTTACCGGCAGCTACCAGGGCAACCGGGTGTCGGTGATGGCGCACGGCATGGGCATCCCGTCCGCCTCGATCTACTGCACCGAGCTGATCCGGGACTACGGGGTGCAGCGCGTGATCCGGGTCGGCAGCTGCGGCACGGTCCATCCCGCGGTCCGGCTGCGCGACATCGTGATTGCCATGGGCGCCTCGACCGACTCGGCCGTCAACCGCAACCGCTTTGCCGGGCACGACCTGGCGGCCCTCGCCAGCTTCGAGCTGGTGCGGCGCGCGGTGGCCGCCGCCGAGCGCAGGGGGCTGTCCTTCCACGTCGGCAACATCTTCTCCGCGGATCTCTTCTACACCCCCGACCCTGCCGTCTTCGACCTCATGGAGCGCTACAACATCCTCGGTGTGGAAATGGAGACGGCCGGCATCTACACCCTTGCCGCCGAGCTCGGCGCCGAGGCCCTCGCCCTGTGCACCGTGAGCGACCTGATCCGCAGCCGCACTGCACTGTCGCCGGCCGAGCGGCAGACGAGCTTCGACGAGATGATCTCGCTCGCGCTCGAGACCGCGTTCGGCAGTGCCGGATGACGGCGTCGGCTGCGCTGCGCGCCATCCTGTGGGACTTCGACGGGACCCTGGTCGACACCCGCGCCCGCAACCTGCACGTCAACCGCCGGATCATCCAGGAGCTCACCGGCCGCGGCTGGGAGGAGTTCCCCGTGCTGCGGTCGCAGGCGTCGTACGACGAGGCCCAGCGCGCGGCCGTCAACTGGCGCGAGTTCTACCGTGTCACCATCGGCCTCGATGACGACCGGATCGACTGGGCCGGCGCAATCTGGTCGTCGTACCAGCTCGCGGACCCCACCCCGGTTCCGCTCGTCGAGGGAGTCGCAGAGACTCTCGACGGGTTCSACGGGCTGCCSCAGGGRATCGTCTCGCAGAACGCCCGCGAGACCATCGAGTCGYTGCTGKCCGTGCACGGYCTCGGCYMCCGCTTCGMSTGCRTCRTCGGCTACGCYGAGGTCGCGATGGCCCGGCAGAAGCCGGCCCCCGACTGCCTGCTGCTGGGCCTCGAGAAGCTCACCGGGCGCGGGCCGGGCCGGGTGCTCTACATCGGCGATCACCCGACCGACATCCGCTGCGCCGAGCTCGCCAACCGCGAGCTCGCCGGCCGCGGCCGCTCGCTGCGCGTGGTGTCGGTCGCTGCCATGTGGGGCATCGGCAGCAACGGCCTCGACTGGGCGGCCGGCGCCGACCACCGCGCCGCGACGCCGCACGACGTCGTCGAGCTCGTCGAACGGCTGGGGTGGGACCAGGACTGAGGATCGCAGAGCGACGATCGAAGATCGAATAGTCTCGACATACGGACCGGCCACCCGGGCCACGCCCGCGCCCGGTTCCGCTTCCGCTTCCGAGCCTGTACTCAAACCTGGGCGTCGACCGGTTCCGCGGAATCGTCCCGCCGCAGCAGCGGATAGGCGCCCACCACGACCCGGAAGCCGAGCCCCTCGGCCGCCGCCGCATCGTGGTACTTCACGACCAGGCGCGCCACCGTGTCGGAGAGCTCCTTGGCAAAGGCATTGCGCGCCTCGACCGACGCGAAGCGGACCTCCGACTCCAGCGTCATGGTCGTCAGCCGGCCGCCCTCCTCCACTGCCCGGGATTGCAGCTCGCCGAGGTCGCGGATCGCGCGCGCCGCCGCTTGAACCAGGGCGATCGGCGAGAAGTGGTCGCGGACCCCATCACGGCCGACGTCGAGGCCACCCAGCACCTCGGAGCTGATGACGACCCGGCGCGCGGACGTCATCATCACCCGCTCCACGCAGTTGCCGCGGCGCCGCTCCTCGACCAGCTCGACCAGCCCCGCCCGCTCGAGCTCCCGCAGGTGATAGTTCACCAGCTGGCGCGGCAGGCCGAAGCGGCGCGCCAGGCCGGCCGCCGAGCCCGGCTCGCTCAGGCCCTCGAGCAACCGCAGCCGCAGCGGCTGCAGCAGGGCGGCCGCTTGAGCCGGGTCGCGCACCGTGAGCAGGTCGGCCGGGCGACCGCGACGGGTCGAASCGTCCATGAGCTGAYYYTATGACCGACAAATWYYCTTGTCAAGACYRCCAYYAMATTCGGCAGCAGCACCGCGCGCGGCAGGCGCACTGGAAACGCGSCCATCCGAGAGCTGCCTCGCCAACCGGTGTGCCAATGCCAGGATGGTCAGAGTCGGCGGGAGACCCCAGGCCTCWGGWATGACYGAGGCGTCGCAGACCGAGAGGCCGTCGASCTCGGTTGCGAGATTCGCGTCCACCACGTYGCCGATCTTGGCGCTGCCCCCGGGGTGGCTCGCGAAGTACCAGGTCGAGAACAGCTTCCGGGCCCCTGCCCGGGCAAGGATCCGGCGCGCGTGCTGGCTGCCGCGTTGCAGGCGCTGCCGGTCGCGCGCGGACAGCCGCTTGCGGACACCCCCACGATCGGTCAGATGTCCCCCGAGCTCGTCCCGCAGCTTGATCATGATCGGCAGGGTGCGGCGCTGGACGAGGAGTCGATCGACGCGGCCGACCTCGGCCGCAAAGAGCTGGTACACCCAGCGCGGCCAGCTCAGATCGGCCAGCATGCACCCCTCCTCCTCGAGGTGAATGCCGGCGGCCATCGGGAACTCCCGCCCGGCGCGCAGCCCTGCAACCTCCCCCTGCACCACCACCAAGGGGTCAAAGAAGATGTCATGACCGGCGCGGTGGATCCCGCTCGCCCGGAGGATCTGTGCCGAGCCGATCCCGCCCGCGGCCAGGACAACCTGACCCGCGACGAATCGGCGACGGTGGCCATTGACGCGGGCTTCGACGCCCACCGCGGAACCGTTGGAGCGCAGCACGCGTTCGACGCGGGCCCCGGTGAGCAGCATCGCGCCTCGCTCGACCGCCTCCTCGACGAAGACTCGCGAGCTCCACTTCGCGCCGTGCGGGCATCCCAGGCTGCAGAGGTCGCAGTCGGGGCGGCATCGCTCCTGGTACACCAGCTTGGGGAGCGGCCGCCAGTCGTAGCCGAGCTCGCTCGCGCTCGCCATGATGCGGCTCGCAGCCGGGCCGATGAGCTCGTCAGAGAGCGTCCCGAAGGGCAGCTCCGCCTTGATCGCGTCGACGTCGTCAGCCAGCTCGATGCCATGCCGGCGGAACATTTCGAGCGGCGGGTCGATCGCAGTGGCGTAGTAGAACACCGAGCTGCCGCCGGTGGTGATCCCGCGCACGACCGCCAGCAGCTCGGGGGTCACCGCGAGCCCACGCCCGGGGAAGGTCAGGTCGAGAATGGCCTGGGTCGCACTCCCCCGGATCGGGGCGTTGCGTCCTCGCTCCAGGATCAGCACGCGCTGGCCGCGCCGGCTCAGACCGCGCGCCACGGTCGCGCCGCCGGGCCCGCTGCCCACGACGATCGCGTCGAACTCCTGGCCTGAAGCTGCGGCCATGCCACACCTCCCCGGCCGGGACCGAGCGCCTGCCCTGCCAGCTTGTTCGGAGCCGACCTGCTCTCAGTGTGGATGCTCGCTCCGGGTCGCGCAACCCCGTCGCGCGGCAGACGCCGGACGCTCGCCGCGCCGAGGTCGATGTTCGGGGCGGGCGCGCTATGCTGGGGACCCGGTGTTGGAGCGCGGGCTCGGCCGGCCGGCGCCGGAAGTGGGAGGATCCCGTGGAGCAGAACATCACGATGCCGTTCGACGAGTTCTGGACATGGCTCCTCGCCCATCCCAACTGCATCCTGCGTGCGGGCACGCCGGACAGCGTGCT
>PQAJ01000058.1 GCA_003105185.1 Holophagae bacterium
ACGAGGTGGCGTTTCGGAAGTCCTCGGCCTGCAGCGCGAGCGCCGAGTCGAGCGGCATCGCCACCACCACGTCGGCGCTGCCGTCGCCGGACAGGTCGAGCTCAAAGGCGGCTGCGGCCGACGCCCACCCGTCCGGGTCTTCAACGGCTGCCGCCGCCGGCAGCTCGCCGGCCGCGAGGTGTTCCGCGATCTCGCCGCCGGCGAAGGTGGTCGCGCCGAAGCTCGAAGGCCTGGTCACGAAGGCCAGCGCCGCCGCGCCGTCGACGACCACGCCCGCGGCGCCAACCGCGATCCGGCCCACCCGGCCGACGCCCCCGGGCCGGTTGAGGAACTGCTGCGGCGGGTTGACCTGGAGCGGCCGCAGCGCGAGCACCAGCCGGGCCGCGGTCGCCGCGTCGCTCCGGTTGGTGACCCGGTAGCGCAGCAGCGCTCGGTCGGCCAGAGGCTCGCCCTCAGCGAGCACGGTCAGCTCGAGCTCGAGCTCCGGGGTCCGCCAGCGCACCACCGGGATCGGAAGGTCGCCCTCCACCAGCGAATGCTCGGTCGTGACGTCGGCCCAGGTCACGAGGCGGCCGCCGGCGCGCACAAAGGGCTCGACCGACAGCCTGCGGTTCGCCGACTCGACCGCGCCGTCCTCGCCGACCAGCAGCTCGGCGTCGCCGCCGTCGACGCCGGCGACCGTCCAGTAGCCCTGCTCGCCGGTGAAGTACCGTGGAAAGAGACCGCGCCGGAACGAGGCCGCCACCCGGCTGAAGAAGGCGTTGGCGTCGGCCGCGAACTCAAGCGGCTCGACGCTCAGCTCCCTCAGCGCGACGCCGCGAGCCGCGGTGCCTTCGCCGAGGCGCAGCCGCAGCGCCGTCGCCTCGGTGTCGGGCAGGTACAGCCAGTCGCGACCGCCGTTGGCGCCGTGGACCTCATACACGGTTCGCCAGACGCCGCCGTCCAGACACCCCTCGACGACGTAGTCGGTCGCGAAGCGCCCGGGCTCCCAGTCGAGCACCAGCCCACCGAGCTCGCGCGATCCCCCGAAGTCGAGCTCCAGCCACGCCGGTCCGGCCGGTGCCACCCACGCGGTCGCGGGGTCGCCATCGATCGCCGCGGCCCCGTCGCCCGTCGAGGCGCTGGCGCGCGGCGGACCGGGAGGCGCCGGCACGGGCCGCGATTCCAAAGCGATCTCGTCGATCCACACGCTGCCCGCGCCCCCCTCGCCGGCGACGATCGCGAGCTCGAGCCGCGCCACCCGGTCGAGCGGCCGCCCCCGCTCCGGCCCCCAGGCATACGAGAAGTGGCGGCGCTTCAGCTCGAGCACGGTCGGCTCCCGCGACGGCGCGAAGCCCTGGCGGCGCGCCCACCAGACGGTCTCGCCCT
Organism: Holophagae bacterium; assembly: GCA_003105185.1. Taxonomy (GTDB): domain Bacteria; phylum Acidobacteriota; class Thermoanaerobaculia; order Thermoanaerobaculales; family Sulfomarinibacteraceae; genus FEB-10. The sequence continues at coordinate 1,369 of PQAJ01000058.1, forward strand.
CCTCCCCCGTCATCACCAGCTTGACCTCGAGGGTGTTGGCGGGCGCCGCGCCCCGCAGCACGATGCGGAGCAGGAAGTTCTCCGGCAGCTCCCGCTCGAGCGGCCGCCACGCCGCGGCCCAGCCGCTGCCGCCATGGAAGTCAAAGTCGAGCAGCAGCTCTCCCCCCTCGCTGGCGACGGCCAGGTCGACCCCCTCCGAGGGCACGGCGTGCCAGCTCGCGGCGTCCGTCCCGTCGTCGAGGAAGAGGGGCTGGGCGGCGGCGCCCTCGGCGGCCATCAGCAGCCCGGCGAGCAGGGTGGCGATCATTCCTTGAGGCTCCCCATCATGATCCCCTCGATGTACGAGCGCTGCATCGCGAGGAAGAGGATCAGCACCGGCAGCACCGTGACCACAGCGCCGGCCATCATCAACTCGGTGTCCTGGAAGTGCTCGCCCATCAGGTTGGCGAGCGCCACCGGCAAGGTGTACATGCTGTCGTCGGTGAGCACGATCAACGGCCACATGAAGTCATTCCAGGTGCCCATGAACACGAACACGCCGAGCGTGACCAAGATCGGCCGCAGCAGCGGCAGCACCACCGAACGGTAGATCCGCCACTCCGAGGCGCCGTCGACCCGCGCGGCGTCGAGCAGCTCCTGAGGGATCGACAGCGCGAACTGGCGGACCAGGAAGATCCCGAAGATCGATGCCATCCCAGGCACGATCACCCCGAGGTAGGTGTTGACCAACCCCATCGACTTGAGCATCAGGAACAAGGGCAGCATGGCGACCTGGGCCGGGATCACCAGCGCGGCCAGCAGCAGCGAGAACACCCGGTCGCGGCCGCGGAAGCGCAGCCGGGCGAAGGCGTACCCGGCCATCGAGTTGAGCAGCAGCGAAATCGCGGTCACCGCACTCGCCAGGATGGTCGAGTTGAGCAGCGGCCGGCCGATGTCCAGGCGCGCGAACAGGGCGCGGTACTGGTTGAGGGTCGCCGGATGCGGCAGCAGGGGCGGTGGCTCCGCGTTGGCCTGCCCGTCCGGCATCAGCGAGGCGGCGAACATCCAGGCGATCGGTGCGATCGCGGCCACCGCGCCGGCGATCAGCACCAGGTGCAGCAGCAGGGTCGACAGCCGCCGCCTCATCGCTCGGCCCTCCGGCGCGCCGCGGTCTGGAGCAACGTCACCGCGAGGACGATCCAGAACAGCACGAAGGCAACCGCCGCGGCGTAGCCGATGTTCCACCAGCGAAATCCCTCCTTGAACATGTACAGCACCACCGACAGGGTCGCGTTCACCGGCCCGCCGCCCGAGGTCATGACGTAGGGCTCGGCGAAGAGCTGGAAGTAGCCGATGACCGTGATCACCGCGACGAAGGTCGTGGTCGGGGCGAGGCCGGGAAGCGTGATGTGCCGGAAGCGCTGCCACGCCGACGCGCCGTCGAGACGGGCCGCCTCGTAAAGCTGCTCCGGGATCGCCTGCAGGCCGGCGACAAAGATGATCATGGTGTAGCCGAAGTTCTTCCACACCGCGAGCAGCACGATCGCGGGCATCGCCCAGCGGGGATCGGCGAGCCACGCGATCGGGTCGACGCCGAGGAAGCCGAGGAAGCCGTTGATCAGCCCGAAGCGCGGGTGGTAGAGGTAGCGCCACACCACCGCCACCGCCACCAGGGTCGTCACCACCGGCGCGAAGTAGACGGTCCGGAAGACCGGCTTGAGCCGGGTGACTCCGGACGTGACCCCGAGCGCCGCCGCCAGCGCGACGCCCATGGTCGCCGGAACTCCCAGCAGGACGAAGTAGAGCGTGTTCTTGAGCGCCTTCCAGAACAGCGGCTCGGAGAACAGCGTGCGGTAGTTGGCCGCTCCGACGATGCGCACCAGATCCGGGTCACCGATCGAGTAGATGTCGAAGTCGGTGACCGACAGCGCGAAGCCGGCCGCCACCGGCAGCAGGAAGAAGGCCGCAATCACCAGCAGTGCCGGCGCCGCCAGCAACCACCCTGCCCGGGCCTCACCCCGGTGAAGGCTCCTCATGGGCCCCCCTGCCGCCCGCGAACCCAGCGGCGCTTGGCGAGGAAGCGGTCGACGTCGCGGTCGAGGCCGGCCAGCACCTGCTCGTTGGTCGCGGCCCCCTGGATCGCCTCCTCGGCGCGCTCGAAGAGCCTGGTCGCGATCTGCTCCCACTCCGCCACCCGCGGCATCGGCCGGACGTGGCCGAGCTGAGTGAAGAAGGCGGCCACCTGGGGATCGTCGGCCAGCAGCGGGTCGCTCCAGGGTGTCACTCGCGCCGGCAGGTCTCCCGACAGCCGGTAGAACTCGAGCTGGACCTCGGGCCGCGACAGGTACTCCACGACCTGCCAGGCGGCGGACTTGCGCTCCGAGGACCTGAAGATCACCAGGCTCGCGCCGCCTGCCAGCGAGACTCCCGGCCAGTTCTCGTCCGGCGCCGGCAACGGAGCGGTCCCCCACACCTCGAGCGTCGACGCCGGCAGCCGGCGGCGGAACTCGCCGAGGTTCCACGGGCCCGTGATGTACATCGCAAAACGCCCCTCCGCGAACTGCTGGTAGACGTTGCCGATCTGGGAGGTCGACAGCACCGGCGCCAGGTGCTCGTCGAAGATCTGGATGTAGAAGTCGAAGGCCCGCGCGAACTCTCTCGACGAGAAGGCGCCGCGCGACCCGTCGTCGGCGAGCAGCGTCGCCCCCTGCTGGAGCCCGAGCACCACCGGCTGCGCCCACTCGTCGGTGGGCAGCAGGATCGCGAAGCGCTCGCCGCCCGGCAGGGCCACGACCCGGCGCATGCACTCCAGCCAGTCCTGCCAGCTCCGGGGAAAGGGCAGGCAGCCGGCGGCATCGAGGAGGTCGGTCCGATAGAACACGATCCTGGTGTCGACGTACCACGGGACGCCGTACAGCCGGCCGTCGACCAGGTTGGTCTCCCAGACGCCGCCAAAGTAGCCTTCCCGCCGGATCACGGACGACCGCTCGAGCCACGGATCGAGCGGCTCGACGGCGCCGAGCACGACGAACTCCGGGATCCAGGTGTTGCCGACCTGGGCGAGGTCCGGGGCCGCGCCGCCGATCAGCGCGGTCAGCAGCTTCTCGTGGGCGGCCGTGAAGGGGATCTGCTGGACCTCGACCCTGAGCTCGGGGTGCTCGGCGCGAAACGGGTCGAGCAGCTCGTCCACCACCTCACCCTCGCGGCCGAGCCCCCAGAACCGGACCACCTCCTCCGGCTTCGGCGCGGCGCCGCACGCGGCTGCGGCCACCACCGCCAACACGACGAACGGCCGCCATCCTCCACGGCTCACGGCGGCAGCCCGTCGAGCCAGCCGCCGGTGAAGCCGGCGCGCTGGAGGCCGCGCAGCAGCGGCGGGCTGTGCCGCATCAGCTGCCACGGGAGGCCGCTGCGGTGATTCTCGATCATGGCGACGATCGGGCCCTGGTCGATGCCGAGGTAGTCGGTGTCGAACCAGCCGACGCCGGGAACGACCCGCCCGTGGTAGACCGGCACGTCGGTGAATGTGAAGGTCGGGTTGAAGGCGTCGAGGAAGCCGTACTCGGTGTAGAGGTGCTCGCCCCAACGCTGGAGCATCGCCCACAGCGACGGCAGCACCGCCTCCGGGGCGAAGGGCAGCGAGGAGGCGGCCGCCATCGGCGTGATGGTGCCGTCGTCCCGCACCTCGGTGTGCGAGGCCCCGCGTGCGGCATAGGTGAAGAAGCGGACCTGGTGGCCGCCGACCTCGAGCGTCACGTCGGCGGGCCCGTCGCAGGCCGACAGGCCCCACACCGAGTTGTCGTAGCCGGTGAAGCCGCGCGGGTTGTCGGCCGCGTAGGCCTGCTGACCCAGCGCGGCTCGCCGCGAGTTGATGAAGTAGTCGATGCCGCGGCCGCGCATGTACTCGTCCTGGATGCCGCGGAAGTCGACCCAGCAGTGCGTGAACTGGTGGCCGAACAGGGGTGCGAAACCGCAATGCTCGTGCCCGTAGAACGATCCCCAGCGGTAGGTGCTGGTCCACATCGGCCACGCTTCGGCCGCCACCGGGTGGGTCGGCGAGCCGAGCGCCAGCAGGTAGACGATCATCGCCTCGTCGTAGCCGCGCCAGTCGAGGTGATGGAAACCGCCCTCCGGTGTCCATCCCATGGTGATCGCCGGCGGCCGCGGCTGCGCCCAGCTCCACTCCACCCGCTCGTAGAGCAGGTCGGCCAGCGCGCGGATCTCGGCCTCGAGCGGGTCGGTGCCGGCGAAGTACTGCTGGCAGAACAGCACGCCGCCGAGCAGCAGCGCGGTGTCGACGGTCGACAGCTCGACCTGGGCGAAGCGGGTCCCGGTCGCCATGTCGAGGAAGTGGTAGAAGAAGCCCTTGTAGCCGATGGTGCCCGACGGCTGCGGCCCCTGCGGCGCGTTGGCGAGAAAGCGCAGGGTGAGCAGTACCCGGTCGCGCGCCTGCTCGCGCGTCACAAAGCCGCGCTCGGCGCCGATCGCGTACGCGGTCAATCCGAAGCCGATCGCGGCGACGCTCGAGAACGACGGCGTCGGCCAGCGGTCGGGCACCAGGCCCGTGGCCGGGTCAGCGACGTCCCAGAACCACTGAAAGGTCCGCCGGTGGAGCTCATCGACGAACTCCGGCACCGAGCTCGGCTCGAGCCGTCCCTCGGGCCGGCGGACCTCCTGCGCGCTCGAGCAGGCCGCGAGCGCGGCCGGCGCCGCCGCCAGCAGGATCATCGCCTCGCGCCGGTTCGGTCGGACGACGGCCGGCGCTCCGCACGCCTCGTTACGCTCCACCTTCACGCCCCCCTTCGCGGTTCGACAGGTCCACGCCCCGCGCCTCCGGCCGCGGCCCGGGCGGCGGGGCGCACGAGCTGCGCACCACCAGCCGCGCCGGCAGCCGCTCGCGCTCCGGCCGGTGCGCGGCCGGGTCGAGCATCGCCAGCACCAGGCGCTCCATGGCTCTGCGGCCGACCTCGGCCATCGAGGCCGCGACCGAGGTCAAGGGCGGCGTCAGGTAGCGGGCGAGCGGCACGTCGTCGAAGCCCACCACCGTCATCTCGTCGGGCACCCGGACGCCGGCCTCGGCCAGGGCGCACAGAATGCCGACCGCGCTCATGTCGTTGGCGGCGAAGACGGCGGTCGGCCGCGGCTCGAGCTCAAGAAGGTGGCGGCCGGCCAGGTAGCCTCCGTGCTCGGTGAAGTCGCCCGCCAGCTCGGCCGCCTCGGCGCCGGCGCCGTTGCCCGAGATCGCCGCCATTCCGTCGCGGAATCCGCGCAGCCGCTCGCAGGAATCGACGTTGTGCTCGGGGCCGGTGACCATCGCGATCCGGCGATGGCCGATCCCGGCCAGGTGCTCGACCACTGCGCGCGCGCCGCCGTAGTTGTCGACGTCGATGGCGTCGTGCTCGTCCGACTCGATCGCACAGTTGAGCAGCACCACCGGCACCGGCTCGCCGAGCGACTGGCGCAGCATCCTGATGTCTGCCTCGGGCGACATCACGATCAGCCCGTCGACCCGGCCGCGGGTCGCCTGCAGGATGGCGACCAGGTCTCGGCTGTCGCTGTGGAAGCCGGACACCAGCAGGTGGTAGCCGGCGGCGCGCGACACCAGGTCGATGCCGCGCACCAGCTCGGAGAAGAACTCGCCGTGGGCATCTGGCAGGATCACGCCCACCGTGCGGGTGACGCGGGTGATCAGGCTCTGGGCGGCCCCGTGCGGCACGTAGTCGAGCTCCCTCGCGACCTCGAGCACCCGGCGGCGGGTGGCCTCGCGCACCCCGCCCTTGCCGCTGAGCACCCTCGACACGGTCGCCACCGAGACCCCGGCGTCGCGCGCGACTTCCTTGATGGTGACTACCACCATCGCCTCCTCGCGTCGCTCACGCGCTGTCGCGTCCGGTCCCCTGGCACAGACTGGCGGTCGCGTCGCGGACGCCCGCGCCCAGCCGCCGGACCGGCCCGCTCGAAGAGGCGCGGCACGGGCCGTTCGACCCGTGCCGCGCGCCGAATGTCACTCCCGCCACGGCCTCCTAGAAGCTGAAGCGAGCGCCGACTTGCCACCGGCGGGTGTTGTACTGGCAGTTCGGCATACCGAACCTGGGGTTCGGTTCGCCCGGTGCCCCCGCCCAACCGTCGAAGCACGAGTCGTTGGCGTAGTCGAGGATGTTGAATCCCTCGCCGATCAGGGCGAGGTTGGTGTTGCCGCCCAACGTCGTGTCCCACTGCAGGCGCAGGTCGACCGAGCGATACGCGAACTCGTTGATGCCGAGGAAGCTCTGCTTCGGAGGACGTCCGCCGTTGGGATGCCAGACGCACCGGTCCCACCCGGCCAGGCAGTCGGTGTAGGACCAAGGGAAGCCGGCGCCGAGGGTGATGATCGACGACAGCTGCAGGTTGTACGGCAGGCCGACCGTGCCGCTGGCGACGAAGCGGTGCTTCTCGTCGGCGTTGCCCGGGAACATCGGCCAGTCGGTCGGGATGTAGTCGAACGCGAAGGCCACGCCCTCGTCGAGCGAGGCGTTCTGCCAGGCATCGGCGTAGGTGTAGACGAAGTTGACACCCCACTTCGCGTCCCTGGTGTAGGGCCGGTCGAGGGTCAGGTAGAAGGCGTCGTACTCGGTCGTGCGCACGTCGTAGCTGCGCATGATGAAGCCGTAGTTCGGGATCCCGATCCAACCGCCCCAGCGGTTGTTGAAGTCGGTCCCGGGCGGCAGGGTGCCGAAGCTCCAGGCCATCCCGTTGTCGCCCTCGACACTCGCGTAGGACAGCCCTCCGAGCCAGTCCCCCATCTGCTGGCGCAAGCCGACCGTCCACTGGGTCGTGCGCGGCGGCTTGGTGTCGTTGGCGAGCAGGAAGACCTCCGGTCCCGGAGTCTGGCCGCTCGCGATCAGGCCGTCGAGGCCTTCAGCGGTCAGGTACGACGGGTCCCACATGACCGCCGGCACGCTGCAGCCGTCAGGCTGGGTGCCGTCCATCGTGAAGCAGAAGGTGTACTGCTTCCACGAGTGGCGGAACTGCTCGTCGTAGATGTCGTTGAGGGTCACCCGGTCGTAGTAGAGGCCCCAGCCGCCGTAGAGCACGGTCTTGGCGTTGCCCCCGATGTCCCACGTGAAGCCGAGGCGCGGCTGGTACATGTTGCTGTACGACGAGCGGTTGTTGCCGGTCGAGATGTAGTCGTTCGGATCGAAGATCTCATCGATGCACCAGTTGGCCTGGCCGCCGACCGGCGGGTCGTAGGTGCGGCAGGAGTTCTCGAGCCCGGACACCACGTCGGCCGGGGTGACCCAGTCATTGTTGAGCATGTTGGTCTCGTAGTCCCAGCGCACGCCGACGTTCAGGGTGAAGTTCGACGTGATCCGCCAGTCATCCTGGATGAACAGGCCGTACTGCTCGTTGCTGAACGACAGCGCCGGGTCGCCGAAGCCGTAACGCGCGAGGTACGGGAACTGCCAGTCCTCGTTCTGGCGGAATTCGTAGTATGGATACTGGTAGGCGGCCTTGGTCAGGCTGTAGTCCATCCAGTTCGCGACCACGCCGGCCTTGAGCGCGTGGCTACCCCAGCCGTCGAAGAAGAAGCTGAGGTCGTCCCGGAAGCCGATCCGATCCTGGCTCAGGTCCTGGTTGTAGACCTTGCTCCCGATGGTGAGCAGGTTGACGTAGTTCTGCTGCGGCGTGCCTGGATTCACCGCCGCGTTCGCCCAACCGAGCTCCTGCCACATCAGGCTCGCCTCGTTGAGGGTGTCGTCGCCGAGCACCGCCTGGTGGCGCAGGGTCGCAGCGTCGGTCGTGACCAGCAGATTCTCGCCGGCCTGCTCGGTCGTCTGGCCTCCGAAGCCGCGGGTCTCATCCTCGTCGCGCCGGTGGTAGGACAGGTCCACCGTCTGCGAGGCGCCCGGCTGCCATGACAGCTTGCCGAAGAAGAGGTCGGAGAGGAGCGGCGCCGGCAGAGTGCCGGTCTCGTAGCCGTCGAGGATCGCAATCACGTTGTCCGGGGCGATGTCCCAGCTCGAGCCGTGGTAGACGCTCGCCACGTTCTCGCGGTCGTTGCGCTCCCACGACAGGAAGAAATGGAGCTTGTCCTTGATGATCGGGCCGCCGAACGCAAGGCCGTACTGGTTGCGGTCGTAGCTGCCCTTGGCGTCGCCGCGGGCCTCGGCGAAGTCGTCCTGCTCCACCATGCCTTCGTTCTGGAAGAGCCAGAAGGCCTCCCCGTGGAAGTCGTTGCCGCCCGACTTGGTCACCGCGGTGATGACCGCGGCCGCCGACTTCTCGTACTCGGCCTTGTAGTTCTGGGTCAGGACCTGGTACTCCTGCACCGCGTTCTGCGGGAAGGGGTTGCCCTTGCTCGAGTCCTGCATGAACGCGCCGCCCTTGATGATGTCGTTCTTGTATGACAGGCCGTCGACGAAGACGTTGACCTGCTTGGGGTTCGATCCGCCGCTGCGGAACTCCTGGCCGGCGGCGTCGGTGTTGTCGGTGAAGAGCACACCGGGAGCGAGCTGGGCGAACGACAGGAAGTTGCGGTTGTTCTGGGGCAGGGCCTCGATCTGCTGGGTGGTGACGTTGGTCGAGACCACCGGCGAGCGGGTGTCGATGAGCAGCTTGGTCGTCTCGCCGACCACGGTCACGTCACCCATGAAGACCTCGGTCGGGCTCAGGGTGAAGCTGACCTGGGCGTCCTGGCCGAGCAGCACCTGCACCCGCACCGACTGCTCGGCGTAGGTCTGTGACGAGACCTTCACCTCGTAGGTGCCGGGCGCGAGCCCGCTCAGCTTGAAGCTGCCGTCGACGTCGGCGACCGCTCCGTACTGGAAGCCGCTGGCGACGTTGACCGCCAGCACCTGGGCGCCGGGCAGTGGTCCAGCGGCGTCAACAACCGTGCCCCGGATGCCCGAGCTGGTGCCCTGGCCGGACGCCGGGCCTGCCGCGAGCCCGACCGCCAGCGCGACCATGGCCATCACTGCGAATCTGCGATGCATCTTCGAATCCTCCTTTCCAATCCCAATTGAATCGAACCATCCGGCTGCTCGCTATCGGATCGGCGGCGGGGCGGGCCGGGGCCGGTCGGCCGTGCCGCCGCACTCTCAAGAGGGACGTCGCGCGCCCGGCGCGCCCCGATCCGCCGGATCGGATCCGGCACGGGCACACCCGTGCCGTCGGGCAGCTGCATGCGGACCGAGAATCGGGCGCTGACGGAAATCGAGGCCGGGATGCTGGCGGGGGTGTCGGGCACTGGCGTGGCGCGGCCAGCGGTTGGCCGGCGAAGCGCACGGCTGGCGCCCACGGTCCGTCGAGAGACGGTCGACGCGATCGCAGCCGGCTGGCGCACGACCCGCGTGATGGTGGCCCCCACCAACCCCCTCCTGTAATCGTTTACATCTCGGCGCCATCGGAGCTTTGCCGAGGCCGCCCGTCACGCTGGAAACGATTACATTACGGCGAAAATAGGTCTCGGAACCGAAAATGTCAAGGGGGTTTCCGGGAGGGGTTGAGGGTTGGGGGTTGGGCCCGTCTCCGTCTCCGTCCCCGGGGCGTCCCGGCTACCCCTGGAGCAGCCGCAATGCTGCGGCGAAGATGCGATCCACACTCGGCAGTGCCCGCTCCTCGCGGCGGCGGTCGTAGGGGATCGTGTCCTCGACACAGACCCTGGCGAAGCGCGCCGGGATGCCGGCCTCGAGCACGGTGGCGGCGAGCTCGCCGGACAGCCCGAAGTCGCGGTAGTCCTCGTCCACCACCAGCAGCCGGCCGGAGCGTTGCACCGCCGCGACCACCGCCTCCCGGTCGAGGGGCTGCACGCTGCGCAGGTCCAGCACGGCGGCCTGGGCGCCGCGCTCGGTGGCCAGCCGCTCGGCGGCAGCGAGCGCGCGGTGGACTGCGACCCCAACCCCGGCGATCGTCAGGTCGCCGCCCTCTCGTCTCGTCCTCGAGAGGCCGAGCGGGATCGGCTCCCAGGTGTCAGGCACTGGCCCCCGGGCGCCGGCCGGCGGGATGTCATAACTGAGGTTGGTGCGGCCGCCGGAGCCGAGGTAGTCGAGCCAGTCCTCGGCCAGCAGCTTGTGCTCGAGGAAGACCGCCGGCCCGCCGTGGGCCAGTGCGCCGAGCAGCAGGCCGCCGGCGTCGTCCGGGCTTGCCGGCACCACCACGCTGAGCCCCGGGATGTGGGCGAGCCAGGCCCACAGCGCCTGCTCGTGCTGACCGCCGTCGCCGTAGCCGCCGCCGCAGGTCGCACGCACCACCACCGGCGCCTGCCAGCGGCCGCCGGAGAAGGCGTCGAGCTTGGCCGCCTGGTTGACCAGGGCGTCGACCGCGACCGGGATGAAGTCGACCAGCATGACCTCGACCACCGGGCGAAGCCCGGCCATGGCCGCGCCGACCGCAGCGCCGAGGAAGGCCGACTCGCTGATCGGCGCCGGCCGCACGCGAGCCTCGCCGAAGCGGGCATAGAGGTTCATCCGCAGGCCGGCCACGTCCTCGCCGAACACCACCACCCGCTCGTCGGCCGCCATTGCCTGGGCGAGGGCGTCCTCGATCGCCGATGAGAACGTCAGCTCCCTCATGCCGGCACCTCCTCGAGGCTCTCGAGCGCCGCCCCGACCGCAGCCTTCACCGCCGCCTCGACCTCGCGCTCGACGGTCTCCAGCTCGCCACTGTCGACCCGCAGGCGGCCGCGCAGCCGCGCCACCGGATCACGGCCGCGCATCGCCGCGGCGCGGCCGATCATCCCGGTGATGCCGGCCAGGCTCGAGGCGCGCCCAGTGACGCCGGCGCCGGTCGGACTTGTCACCGCCCTCGCCAGCGGGCCGACCTTGTCCTTCAGCTCCCCCACCGGGCGGCGCACGATCCGCAGCAGCGGGTCGCCCAGGAAGTGCCCCTCGGGCCGCACGCACGAGGCGTGCAGGTAGCCCGGCCCTCCGCCCCGGCGGGCCCGCAGGATCGCCTCTCCGGCCGCCTGCCAGACCGCCTCGATGTCGGCGCCGTCGACCTCCACCGCCGGCAGGCCGAAGCCCCGCACCCGGTCCGGCAGGTTGCCGGAGGTGACGCGGCCGGACGGGGTCGTGATCGCCATGCCGTTGTCCTTGCACACGAAGAGCACCGGCAGCCGCCAGCAGCCGGCGAGGTTGAGGGACTCGAGCAACATGCCCTGGTTCATCGCCCCCTCGCCGAACAAGGCGACCGCGACGCGGTCCGGCCGCAGCTGTTGGTGAGCCAGGGCGAAGCCGCAGGCGAGCGGTCCCGAGCTGCCGACGATCCCCGACGACGCGGCCAGGTGCTCCTTCGAGAGGAGGTGCATGTGGCCGCCGAGGCCGCGGCCGAGCCCGCCGACCGCGCCCAGGCACTCGGCGACAATGGCGGCCGGATCGACGCCGCGCATCACCATCGGCGGGGTCGAGCGGTGGTCAGCGGCCACCGCGTCGCCGTCGCCGAGGTGGTCGAGGACGCCGGCGACGATCCCCTCCTCGCCGATGCCGAGGTGCATCTCGCCCGAGATCAGCCCCTCGTGCCAGAGCCGCG
>PQAJ01000059.1 GCA_003105185.1 Holophagae bacterium
GAGGCCGAGACCTTCTACACCGATCGGGCCACCTTCCAGGCCGCCAACCCGGGTTTGGCGCTCGAGGACTTCGAGAGCTCGCTGTGGCCGCCCGGAAGCGGTGTCCTCATGGGCTGCCCGCAACCGGCGGGCTCGGCCGGCTCGTCCGGCTGCTACAACCCGGGCGATCTGCTGCCCGGCTTCAGCATGACCTCACCGGGCGCCGGCACTCCCGGCCAAGAGCTCGTGATCGTCGACGGCGCGGCCGGCTTCGGCACTCCGCCGGGCGTGATCCTCGGCTCCAACACCTTCACCGCCTCGACCCGCGTCGACTTCAACCCGCCGGTCGCCGCCGTGGGCTTTGACGTCGTCACCGTGCTCGGCGGAAACCCCGTCAGCATCAACATCTACGACGCGGCCGGCGCGCTGATCAATGGCCAGACCGGGGTCCCCGGAGGCGCGGCGGGATCGTTCTGGGGCGTTGACTCCGACACGCCGATCGCGGCCGTCGAGATCGCCGATCCGACCACCGCCGACGTCGAGCTGCTCGACGACATGGAGTTCGGAAACCCGATCCCGGTCGAGCTGCAGAGCTTCAACGTCGAGTGAGAGCCTGACCGCGCCCTCCCTGGGGTGTCGGCCCAACCATAGAGCACCGATCGACCGCCCGGCGCGTCACACAGCGCCGGGCGGTTCTTCATCGGCCGCCGAGGGTCGGTTCATGGGCCGGGAACACAGCCCCGCAGATCCTAGGTCCTAGTTCCAATCCATCCACTTGACTTCCCGCGCGCTCCGGCCGAAGGTTCTCGTTGCGGCCGCGATCTCGAGGCCGCGTGAGGTGGGACCATGACCGACCATGCCGCGCTCGCCAACCCGATGACCCTGATTCTGGACAAGGACCGCGCCGACTTCACCCGCGCCGACATGCTGCGGGTCGTGCGCGAGCAGGGCATCGAGCGCCTGACCTTCCACTACACCGGCCTCGACGGCAAGCTGCGCGAGCTCAAGCTGCCCTTCACCAGCTTCGACCAGGCGGAGCGGATCCTGGCCGCCGGCGAGCGGGTCGACGGGTCGTCCCTCTTCAAGGGGCTGGTCGACGCCGCCTCCTCCGACCTCTACGTCGTGCCGAGCTACGCCACCGCCTTCCTGAGCCCCTTCGATCCGCTGAGCCTCGACTTCGTGTGCCGTTTCCTCGACCGCGACGGCAGCCTGGCGTCGTTCACCCCGGACAACGTCCTCGCGATTGCCCACCGGCGGTTTCACGACCGCACCGGCCTCGAGCTGCACGCGCTCGGCGAGCTCGAGTTCTTCCTGATCCGCGAAGGCGGGCCCGAGTACTACAGCTCCCAGCGCCAGATGGGCTACCACGCGGCTGCGCCGTTCTTCAAGGGCGGCGAGGTCGTCAACGAGATGGTCCGCCACCTCACCCAGATCACCGGCTCGGTCAAGTACGCGCACGCCGAGGTCGGCTACATCGACTCGGTGCGCTCCAACAACCCGCTGCTGGCCGGCCGCCGCGCCGAGCAGCACGAGATCGAGCTGCTCACCCGGCCGATCGAGGAGATGGGCGACTTCATGGCGCTCGCCCGCTGGATCATCCGCAACGTCGCCCACCGCCACGGCATGCTCGCCACCTTCGCCCCCAAGATCGAGGAGGGCGTGGCCGGAAACGGGCTCCACTTCCACCTCGAGCTGGTCCGCGACGGCCGCAATGTCATGACCACACCCGAGGGCACGCTGTCGGAGGAGGCGCTGCGTCTGATCGGCGGCCTGGTCCACTACGCGTCGACTCTGTCCGCCTTCGGCAACACCGTGGCGTCGTCGTTCCTCAGGCTGGTGCCCAACCAGGAGGCGCCGACCCGGATCTGCTGGAGCGACAACAACCGCTCCGCCCTGATTCGGGTTCCCCTCGGCTGGTCGCGCGCGACCCACCTGGCCAAGGTCGTCAACCCCAACGAGCGGCAGGCCTATGAGGACCAGCGTGGGCGCCAGACCGTCGAGATCCGCTCGCCGGACGGCTCGGCCTCGTTCTACCTGCTGCTGGCCGGCATCACCACCGCCGCCGAGTACGGTCTCACCGACACCGGCTCCATGGAGCTCGCCGCCCGCACGCGCGCGGACGGCAACGTGTTTGCTGACCAGGAGTTGCTGGCACGCCTCGAGCCGCTGCCCGCGAGCTGCGTGCAGTGCGCACGGCTGCTCGACGAGCGGCGGGCGATGTACCAGCAGTTCGGGGTCTTTCCGCCGGCCGTCATCGACCACCAGATCGCCTTACTGACTCGGGAGAACGACGAGCACCTCAACCGCGAGTTCAGCCAGCTCACCGCCGAGGAGCGCCTGGTCGCGACCCGCGAGCTGATGCACAAGGACATCCACCGGCACTGAGGGGTTCGGGGTTGGGGGCTCCTTCCCTGCCCATCTCCGTCTCCGTGCCCATGCCCGATGGGATGGTCCCGGCGCCGGAACGATGTGACCGGAGGCGGACACGGGCCCGCAGACGGGCACGGCCGGGGCAGGCTCGCCCCTACTGCGCGGCCAAGCGACGCTCGAGGCGATGGCGCAGCGCGGGTGAGGGCACGGCGGCGAGCAGCGCAGCGCGCTCGCCGTCATCGAGCGGGCGCGACGCGGCGAGCGTGGTGGCTGCCCACAGCCGCTCGGACGGTCTGGGAAGCAGCTCGAGCAGGGTGATCGCGTCGGATGTGGATCTGGGCACACCGGCCTCGAGCAGCCGCTGCAGGGCCCGGCGGCGGGCCCAGCCAGCCGGAAAGCACTCGAGCACGGCGGCGACCTCCTCGATCCCAGCCTCGTCGAGCCGGCCAGCTGACGCGGCCAACCGCCGCAAGCGGCGCAGCAGCGAGCGTTCGGCGCCGAGCTGCGTCGCGAGCCCTGCTCCCGCCGGAGGAGGAGGCGCCGGGCTCGCCGCACGCTCCGCTGGCCGACGATCGCCCCGCACGCGGCGAGGGCCAACCTCCGGGGCGGCTCGCGTCCCCGGCTTCTCCGCGACGGCCGGAGGCCGCTGGCGCGCCGGGGCCGCCGGAGGCCGGACGCTCGCGGCCCCAGGGCCTGCGGCGCCTGCTTCGCGCGCGTCCGCGCGTGGAGCACGTGACGGCTGCCCGCGCTCGCTGTCGGCCGCCGGAACCGCGGGCGGCGCTGCGCGTTGCCGCACCAGGACCTGTGGAGAGGGAGCCGGGGGGCCATGCTCCGCCGCCACCTTGTCGGTCGGCTCGCCGGACGCACCGGGGGCATGCGCCGGCTGAGCCTCGTCGTCGACGAGAATGTCCGCAGCGGTGTCGAGCAGCTCGCCGGCGGCGGCGCGCCGCCGCTCCGGCTCGCCCAGGCCGCGGATGGTGTCCAGCACGGCCGCCGGATCGGTCTGTTCGGCCTCGTGGAGTACGCTCATCAGGTTCGACGGCGACATCCCGCCGCGGCGCGCGAGTTGGTCGATCATCTGCTCCGCACCGTCGAAGCCGAGCTCGCGGGCGAGGCTCCGGCGGTCGTCAGCCGACAGCGCCCTCACGCTTCGCCAGCCGCGCGCCAGCAGCTTCAGCCGTTCAATCGGGCTCGCGGTGTTCCGTATCTGGTGGATCAGCCCGACCAGCTCGTCAGCGACTTCCACCGGTCCTCCCTATTCGGCAGGGGGCCCGGCCTTGGCGGGGCCTTTCGCCGCGCCCTCGGCCCCCCGTCCAGCGCCCGACAGGTTGTCGGCGACCGCCGCCGGCAGCTTCGAGATGTCCTGCAGGAAGCTCGACAGGTTGACGCCGGCGAGCTGCTGCATGATCGGGTTGAGCTGGGAGAGCACCTGAACCACGTCCTCCGACAGCTTCGCCGTGCCGGTGCCGCTTCCAGGCCCGCCGCCCTGGCTGATGATCGTCGCCGATCCGGCGCGGGCCAGCGGCTCGGAGACCGCGGCTGCAATCTCCGGCAGCACCTTGAGGGCCTCGATCGACAGCCCGGCCTCGTTGTAGAGCTTGAGCGCCTCGGCCAGCAGCCGCCGGGCCTCGGCCTCCGCCTCGCCCTTGGCCCGGATCGCGTCCGCCTCGGCCAGTCCGATGCTGCGACGCTTCACGGACTCGGCCTCGGCGTGGGCAAGCCCCTCGGCCTTGACCGCCGCGGCCGCCTCCTCGCGGCGCTTGCGCTCGGCCGCCGCCTCACGCTCGACCCGGTACTGTCCCGCGTCCGCCAGCCGCTCGGCCTCGTACTTCTTGGCGTCGGCGCTCTCGCGGATGGTGGCGTTGAGCTCGAGCTTCTGGCGCTCGACCTCCTGCTCGGCGATGCGGATGTTCTGGACCTTGAGCTCCATCTCGCCGGCCTTGACGGCCTGGGCGTTGGCGACGTCCACCTGCTTGCGGATGTCGGCCACCTTGAGGCTGAGGTGCTTCTCCGCGTCGGCGATCTCGGTGTCGACCGAGAACTTCTTCTGCTCCTTGTTCTGGCGCGCCGATTCCTCCTCGATCTTGGCGTCGCGGTCGGCAACCGCGGTGGCGACGCGGGCGTTCTTGAGCGCCTCCTGGATCTTGGGCTGGCCGAGCGCGTTGAGGTAGCCCTCGTCGTCCTGGATCTCCTGGAACACGAACGACCGGAACTCGAAGCCCATGCCCTCGAGGTCCTTGTGGGCCTCGTCGCGGACGCTGTCCTGGAACCGCTTCTGGTCGCGGTACAGCTCCTCGACGGTCAGGGTGCCGATGATGCCCCGGAGGTGGCCGGCCACCGTTTCCTTGATGGTGCTGCGGACGTTGTCCGGGGACACCCCGAGGAAGCCCTCGGCCGCCCGCCGGATGTGCTGGATGTCGCCCGACACCTTGACCTGGGCGACCGCCTTGACGTTGATCGGGATGCCCTGGACCGTGTAGACGTGGCGGAGGTCGATCTCGAGGGTCATCATGCGCAGCGAAAGAGTCTCGACCTGCTCCCACACCGGCATCACGAAGGTGCCGCCGCCGCGGACGATCCGGAAGCCCTCGATCTCGCCGGTTTCCCCGCGCACCTTCTTGCCGAAGAGCTTGCGCCGGCCGTAGACGATCAGCGCCTCGTCCGGGCCCGCCTTCTTGTAGCGCGAGCGCAAGAGAACGTAGAGGAACAGCAGGGCCGCACCGAGAACGATGAGGGCCGTCAGCACCGTGGTCAGCTTCATGGGGTGCCTCCTGTCGGACCTGGCGAGCAGAGTCGGTTCCCGCACAGGGTAGACCCACGCCGGGGTGCGGTGCAACCGTTCCACGACCCGCTTCCACGCCAGGGAGGCGAGGCGAGCACGCGGAGATCGCGTCGTGCGGGCGTGCCATCTTTGGCGATTTCGGGACCGACGTTTCTCATGAAGGAATGCTGGAGACCCGAAATCGCCAAAGGTGGCTCCCTCGGGGAGCGCCTCCAGAGAACCGGCGCGAAGCGTTTTCGAGGACGGAGCGAGCGAGCGGGGACGGACACGGGCACGGAGACGGGCGCGGAAGCGGAAGCGGGCGGGGGACTGATCCTCAGCCCGTAACCCCTAACCCATCAGCCGACCGAGATCGGGCTCGAACGCGCCGACGACGTGCCGAGGCCGCCACCCCGGGAAGCGCTCGACGCGCTCGATCGCCACCAGGTCGAAGCGGCAGGGCCGGTCCCAGAGGCCGTAGCGGCCGAGGTAGGACGCGGCAGTCCGTGCGACCGCCGACCGCTTGTCACGGTCGAGGGCCGCGACCGCACCGCCGTACAGCTCGCTCGAGCGGGTCTTCACCTCCACGAACACGATCCGGCCTCCGCGCTCGACCACCAGGTCGAGCTCTCCGGAAGGCCCTCGCCAGTTGCGGTGTCGGAGCCGGTAGCCCTTGAGCAGGAGCAGGATCAGCGCGGCCAGCTCGCCGCCGCGGCCGAGCCTCTCGGACCTCAGGTGGCGATCACCCACCACCGCCCGTGAGCCTCTTCAACCACCCCCGCCGGTCGAGGACCAGCGGCTGCTCGGCAGACCCCAGGCGGGTGGTGTGCCCCGAGCGGTCGACGGCGATCACATAGAACAGCACGCGGTCGTTCCCGTGCAGCTCCGGCGTCACCTGGAGTCGATAGAGGCTGCCGTCCTCACTCGCCAACGCGATTTCCTGGAACTCGGTCGCCTGCTCGCTCCTGATCCAGGCCGTCACCCGTTCGACCCGGTAGTCGTCCCGGGCCTCGATCGGGACCACGGTCGTCTCGTTCTTGCGGATCACGGCTTCGAATCCCTCGGGGATCGTGATCACGGGCGCGCCGGCATCCATCGCCTCGAGCTGCCCCTGGAGCTGGTCACGCCGCGCCGCGAAACGCAGCGTGAACGCCTCGTTCGGCACGGTGGAAGCCAGCAGCTGCAGGCCCTCCTCGGGCGCGCCTCGCTCGCCGGCCGCGGCGGCCCGCGCCAGGACCGACTCCAGCTCGGCGTCACGCCGCTCCTCCTGCTCGCACCACCGGATCCGCTCGGCAAGCCCCGGGCGGTCCGGCCACCGCCGCTCGAGCTCGCGCAGCATCGCCAGAGCGGCCGCCAGGTCGCGGGCCGCGATCGCCGACTCGGCCTGCTCCTCCACGGTCGCGGCCGCCTGGTCGCGCAGCGTGTAGGTCCGGCTGTGGCCGGGCAGCACCGCAATCATGGCACCGGCGCGCTCGACCACCAGCAGCGGATCACCCTCGCGCTCGGCATCCCGGAGCTGCTGCGAGGCGGCAAGCGCGCGCTGCGCGCGGTCGAGCTTGCCGGCGAGCTCACGGTCGGCGGCGAGCTCGTCGCCCGACAGCCCGGACAGCCCGCTCACCGCTCGGCGCAGCATCGTGATGCTGCCGCTGTCGAGCCCGCCCTCGAGATCGCGCAGGGCCTGCTCGCGGTCCGCCTCCCCGACCGACGCCATCAGCTCCTGGTAGAGCTCGGTCTCCGGTCCGTTGAACTCATTCACCACTTCCTCGGCCAGGCCCTCGAGCAGCGCCCGGACCGCGGGCAGGTTCCCCTCGTTCATCAGCTGCTCGGCCTCGAGGAGAATCGGGTGGACGGCTGGTTCCGCGGCCGGCCGCGTCGGCGCCGGCCGGGGAGCCGTCAGCGGGGTCGGCACGGCAGCGACGCCCTGACCGCCGCTCCGACCAAGGCCCGTCACCAGCCAGCCCGCGACGCCGACGAGAACCAGTCCGGCGGCCGGCGCCGCGAGAACCCAGGGCGGCAACCTGCGCTGGCGGCGAGCGACGGCCGGCGGGGCTGCGGCGGGCGGAGCCACCGGCGTCTCCGGGACTGGCTGCGGCCTGACCTCTGCCGGCGGCGGCGCCGGCTCATCGGCAACGGCCACGGGCGCCGGCGCGAGCTGGCGGACCGGCGGTGCCGGCGCCACAGGCTCGGGGAGAGCCGCCGGCGGTGGAAGCTCCAACGGTTGCGTGATGGCGCGGGTCTCGAAGCCGGCCGGATCGAGGTCGGCCATGCCGGCCGGCGCCCCGCTCGCGGCCGGCTCCGGCGCCACCAGGAGGCGCTGCAGGTCGGCCAGCGTCCCCGCCCGTGCGGCGGGATCGCGACGCAGGGCGGCGGCGAGAACGCCCTCGAGGCCGAGCCGGTCCAGCACCGCGGCCTCCGGCACGTGAACAGCCGGCGCGTCCCCCCCCAACTCCTCGACGGCGGCACCGAGCAGATCGCAGACGACCAGCGCCAGCGAGTAGAGGTCGGCCAGGCCGAGGTCAGCGGACGGCCATGCGCGCGGTCGCGCCAGCTCCGGCGCCACCCAGCGGTCGCCGGCCTCGGGCCAGCTGCCTTCAGCGACGCCGGCGCGGTACGCGGCGGTGCCGTAGCCAGTCAGCAGCACCGACTCGTCGGCCGCCACCAGGAGGTTGTCGGGGCGCAGGTTGAGGTGGGTGCCGCCGGACGCTGCCAGGCTGTCGACGGCCTCGACCACGCGCCGGGCGATCCCGACCCGACGGCGCACGGACGAGCCGGGCAGCCCGGACACCGGCACCGCAAGCTCGACCATGCCCATCACAAGGAAGGCTTGGTCGTCGGGTGTGAAGCCATAGTCGACGACCCGCGGCATGCCCCGCGCGCTGCTGCTGCGAGCCAGCTCGGCAGCTTCCAGGAAGGCGGTTCGGCTGGTCTCGGGAACCGTCGCGGACGGCGGGTAGATGAGCTTGATCACGACCCGGCGCGAGGTCGCCGGGTCGAGCGCACGGAAGACCGTGGTGTGCGGCGTCGACCGCACGACCTTCTCGAGGCGGTAGTCATCGAGTACGTGGCGTCCTTGGCTCATCAGCTCCGGTCGGGCCCCGCGAGGGCCCGGGCCTCCACCCTGAGGTTCCCCTCAGGGCGCTGATTCGGACGCCCCCGGTGCGATCTTCTGGCCCTTGGCCGGTGCCCGGATGATCGGGCTGAACTTCTCGCGGATCCCGTCGACCGAGATGCTCTCGACGTAGTAGAAGTACTCGACGCCGGGATCGATCGCGGTGTCCTTGTACTCGTAGTATCGCGGCTCGTCGACCGTGCCACCGCCCGGGATCGGCTGGCTCGTCAGCCGCTCGAACGGCCCCTCCTCCGAGGTCGACCGGTAGATGTCGAAGCCGAAGTTGTCAACCTCGCTGGCCGTGCTCCACTTGAGCCGGTTGAAGGGCGGCTCGTCGGATGCCGGTGCAGCCGCCGGTGTGGCCTCCTGCTCCGGGGCAGCGGCGGGGGCGGCTGCGGCGCTCGCTTCGGGACGGGTGCCGGGCGTGACCGCCCCTCCGGACCCGGCGCAGCCCGCCAGCACCAGCACCCCGACCACCAGCAACAGATGCCAGAGTTCCTTCTTCATGATGACCATCCCTCTCGGTTATCGTCCCTGATCGCGCGTCGACCACCTAGTCCACATCCACGACCGTCGGCTCGTCGCTGGGCTCCGGCCCTGGCGCGTCGGCCGCGTCGTCCGCGGGCGCCGACCACCAACCGACTGCGTCGCGCCCGGAACGACCGTCCATCGCCCAGGCGCGGATGCCGATGGTGCCCTCGAGCCGGGCCGCGAGGTCGGGGGCGACGTTCACCGCGAATCCCTGCCCCTTGACCTTCACCCGCTCGCTGTGCACGACCCCGAGGTCCTTGCCCACCCACTCTACGACGCCTTCACCCTTGACCCTGGCGCCCACCACCCGCCCGGTCACCCGCGCGCCGCCACCTTTCGCCGCGACCGTGAGCTCGATCGATTCCTGCGGCACCGCGAGCGCGATCGCAGGGTCCCCGAGCAGGTTGTAGGTCTCCACCAAGGTGCGGTTCTGGGTCTGGCGCTTGGCGTTCATGATCGCAACGCCGACCGGAGTCCCCGGCGTTGTCAGCCCGTCGATGATGAGCTGGCTGAAGCTGCGGGACGGGCTGTTCCGCCAGGAAGCGGCAAACACTCCCACCGCCCCCCGGTTCGGCACCCGCAGGAAGGTCTCACCGATCGAATCCTGATTCGGGTGGTCGAAGGGCGCCGAGTAGCAGGTCATGCTGAGGACAAAGGCGAGCCGGTTCGTCGGCTCGAGCTGGGCGACGTGATCGAGCGTGAACAGGTCGTGATTCTTGCGAAAGTCCGGTGGGCCGGTCCGCCAGATGTGGCGCCCACCGTGGCCGAGGAAGTGGACGATCAGCTGCCCCTCGTTGAGGCGCGCCTGGAGTGCCGCCTGGTGACGCTCGTTGGTCGCCTCCTCGGAGCTCGGGTAGACCTTGTAGGCCGCGTAGCCCTTGCGCACGAGCCCGCCCGCCAGGTCGTCGCTGCTCTTCTGGAACATCGGGCTCTCGTTGGTGATCCACAGCGCGTTGCGGTGCCAGGCTCCGGGCTGGGGATCCCGGGCGTAGGCGATGGTCTTGGCGACGATCGCCTCGACCTCGGCGGGCTCGACCACCGGGAACCGCCCGATCGCGATGTCCGGGGAGTGGTCGTCACCGTCCACGGTCACGAACCAGTTGTCGCTCGCCGAGTGGCCCTCGTGCGAGGTGTAGTTCCAGGTCGGTATCAGCTGACGGTCATTCGCCGCCGGCCGGCCCTCATACGTCGGGAGATTGCGGCCGGGGAACCTCGGCCCCTCCTCGAGCTGGTTGTCGACCCAGCTGGCGTAGTTGCGGTCGTCGACCTCGGCGTTCTTGGTGTCCCAGCTGGCATCGCCGACCAGCAGCACGAACTGCGGGGCCGGACGCTGCCACTCATGGTATGCGTAGGCGATGAAGTCGCGGATCGCCGTGGGGTCGAAGATCCCGTCGTTGAACTCGTCGTAGAGCTCATCGACGTCCACGACGACGACCTCGAGCCCGCGTTCCCGGTGGAACTGGGCGAGCGGCTCGATGGCTTTGATGAGCCGGGAGTGCGCGATCATCAAGTAGTCCGCTTGGTGCTGCGGGCTGCGCCAGTCGGACGGGCGGTCCCGCTCGATTCGGCTGGTCTTCAGCTTGTCGCCGCCGGTCAGGAAGAAGTCGTCGGCACCCCCGACGTCGAACCTCACCGTCAGGGCCCCCCCGTCGCCCGGCGCGCCGCTCGAGGTGATGAAGGGCTCCACCCGCTCGCCGTCCACGGTGTAGAGCACGAGCGGGGCGCTGCCGCGGGCCTCGACCACGCCGGGGCCGGGTCCCGCTTCGCTCCCCGCCGACCGCGACATGCGGACCTGCCGGCTGCCCGGGATCTCGCCGGTGTGGGGGTAGGAGACCTCGATCCAGTTGAGCATCACGACGTCGACAACCGCGTCAGTGCCGTTCGCCGCCTGGCGGCTCGGCACGCGCAGCTCGACGACGTCGGACCCGGCGTCGAAGAGCGCCGCGTCGATCGCCGGCAGCTCGATGGTATAGGCCTGCACCCCGTTCCACTGGCCGCTCCCGATCGGCTGCCCGTTCAGCGCCACGTCGAGCTGGTGCTCCTTCATGTCACCGATCTGTCTGGGGTGGGGCCTCGAGATGCCGCGGACCCCGACCCGCAGGTCGACGGTCGAACCCGGCTCGCGGGCCAACCCCGGCAGCTTCAGGGTGATCGACGTCGGCTTGGCATCGATCTGAGTGAGCTTGTCCCAGAACCACAGGTCGGCGTCCGCGGGCGACAGGATGTCGTCCTCGCGGATCCGGATCAGCAGCCGGTCCCACTCCCTGTGGACGACCCGCTCGAGCGGCATGGGTTCCGACAGCACGACCGCCGACGAGCTCGATCGCGTCGTCATCCGGCGGCTGTCCCGGCCGTCGAAGCTCAGCCAGTAGACGTTGAACTTGGAGTACTCGTGGTAGTAGAGGCCGCCAGACGACAGCCGCTCTGCAACGAACTCGATGGTGTCACCCGGCCCGAAGCGGCCGTCGCCGCCGTCCTCGATCAAGACCGGCACGGGCTTGCCCCGGTTGCTCATCCCGACCAGGGCGCTGTCGAGCTCGACCGGCTCCAGCCCGGCCGCGACCAGCTCCTCGTGGCTCAGGGCGTAGACCCCAGCCTCCTCGATGAAGACCTTGAATACCGGAGTCGGCGACGCGGCCACCGCCTGAGCGAGCGTCGCGACGGTCACGAAAATCAGCAGTCGGATCATATCTCTCCACGTCACACGGCCGGCGCTGCGGCCACGGCTGGCCGCTGCTCGACCGGTCATCGGACATATCCTAGCGCGCGAAGCATTTCGAGGTCTTCGGGCGAGGTCCCGGCGGCGGCCGCACGCTCGGCAGCCAGGTAATGCTCGACCTCGGACGGAAGCCAGGCCGAGCCCACGTCCCCCGCGACGAAGAAGTCCTCTCCGTCCAGCCCGCCTTCGCCGTCGGCGTGACCGATGTGAAAGGTCTCACCGTCCGGCTCGCGGTAGAAGGTGCCCTTGTCGCTGACGCGGTGGATCACCAGCCCCGCCCGCTCCGGCTCCTCGGGGAAGCTGCGCCGCGCGACCAGCCGCCGCTCGGCAGGGGCGATCGCCTCGCCGCGGACGGCGCCCGCGAGCGAGCGGCCGGGCAGCCCCCCGATCGGCTCCAGCGCAAACCACTCGAGCAGGCTCGGCATCAGGTCGAGCGTCTCCACTGCCGCCGCCACCACGCGTCCCTCGCGCTGGCCCGGGAGGTGGACCAGCAGCGGCACCTTGATCACCGGCTCGAGCAGCCGCTCCCCGTGTCCCCAGAACGAGCGCTCGCCGTGCGCCTGGCCGTGGTCGGCCACGATGACGACCAGCGTCGAGCCCTCGAGACCGAGCTCGGACACGGCCGCGAGCACCCGGCCGAGCCGGTCGTCGAGAAAGGCGACCTCCGCGTCGTAGAGGTCGACCACGTGCTGGCGGTCCTCAGCCGACAGCGCGGCCTCCGCTGCGGGGTCGTTGAGGCCGACCAGCCAGTCAGTCGACAGCGCCTGCGGCAGATCGCCGCGGTAGCCGGCGGTGAAGCGGGCGGCCATCTCGCCCGGCGGTTCGTAGGGCTCGTGCGGGTCGTAGTAGTGCAGCCACAGCGCGAATCGCTCATCGCGGTGGCGCTGCAGCCAGGCCAGGGCGTTGTCGGTCACGACCTGCCCGCTCACCTGGAAGACCTTTGCACCGGACCGATCGAAAATCACTTCGGAGAACCCGAGGCCCTGGACGTAGCGGGCGTCGACGACGCCGGCCGACACGATCGCCGCAGTCCTCGCCCCCGCCCGGCCGAGCAGCTCGAAGATGCTCGGGGGGTACGACTCCGGGACCTGGCCGTTCCGGGTGACGCCGTGCAGCGCCGGCGGCAGGCCGGTGAAGATCGTCCAATGCGAGGGCAGCGTCGTCGGCATGCTGCAGGTGACATCTTCGAAGCGGGTGGCGGTGGCCGCAAAACGGTCGATCGCCGGGGTCGTCGGGCGCTGATAGCCATAGCAACCGACGTGGTCGGCGCGCAGAGTGTCGAGGGTGATCAGGAGCAGGTTGGAGGGTGCCGTGGGGGTCGACGCCGGCGGCCCGCAGGCCCAGCCCACGGCCGCCACAGCGACGGCCACAAGGACCCGGCGACCGCCGGGCCGCAGCCCGAGACGCATTTTCATCCGCAAGAAGCTAGCACAACCCGCCGGCAGCCGCGCCGTCACGGGAGCAGAGGCCGCGCGAATGCCAGCAGCTCGAGCAGCCCGGCGGTGACGATCGCCGCCAGCCACCGCCAGCGCGCGACCCCGGCCGCCTCAGGATCCCCCCGCAGCCGGGCGTCGAGCCACGCCACGGCGCAGCCCGCGCCGAGGAAGGCGACCGGGAGCAGCTGGATCCGGTACCGGCTCTTGACGTGGAGCCAGAAGAAGATCGCCAGGTTGTAAAGGACGAACAGGAGCAGCACCCGCATCCACCGGCGATCCCGGAAGCGCCACAGCGCGATGCCGAGCGGGGCGAGCGCGAGCAGCAGCCCGTAGAGCAGGTAGCTCGAAAGGCGCACCGCGCCGGCGACCGCCGGGTCGGCCCGTAGGTAGCCCGCCGAGTAGCGCTCGACGGCGGCGCCAGCGGGCAGTTGGTCGGTCAGGTAGCAGTCCTTGTCGAACAGCCGGAAGTACTGGCGGCCGAGGTGGGAGCGCACCACGCTCGCCCAGGAGTGGGTCTCGAGGTAGCCATGGATCTGCTCGCGGACGATCCGGTCGCGCTCGGCGAAGCTCCCGGCGCTCGCCTGGTAGTCCCGGAACAAGCCGGTCACGACGTCAACCCCGAAGTCGGTGCGCGAGCGGTCGTTCAGCCCGACCCAAAGGTTGAAGGCCGATGAGTCGGCGATCATCAGCCTCCCGGTCCGCCGGTGCTGCTCGAGCACGGTCGGCGCGACCGTCAGCGCGAGCGCGGCCGCGAACACCAGCGCCCTGCCGAGCGACCGGCCAGCCGGCCGCCGGGCGAAGGCGGCCACCATCAGCACCGGCAGGAACGGGCCGAGCAGGCTCTTGGTGAGCAGTGCGAGGCCGGCCGCGACGCCCGCGACACCGCACCAGACCGTCCGTTCGGCGCGGGCGACGAGCACCCACACCACCGCGAGGAGCAGGAACAGGTGGGGGATCTCCGGCCACAGGTAATGGGCGTATGCCACCAGCGGCGGAAACCCCAGGGTCAGGAGCGCAGCGACCGCGGCGGCGATGCGAGAGCCGGTCAGGCGCCGCACGAGGTCGTGGAGCAGCACCGCCGTGGCCGCCAGCAGGCAGGTCTGCACGATCTGGATCCACACCAGCGCCGGCCCGCCGATCTCCATGATGCCGGCCAGCAATCGCGGGTAGAGCGGCGGCCACAGCGGGTCGGGCCACCAGCCCGGATCGCCGGCGAGCAGCGCCTTGGCCGACCGCCAGTAGGAGAACTCGTCGCCCCACAGCGCCTTCGGGACCGGCCGGTAGTAGAGCCACCACAGCGTGGCGTGCACCAGCGCGACCGCGGCCCCGACAGCGACCAGCGCGCGCCGGGGGATCCGCCGGGGTCCCGGTTCCTCGTCGACGAGCATCGCGGGCAGGATACTCGGTGCGCCGCCTCCCGACCAGGGAGGGGATGGGATCGAGGAGCTCGCGCCGTACTGGCCCTCTCGGCGGGCATGGTTGACCGAAGCGCAGGCGGTCGGCCCCTGCGGCATGAACTGGTCAGGATGCGCGCAGCGCATCC
>PQAJ01000060.1 GCA_003105185.1 Holophagae bacterium
CGACACGCCGGGGTGGGCCTACGGTGTCGCGGTCGCGGGCGGCTACGTCTACCTTTCGGATCATGATGCCGGTCTCGCCATTTTTCGAGAGTGCTCCACATTCTCCGACGGTTTCGAGTCCGGCGACACCTCGGCGTGGAGCACCACGGTGCCCTAGTGGGCTGTAACGGTTGAAGTGGAAACCTTCGGGCGAATCCGACGAGCGGAGTCGGAGTACCTCCACTTGATGGGCTTCGGGGTCTGGTTGTCTCCCGCCCCTCTCCCATCCCCGGTGCCAGGTGCCGCCATTTGCCGCCATGCCCCAATCGCCGCACCTGTTACCTACCCGGGAAGGGGCCGGCGCCGACGCACTGCGTTCAGATCGCGGGAGCCTGCTACTCGAAGCCGCCGAGGGAGCCCTTGATTTCAGGGAGCGCGCCCACGCCCTTGAGCTCGATGACGATCCGGTACTCCTGGGTCGGATAGATGCCGAGCCGCACGTCCCGGTACTCGGCGGCGATGCTCCAGCAGCTGCCCTGCCAGAACACCCGGTACTGCTGCTGCTGGAACTCGGCCTTTTCGATGTCATAGGCGACTTGCAGCGCAGCCTGCAGCGGGAAGCCGGGCTTGCGGAAGTCGATCAGGGCGCGGACCTGGGACGACGTCCGCTCGCCGGTCTGCGCGGAGTAGCTCTGGTACCAGGTCAGGCGGGCCGACCCCTCGGGCCTGATCAGCGCGGCGGCGATCGAGCTCGAGATCGGGTTGGCATACAGCGTGTCGTAGGCGACCTGGGCATCGAACCCGGTGCCCACGGTCGGAGTCAGCCGGAACAGCATGCTCAGTGGACCCCACTGGCTGGTCTGCTGGCCGTTGCCGCGGTTGAGCGGCTCGTCGAAGGAGTACTCCTGATAGAACTCGAGGGTCCCCAGCTCGCGCGCGCTGACCCCCTCCTTGGAGCGAGCCAGCAGCCGGTTGGCGAGGGCCAGTCGCACCCGGTTGGTGAGCGGCGTCGAGTCGACCTCGTCGAACACCGGGATCAGGACGGTGTCCTCGGCGTCGGTGCCGCCCAGGTAGGCGTACTGGATGCGCGGCTCGACCAGGTGCTTGAAGCGGGCGTACGGACCCCACGGCTGGTTGAAGATCCGCGACACCGAGGGGCCGACGATGTCGACGCCCCCCGCCAGGTAGGTGCGGCTGATCGGCTCGTCCTCGAAGCTCAGGCGGTCCTCGGAGTAGCGCTGGGTGTAGTAGGTGCCGCGGCCGCCGAAGCGCGGGGTCACCGACAGCCAGGGCGGGCTCGGCAGGCTATAGGACATCGTCGGGTAGAGGTCGGCGCGACCGTACTGCCCCTGGAGATCGTTGCCGCGGTCGACGTCGAAGTAGTTCACCGACGACACCAGGTCCCAGTAGACGGGCGAGCCGGCGATCGAGGTCGAGCGCACCCGCAGCTCGGCCTCCGGCAGCTGCATGAGCTCGACGTCCGCGGTCGTGAGGAAGGTCATGCGACGATCGGCGCGAAGGTTGAGCGTTCCCGGGCCATAGCTGCGCGTCAGGTAGATCTGCGAGTACAGCGAGCGCCGGGTGTTGGCCTCGAAGGTGCGGTCGAACTCCTGGAAGAAGTCGACGTCCGACAAGTTCTCGAGCTCGACCAGCAACCGGAACCCATAGAGGTCGGCCTGGGTGTGGACGACGTCGTAGCGCCACTGCCACTGCTGGTTGGCCTCATCCCAGATCGCGTAGCCGAGGGAGCGACCGGAAGCGTCCGCGCGCGGCACCCAGCGCCACTCGTTGCCCAGGCCGTAGTAGCCGTTGGTGTAGTAGTCGGCGAAGATCGTGGTGTCGTAGCTGCGCCCGACCGGCACGAACACCGGCAGGCCGATGTTGAATCCGCGCCGGTCGGAGTAGCCGAAGGTCGGCATCAGGAGGCCCGGAGCGCGCTCCTGCTTGATCGGCCAAACCAGGTAGGGCAGGTAGAAGACCGGGAAGTTCTGGACCCTGAGCGCCGAGCTCGTGAAGCGGCCGAAGCCCTCCTCCTCGAGCAGCGCCCGCTTGACGCTGAAGCTCCAGGGCGGGCTCGGGTCGTCGCGGCCGCAGGTCGTGAACAGCGCGCCGTCGACGCGGTAGTGGGTGTCGTCGATCTTCTCGATCTCGCGCCCGCTGAACGAGTACATGGGATCGAGGAAGCCGGAGCCGTTGACGAACAGGCCGGTCTTGCTGCCCAGGTTGTAGTGGAGCTCATCGGCGGTGAAGCGGCTCGGGCCCTGGTCGAAGACGACCCTGCCCCGCGCCAGCAGATCCTGCGTTGCGCGGTTGAACTCCATCTCGTCGCACGAGACCTTGATGTCCTGATAGAGGATCCGCACCCCGCCGAGGCCGCGCCAGACGTCGCCCTCCCAGTGCTGCTCCTCCGCAGTCAGCGTGATCGCCTCGGCGGGCTCGGCCGCCTCGAGGCCCGCCGGCGCCAGCAGGGCCAGCCACAGCAGCAGGAGAAGCAGGGACCGCATCGGCCGCAGCTTCAGCTCACGCGCTCCGCGGCCTGGCAAAGCAACGCCCCCCGCGCGAACCGATGGCCGCCCGCAGCGTCGGTCGGACGACGGTCTCGGCGTGCTCCATCGACTCTCCCTTCCGGGGGTTGCGGGAACCCGGTCGCGTGCCCCGGCAATTGTATCCCGCGCCCCATCACGCGGGGTGAGGGGTTGCGGGTCAGGCACGAGTCCCCCACCCGCTCGTGTCACGGCGAAGCTGAGAGCGAAGCCGGATCCGCCCCCGTTTCTACGTTCCCGAGCCCGTTCCCGTCCCCGTTCCCGAGCCGCCACCCCTCGAGAGCGTGGCGCCGAGGTCAGGTCCGAACCATCGAGTGCACACACCGGCTGCTGCAAACTCCAATCGGGAACGGGAAGGCGAACGGGAACCTGTGGCGCTGCACGGATCACGAGTCTCACCGCCGCGACGACTGCCACTGCGCGACCGCGCGCTCGTGCTCGGCGAGCGTCCGCGAGAACACGTGCCCGCCCTGTGGGCTCGCCACGAAGTACAGGTAGTCGTGGCTCTCGGGCCGGACCGCGGCAGCCAGGGCCGCCCTCCCCGGCGAGTTGATCGGGCCCGGCGGCAGGCCCGGGTAGCGGTAGGTGTTGTAGGGATCGTCGGTCGCCCAGTGGCGCCGCAGGAGCCGGCCCTGCCACTCGCCCCGCCGCTTGAGGGCGTAGACGACCGTCGGGTCGCACTGCAGCAGCATGCCGCGTTGCAAGCGGTTGCGGAACACCCCGGCGATCCGCGGCCGCTCGCCCTCGAGCGACGTCTCCGCCTCGACCAGCGACGCCAGGGTGACGAGCTCAAGCGGCGAGGCCCAGAGCGCGGTCCCGGCCTCGGTCTCGGCGCGCCACACCTCGCGGAAGCGGTCGAGCATGTGGCCGGCCACCGCCGGCACCGCCAGGCCGACTGCAAAGCGATAGGTGTCGGGGAACAGGAAGCCCTCCAGCGAGGGCGCGTCGGAAGCGAGGTCGGCGATCAGCTCGCGTCGCCGTGCGACCTCCCGCCACTCTTCGACGGTGCCGAGGCCGGCGGCCGCGCACGCCGCGGCCAGCTCGTCGACCGCCCAGCCCTCGACGATGGTGACGGCGATCGTTTCGACCCGGCCGTCCAGCACCCGCTCCAGCGCGTCGGCCGGCCGGCAGCCCACCGGGAAGCGGTAGCGGCCCCAGCGGGGGGTGCGGCCGTCAGCGAACAGACGCAGGTAGAGGCGGCCCGCCACGCGCGACGGCAGCAGTCCCTCCTGGTGGAGCTGGCTCAGCACCACACCCGCGGGCGCGCCGGCGGCGACCGTGATCTCGACCGAGCGGGTCGAGTGCGGCCGCCACAGCGCCCAGTAGCTCCCGACCACGAGCAGGGAGCCGACCAGCAGGACGAGGATGCCGACCGCGACCAGCGCCCGCCGCAGCATCATGGCCGGTCCCGGCCGCCGTTGCTCTGCAGGTGGTCCTCCACGATCACCTGCGCGGCGAGGTGGTCGACCGGACGGTCCCCCGGGAGGCCGGCGGCGCGCGCCCGGCGCCGCGCCTCGTCGGTGCTCAGGTACTCCGGCTGCAGCCTCACCTCGAGGCCGAGCTCGGCCACGGCGGCGGCGACGGCGTGGCTGCGCCGGCAGGCCGGGGTCTCGGTGCCGTCGGCCCGCGTCGGCAGGCCGATCACCACCCGCTCCGCGCGGTGGCGGCGGGCCGCCGCGACCAGCATCTCGGCGGCGGCCTGAACCCCGCGATAGGGGACGACCTCGAGCGGCGTCACCACACCCGTGGCGTCGTCGCCCACGGCGAGGCCGAGCCGTTTGCCTCCCAGGTCGACCCCGAGACAGCGCATGGAGTCATTGTAGGAGAATCGCGGCTCCCACCCGTGCCCGTCTCCGTCTCCGACGGGGACGCGCCGCGCGTGGATGCCGTCTCGGGCACAGATACGGAGACGGATACGGGCAGGCACAAGAAAGCGGCCGAGCACGAGGCTCGGCCGTCACAGTCATCGCGGGAGCGCCGGCGGCGCCCTCCCGCCGGGCGGTGGGATCCCGCAGGACCCGACCGCCGCGGACGCTACTTCTCGACGCGCTCGCGCAGGGTCTTGCCCGGCTTGAAGTGGACGTACTTCTTGGCCGGGATCGTGATCGTCGCACCGGTCGCCGGGTTGCGGCCCTGGCGCGCGCCGCGCTGCTTGGTGGCGAAGGTCCCGAAGCCGGGGATCGTCACCTTCTCACCGGCTTCGAGCGCGATCGCGACGATCCCCTTGCGCGAATGCGCGGAGAACAGGGCGTCGAGGATCTCGGCCGACTTGCCCTGGCTGAGCCCAGTCTTCTTCGCAAGCTTCATGGCCATCTCAGTCTTGTTCATGTCATCCTCCTGGGACCGTGTGGATTCATCGTCATATTGGGCGTTGCCATGGTCGCTGTCAAGAGAATCGTTGCCAGCACGGCAAGATCGGGCTTGTGCCGGTGCGGACCGGGGTGTAGTTTGGCGGCAGGGGGGTGCGAATGGATCTCAAGTTGCGCGGCAAGCGGGCGCTCGTCACCGGTTCCTCCCGCGGCATCGGCCGCAGCATCGCGCTCTCGCTCGCCGACTTCAAGGTCGACGTGGCGATCAACTACCTGCGCCACCGCAGCCGTGCCGAGGAGACCGCGCAGGAGATTCGCGACCGCGGCGTGCGCGCGCTGCTGGTCAAGGGCAACGTCGCCGACCCGGAGGACGTCGCCCACATTTTCGCCAGCATCCGCGCCGAGTGGGGCGGGCTCGACATCGTGATCTCCAACGCCGCCTCCGGCGTGCTCCGACCGGCGCGCGAGCTCACCCTGCACCACTTCGACTGGGCGATGCACATCAACGCCGCCGCGCTGCTCCCGCTCACCCAGAACCTGCTCGAGATGCCGTCCGACGGCGAGAAGGTGATGGTCGCGGTGTCGTCGCTCGGCGCCACCCGCGCGATCCCGAACTACACCGCAGTGGGTGCGTCGAAGGCCGCCCTGGAGTCGATGGTCCGCCACCTCGCCGCCGAGTTCGCCCCCGAAGGGCTGCGCATCAACGCGGTGTCGGCCGGCACGGTGGACACCGACGCCCTGCTCCACTTCCCCAACCGCGAGCAGCTGCTCGAGGCCGCCCGCCGCCGCACCCCGGCCGGCCGGCTGCTGAGCCCCCAGGACGTCGCCAACACGGTGGTCTACCTGTGCACCGAGTACGCGTCGATGATCCACGGCCAGGTGATCGTGGTCGACGGCGGCTACTCGATTCTCGCGTGACGAGCCGATCGGCAGCAGCTTGCCCTCCCCCTTCCGCGCCCGCTTCCGCTGTCATCCCGAGCGAGCGGCGAGGTCGCGAGTCGAGGGACCTCCTGAAGCAGGGCGGGATGAGGATTGCAGTCGGGCCCGGAAACACGCCGACGCGCGAGCTCCAGCCGGTGAGCCTGCGGGCCGCTACGCGCTCTTGCGCTTGACGCCGGCGGCGAGCAGCGGCCGCAGGTAGCGCCCGGTGAAGGACGCCTCGCACTCGGCCACTTCCTCGGGAGTCCCCTCCGCGACCAGCTCCCCGCCGCCCTCGCCGCCCTCGGGACCGAGGTCGATGATCCAGTCCGAGGTCTTGATCACGTCGAGGTTGTGCTCGATGACCACCACCGTGTTGCCGCGCTCGACCAGCGCCTGCAGCACCACCAGCAGCTTGCGGACGTCATCGAAGTGCAGCCCGGTGGTCGGCTCGTCGAGCAGGTACAGGGTCTGGCCGGTGGCCCGCTTGGCGAGCTCCCGCGACAGCTTGATGCGCTGCGCCTCGCCACCCGAGAGGGTGGTCGCCGGCTGGCCGAGGTGGACGTAGCCGAGGCCCACCGCCACCAAAGTGTCGAGGATGCGCGCCACCTGGGGCACGTTGGCGAACAGCTCCCGGGCCTGATGAACGGTGAGGTCGAGCAGCTCGGCGATCGTCAGACCCTTGTAGTGGACCTCGAGGGTCTCCCGGTTGTAGCGCAGGCCGTGGCAGACATCGCAGGTCACGAAGACGTCGGGCAGGAAGTGCATCTCGATCCGGATCTGACCGGCGCCCTGGCAGGCCTCGCAGCGGCCGCCCTTGACGTTGAACGAGAAGCGGCCCGGGGAGTAGCCGCGTGCCCTGGCCTCGGTGGTGGCCGCGAAAAGCGTCCGGATCGGGTCGAATACCTTGGTGTAGGTCGCCGGGTTGGAGCGCGGCGTGCGCCCGATCGGCGACTGGTCGATCGAGATCACCTTGTCGAGGCGGCCGGCGCCCTCGATCGCGGCGTGCCGGCCCGGCCGCGCCAGCGTGCCATAGAGCTCGCGGGCCACCGCCTTGTGGACGATCTCGTTGACCAGGGTCGATTTCCCGGATCCCGACACCCCGGTGACGCTGATCAGGCGGCCGAGGGGGAAGGCGACGTCGATGCCCTTGAGGTTGTGCTCGGCCGCGCCGTGCACGGTGATCACGCCGTTGTCGCCACCGGTCCGGCGCGCCGGCACCGGGATCGCCTGGCGGCCAGACAGGTAGGCGCCGGTCAGCGACTCGGGGTGGGCGGCGATCTCCACCGGTGGACCGGCGGCCACCACCCGGCCGCCCTGGCGCCCGGCGCCGGGCCCGAGGTCGATCACCCAGTCGGCCTCGCGGATGGTCTCCTCGTCGTGCTCGACCACGACCACGGTGTTGCCGAGGTCGCGCATCCCCTTGAGAGTCTCGAGCAGCCGGCGGTTGTCGCGCTGGTGGAGCCCGATCGACGGCTCGTCGAGCACGTAGAGCACGCCCATCAGCTTGGAGCCGACCTGGGTCGCCAACCGGATGCGCTGGCTCTCGCCGCCCGACAGCGTGCCGGCCATCCGGTCCAGCGTGAGGTAGTCAAGGCCGACCGCCACCAGGAAAGCGAGCCGGTCCTCGACCTCGCGCAGCAACTTGGCGGCGACCTCGGCGTCGCGGCGGTCGAGCGCCAGCTCCTGAAACCACTCCAGCGCGCGCCGCACCGCCAGCGCCGACACCTCGGCTAGGCTGGCGCCGCCGACCTTGACCGCGAGCGCCTCTCGGCGCAGGCGGGCGCCGCCGCAGGCGCGGCACGGGGCGAAGGAGAGGAAGCGCTCGAGCTCGCCCCGCACATCCTCCGACGAGGTCTCGGCGAGCCGCCGCTGCAGGCGCGGCACCACGCCCTCGAACCGGTCGCGGTAGCGGTAGGCGCCCTTGCGGCTCTCCCAGACCCAGTCGAGTTCACTGTCGCTGCCGTACATGATGAGCTGGCGAACGTCGGCGGGCAGCCGCCGCCACGGCGTGTGGAAGTCGAAGCTGAGGTGGTCGGCGAGCTGCTCGATCTGGCGCCGGAACCAGGATCCCGGGACATGGCCGACGGTCGCCAGGCAGCCGGCGGCGAGCGACCGCTCCGGGTCGAGGATCAGCTTCTCGGGGTCGACCTCGCGCAGCGAGCCGAGCCCCGAGCACTCCGGGCAGGCCCCCTGCGGCGAGTTGAACGAGAACAGCCGCGGCGACACCTCGGCCAGCGAGAAGCCGCACCCCGGGCAGGCGTGGCGGGCGGAGAGCACGATCTCGTCGCCGCCGGCCACCGCGGCGCGGGCGATGCCGTCGCCGACCCGCAGGGCGGTCTCGAGCGAGCCGGCGAGCCGCGAGCCAAGGTCCGCCCGCACCGCCAGCCGATCGACCACCACCTCGACCGAGTGCTTGCGCTTCTTGTCGAGCGCCGGCGGGTCGGCGGCGTCGACCACCTCGCCGTCGACCCGGGCCCTCAGGAACCCCTCCTTGACCATCTGCTGGAAGAGCTGGCGGTGTTCGCCCTTGCGCCCCTCGGCGAGCGGGGCGAGCA
The DNA here is from genome assembly GCA_003105185.1 of Holophagae bacterium. Classification (GTDB taxonomy): domain Bacteria; phylum Acidobacteriota; class Thermoanaerobaculia; order Thermoanaerobaculales; family Sulfomarinibacteraceae; genus FEB-10. The sequence continues at coordinate 8,308 of PQAJ01000060.1, forward strand.
GCAGGAAGCGGGTCCCCTCCGGCAGCGCGAGCAGCCGGTCCACCATCTGCTCGACGGTCTGCGGACGGATCGGGAGCCGGCAGTCCGGGCAGTGCGGCACTCCGACCGCGGCCCACAGCAGGCGCAGGTAGTCGTGGATCTCGGTCACCGTCCCGACCGTCGAGCGGGGGTTCTTCGAGGTCGTCCGCTGCTCGATCGAGATCGCCGGGGACAGGCCCTCGATGGTGTCGACGTCGGGCTTCTCCATCTGGTCGAGAAACTGCCGGGCGTACGCGGACAGCGACTCGACGTAGCGCCGCTGCCCCTCGGCGAACAGGGTGTCGAAGGCGAGCGACGACTTGCCCGAGCCGGACACGCCGGTGATCACCACCAGCTGGTTGCGCGGGATGGCGACATCGATGTTGGCCAGGTTGTGCTCGCGCGCGCCGCGAATGGTGATGGTGTCCCGCATCGTGTTCAACCGTGTCTGCCGGCTCGCTGCCGGCGCCCTCCCGGGGCCAACCGCCCCGGCTGCGAACCCTATTCCCGCCGCGCGGCGGGCGACCGCCGTCAGCCGCGGCGGTGGGCCTCCTGCTCGGCCTCGCGGTCGAGCGTGCGCTGGCGCAGGGCGTCGCGCTTGTCGTGCATGAGCTTGCCCTTGACCAGCGCGATCTCGAGCCGGATCCAGTTGCCGTCGACGAACATCTGCAGCGGCACCACGGTCAGCCCCTTCTCGCGGACCTTTCCCGCCCACTTGAGGATCTGCCGCTTGTGCAGCAGCAGCCGGCGCCGGCGCAGCGGATCGTGCGCCGCGTAGCCGGCGTGCGAGTAGATGCCGATGTGACAGCCGACGAGGTACGCCTGGCCGCCTGAGAAGGTGACGTGTGCGTCGGTGAGGGTGACCCGGCCGTCGCGCGCCGCCTTGACCTCGGTGCCGAGCAGCTCGAGGCCGGCCGTCTCCCGCTCCAGGATGTGGTACTCGTGGCGGGCCTTCCGGTTGGTGGCGAGGGGCCGCGTCATGACGCCACGCGAGCCAGCAGCTCGACCATCTCGGGGTCGAACTGCCCGCCCCCCGCCGATGCCAGCGTGGCGAGCGCCCGCTCGGGCGGCACCGGCACCAGGTAGCTCGACGGCGAGGTCAGCACGTCGAAGACCTCGGCGACATGCACCAGGCGGGCGAGCTGGGGAATCTGATCGCGACCGAGGCGGTCCGGGTAGCCGGTGCCGTCCCACCGCTCGTGGTGGTGGCGGATCGCCGCAGCGACCTCGTCGAGGCCGACTCCGCGCACGATCCGCTCGCCGACGACGACGTGCCGGCGGTAGACGCGCCGGTGCTCGGGCCCCGGTCGCTCCAGACGGTAGAGCCGCTCGTAGTCGAGCTCGCGCATCCCGACGTCGTGGAGGAGGCCGGCGAGCGCAGCCTGCTCGGCGCGCTCGAATCCCCCACCGGCGGCGCGGACCATCTGCCAGCACAGGCGGGACACGGCGAGCGAGTGCACGAGCAGGTCCGGAAAGCGGCTCTCGCCGGGCTCGAGCAGGCGGCGCGCGAGGCAGCGCCGCGTGTAACGCAGCGAGGACAGCCGGTGCGCCGCCGCCACCTCGCGCTGCAGGCGGTCCATCACCTGCGCCGGGTCCTCAGAGCCCTCGGCCCCGACGACCGACAGGGCGAGCGACCACCCGGCGTCCTGCATCGCGACCTCGGAGACGATGAGCGACGGCCGCAGCGGCTCATCGCCGGCGCGCAGCCGCCGCCAGTGGACGGTCCAGCCGCCCCGCCGCGGGACCGTGGCGCCGCAACCGAGCAGCACCTTGGCCTGGTGGGCCTTGATGGCGGCCGCGTCGCCCTCGCCGGCATCGACGCCGCCGAAGACCAGGGTCGTGGCCGCGGCAGCCTCGGCGACGGTGACCGCGACCGCATAGCTGCGGTCACGGATCACGGCGCCGGCGGCGGCTTCCACCAGCTCGGCCATCGCCGGCTCGTCGAGCAGGTCGGCCGCCGCGCGCGTCACCGTGGCCGGCGGCGTCGCCTCCTCCGGCTCGCCGGCGGCGACCGCTGCGCTGTCGAGGGAGCGCACCAAGCCGAGCTCGCCGAGCACTGTGAGGAGCACCCCCGCAATGGTCGCGGCGTGCTGCCGGTCGGACTCGTCGAAGGGCTGCTGGCCCCCCTTCTCCCGGCCCTCGACCAGGCCGATCAGCCGCCCGCCATCGACCAGCGGGGCGAGCACCAGCCGCTCGACGCCGGCGGCACGCAGCCGCGCCGTGAGCAGCGGCTGCTCCTCTGCACGGTTGACGATCAGCGGTAGCTCGGCCGAACGGGCGGCGGCGACCAGAGGATCATCCGGGTCGAGCCGGGACGCGGGCGCATCGCGGCGGCCGAAGCCGTAGCGCACCGCGACCTGGAAGCTGTCGGCCGGCGTGCGCAGGTAGAGCGCGGCCTTGGTGCAGTGGACCTCCTCGAGGAAGCGGTACAGCACCTCCTTCAGCGGCCGCTCGACATGCGGCGCCCAGCCAGGAACCCGGTCGATCATCGAGTCCGCCTCCCGACTCTTCGACCCTTCACTCTAGCACTCGCCTCCCGGTGCCGGTTCCGGGATACAATGACGCGATGACGCCCGCCCTGCTCGCCGTGCTCCTCGCCGCGTCCGCGGCGACCGCGGCGCCGATCGTGGTCGACACCGCGCTTGAGCAGAACACACTGACCGTGGAGTTCCGTCTCAACCAGCCCCTGCCCGACACCGTGGAAGCGGCGCTGCCGTCCGGCGCGGCCGTCGAGGTGCGCTACCAGGTGCGCGTCCGGTCCACCCGCAAGATGTGGTGGGACAAGAAGATGTGGACTGGAGAGGCGGTGGCCACGGCGGTCTTCGATCCGGTCGTCGGACGCTTCGAGTGCGAGCTCGTGGTCGACGGCGTGATCGTCTCAAGCCACGAGGTCGAGACGGTCGACGCGGCTCGATCGTGGCTGGTCGACCCCGGCCGGGTGCAGTTCGCGATGCCCGCAGAGCTCGAGTCCCGCTCGCTATGGGTGCGGGTTCGGGCGGTGTTTTCCTCCTCCACCAAATGGCTGTTCTTCCCGGACACCGAGGGCACCGAGTGGGTCGAGGCGCCGATCGAGCTGCCAACGGGGGGGGTCGCGCCGGAGGGGTCCGGCACCGCCGAGGGCTGAGCGATGGCCAACCTGGTCGAGGCCTGGCACCAGCACCGACGACAGAACCGCTCGCTGGCAGCCGGATTCGTCATCCTGCTCGTCCTCTCCGCCGGCGCCTTCTATCTGCTCCAGAGGACCCAGGCCGCGTCGCCCGAGGACCTCACCAATCGCCTGCTGCTGTTCGTCCTCTGGTACCTCGACATCTCGCTCATCCTGATCCTCACCTTCATCCTGGTCCGCAACCTCACCCGGCTGATCGCCGAGCGGCGGCGCGGCGTGCTCGGCAGTCGGTTCCGCACCAAGCTCGTGCTCACCTACGTCGTGCTGACCTTCGTGCCGGCGATCTTCATCTTCCTGATCGCCACCAACATCCTGCAGCGCTCCATCGACCAGTGGTTCTCGTCGCCGGTCGAGGAGACGCTGCGCAGCGGTGCCGCGGTCACCGTCCAGGTCCGCGAGCTGATCGAGCAACGCCTGTACCGCCAGGCCCAGGTCGCGGCCCGCGCGCTCGCCGGTGACGACGCGCCGGATCTGGCCGAGCTGCGAACCACGATGGGGGTCGATCTGCTGGCGCTGTTCGACGGGCCGCGCCTGCTCGAGGCAGTCACCGATCCCCGCACCATCCCGACCACGCCGCCCTCCCTGCGCTGGGAGGAGCTGCCCCTCGCCGGCGTCCGCGCCAACCGCTGGCGGGGCGGGCTGCTGGTGCGCGGTTGGGCGCCGGTAGGTCACTCCGCGGCCGTGGTCGTGGTCGGCGACATGCTGCCACGAGAGCTGCTGCTCGACCTCGAGAGCACCACCGCCGCCCACGCGACCTTCCAGGAGATGAAGCTGCAGCGGGGAACCGTCACCTCCACGACCATCCTCGTCTTCCTCGCGGTGACGCTGCTGCTGCTGTTCGCCACGGTGTGGCTCGGGCTGTTCCTGTCGCGCCGGTTCACGGAGCCGCTGCTCGCGGTGGCCGCCGCCACCCAGCGGGTGGCCGAAGGCAACCGCCTGGAGGAGGTGGCGAGCCCGGCCAGCGATGAGGTCGGGGTGCTCGTCCACTCGTTCAACGCGATGGTCCGCAGGGTGCGGGCGACCGAGGCGGAGATTCTGGCCTCGAACCAGGAGCTCGCGACCCTGCTCGCCACGGTGCCCACCGGCGTGCTCACCGTGAGCGCTGACGGCAGCCGCTTCCGGCCGAACCCGGCGGCGGCGCGGCTGCTCGGGGAGCCCGACTGGGCGGGCACCTGGCGGCCGATCGAACAGCTCGACCGGCGCGGCTTCGAGCCCCTGCACGACCGGCTGCGACCGGGTGAGCCTACCGATGCCCGGAGCGAGCTCGACCTCGAGATCGGCGGCTCGGTACGCCACCTTGAGATCGCCCTCAAGCCGCTCCCGGGGGGCGGCTCGGTGGTCACGCTCGACGACCTCACAGTGCTGGTCCAGGCTCAACGCCAAGCGGCGTGGAGCGAGGTCGCCCAGCGCATCGCTCACGAGATCAAGAACCCCTTGACCCCGATCCGGCTCGCCGCCGAGCGCATGCAGCGSTGGGCCGGCCGGCTCGACGGCGAGGTGCGCGACATCGTCGACTCCTCCTGCGAGGCGATCATCGCCCAGGTGACCGGGCTCAAGGAGCTGGTCGACGCCTTCCGTCTCTATGCGCAGATGCCGCGGGTCTCACCCCGCSCGAGCTCGGTCAGCCAGATCGTCCGCGAGGTGGGCTCGCTCTATGACGGGCTGCGCGACGGGCTCGAGGTCCGAATCGAGACGCCGCCGGCTGAGGTCCACGCGATGGTCGACCCGGCCGCCCTGCGCCAGGCGCTGGTCAACCTGCTCGACAATGCGGTGGGCGCCGTCAAGGGCAGCGGCGCGATCACGATCTCGCTCGCCACCCACGGCGACGGCCTCGTCCTCGAGGTGGCGGACACCGGCATCGGGCTGCCGACTGAGGACGCCGAGACCCTGGTCCAGCCCTTCTACTCGACCAAGGGACAGAGCTCCGGCATGGGCCTCGCCATGGTGCACCGGGTCGTCACCGACCACGGCGGCACCCTCGAGCTGCAAAACCGGCAGCCCACCGGCGCACTGATCAGGATCACGCTGCCGGCGGCGATCGTCGACGCCAACGACTCGGCGCAGACGGCCGGTCCCACCGCCTGACCTTGCCCCTCGCTCGCGGCCGGCCTCTCAACGCTCTCGTCACGACACAGTCAACGCCAAGAAGTGCCCATCCGCTGCGCGCCTCCGACGCCAGCGGGAGTCTCCACTCCCATTCTCGGAGGTGGAAGGACGCGGAATCGGAGGCGGGCGCGGACCCAACTCGCTGTGAAGTCGCTCGTTGACCACTTCCTGGCCACTTGTTACCATCCAGTACATGGCGTACTTGGGCAATCGTGAGCTCTCGATCGAGGCTCAGGACCGCGTCATGTCGGCCTTTCGCAAGGTCATCACCAACCTCCAGCGGCGGCAGCGCGAGGAGGCGCTGATCGGCCTCGAGTTCGTTCTCCGCATCGATCCGCTGTTCGGCCCCGCGATCGAGCTCAAGCGCCAGCTCCAGGGAGGCGCGGAGGCGATCGACCTGTCGGACCTCATCGCACAGATCGAGGCGCCGACCACCGACACCATCAACGAGCTCCTGATCGAGGCGGTCGAGGACTTCAACAACCGCAACTTCTTCGCCGCCAAGTCCAAGGTCGAACGCGTCCTGCTCGAGCTGCCCGGACACCAGGAGGCGCGCCGGTTGCTCAACCAGCTCCAGGAGTCCCTCAAGGTCGAGCAGCAGGTCGGCCAGTTCCTGATCCAGGCGCGCGAGGCGCTCGCGAACGGCGACCCGCAGGAGGCGGCCAACTTTGTCCTCATGGCGCAGGCTCTCGATCCCCACCACGGCGGCATCGCCTCGACGCTGCACGACATCTATGCCAGCAGCGGCGGCCTGCCGGCGGACGGACCACCAGCCCGGCCCGCGGCCCGCGCCGGTGGATCGCCCCCGCCAGCAGCCGCCGGCCCCGACCGCTCCTTCGCCAGCGCCGGCAGCGCGCGCGCTCCATCCACTACCGGTGCCGACGTGCCGTGGGGCTCCGGCGGCGATGAGCTGTTCGGCGGCGGACCGGGCGCGGCCGAGTTTCCGGGGCCCGACTTCGGAGCGGAGCCGCTGACCGACGCCTTCGACGCCGAATTCGGAGAGCCTGGCATCGACCTCGGCGCACCGGTTGCCGACGATGTCTCCGACCTCTTCGAAGCGACCGCCCGTCCGGCCGACACCGCGCCGCCCAGCGACCAGCCCGCCGTCGCCCAACTGCTCGCCCGCGGGACGGCCGCCCTCGACGCCGGCCAGTACCTGGCAGCGATCGATGCCTGGTCGCGGATCTGGCTCGACGACCCGACGAACGAGGACGTCCATCCGCGCGTGGCGGAGGCGAAGAAGCGCCTCCAGCAGGCGGCTCGGGAGCTCGAGCACCTGCTGTTCGAGGCCGAGGACGCGCTCATCGGCGGCGACAAGGACAAGGCCCTCGAGCTCGTCAACCGCGTGCTGACGAGGAACCCGGGGCACCGCGAGGCGCTCGCGCTGCACCGCCGGCTCAGCGGCGAGGCCGAGACCGCATCCGCTGCCCCGCCCGCGGCCGCGGCCGCGCCCGAGATGCCGGACCTCGAGGAGGACCTGTTCTCGGAGCCCTTCGCCAACCTCGACGGGAGGCCACAGGAGAAGCCGTTCGAGCCGACGTTCGCGGCGGTCGAAGAGGTGGCGCAGCCCCGTGCTCATCGCCGGATGCTCGCGGTTTCGCCCCGCACCCTGGCGCTCGCGGTGGCCGCTGCCATCGTGCTGGCGGTCGTCGCCGTGGTCGGCGTGAATGTGCTCGTCAAAGCCCGCAAGCCGACCGCCGAGAACGACGTGTACGAGCTCCGCAAGCAGGCCGAGGAGCTGTACAAGCAGGGCAAGCCGGCGGCCGCACTCCAGCTCGTGGAGCGGTTCCGGCCGCGGGAAGAGGGGGACGAAGAGGCCGTCAGCGTCCTCCGCGCCAAGTACACGGCCGCGCTCGCGACGCCGACCCCGACGCCGGTGCCGCAGATCGCCATCGAGGCGCGGCGCCTGCTCGAGGCCGGGCTTTGGTTCCGCGCCTACGACGAGGCCAAGCGCGGGCTCGAGTCGTACCCGCGCGACGGAGGGTTGCTCGAGATCGTCGAGCAGGTCGAGGGCAAGGAGCCAACAGCGGCCACCCTGTCGAGCCAGCTCGCCAGCCGCAATCACCGGGGGGCCATCGGCACCGCCCACGACCTGCTGGTCACACACGCTGCGCAGCCGGATCTGGTGGAGGCCCTCGAGCGGTCGCTGTTCAACGCCGCGCTCGCCGAGCTGCGCACCTACAACCTCACCGGCGCCCGCTCCTTCCTCGCCGAGCTGACCGCCGTCGACCCGAACGATGAGGAGGTCACCCGGGTCTTGGAGTTCATCGACAGCTACAAGGCGCGGCCGGTCGACATGCAGCTCAAGGTCTTTATCCAGAGCCTCGGCGAACGACAGGGTTGGTCGACACCGGCAGCGCCGCCCCCGGCCGCCACCCAGCCGACGCCGACGCCAGCAGCAGCAGCGTGAGCCTGGATTCACCGCCCCCCGGTTCGCTCGACGTCCCCGACGGCTGGGACCAGCTTCAGCGTCCTGCCGACGAGCCGTCCGCCCCGGCAGCGACTGCAGCGTCCGGCTCGCCACCTCATGACCCGGGCTCGGTGATCCCGGTGATCGCCGGCTCGTGGGGCGATCTGGCGGTCATCTTGGCGCTGTCCGCCGCGACCCTCGTGGCACTTAAGCTCGCCGGCCACGGCGCTCCGTTCGCCGCCGCACCGTGGGCGGTCGCGGTCGCGGTGCTGTGGTGGCTGGTGGCGGCCGCGGCGCTGCTGACCGTCCGCCGCGCCACCCCCGGCATGGTGGCGGCCGGGATCTCGTTCGCCGGTGCGGTGCGGCCGGCGCGGCTTCCCTGGGTGCTGCTGGTGGCCCTGCTGCTGGCGGCCACCCTTGGCCTGCCGTCGGCCGTGGGCCCGTCAGGATGGGCGCTGCGGGTCGCCGCCGGCACGCCGCTCACCGTCACCGGGCACGGCCTCCCGTGAGCCGGTGCCGGGCGCGGGCGGCTTCAGGGTTTCCGGCGCTTGAAGACCATCCCGATGTGATCGGTGGCGCCGGTCTTGAAGTTGATGGCGGTGATCGCCACCAGCTCCCAGCCGTCGTCGCCGAGCTCGTTGAGCTGGCTGCCGTAGTTCGGGTCGAGGCGGTAGTTCTCCGAGCGGATGTTGATGATCTTGTACTCCCAGCGAGCCGCGTCCATGCCGTCCTCCCTCCCAGGTTGCTCCAGAAGAGTAGCTGCATTGTAGCACCGCCCAGCGCACCCGAGGTGCCGCGACGGCAATGGCTGTCGCAGGTTCCTCCGGCAACGGTTCAGGTCCGGCGCGGCGCGGCGAGGCCGTCCGATCCATGGCTCGGCTGAGCGTCGTCATCCCGGCGTTCAACGAGGCGGAGCGGCTGCCGCCGACGCTGCAGGAGATCATCCGCTACCTCGGCGCGATGCCCGAATGGCTGCCGGCAGAGCTGATCGTGGTCGACGACGGCTCGCTCGACGGCACGGCCGAGGCTGCCGCGGCAATCGAGGTCCCGGGCGGCCTCGCCCGCGCCGTGATCCGGCACCCCCGCAACCGCGGCAAGGGCGCGGCGGTGCGCAGCGGCTTCCTCGAGTCGCACGGCGCGCAGATCCTGCTCTGCGACGCCGACCTCGCGTCGCCGATCGACCAGCTCGCGGTGCTCGCCGCGAGCGGAGCGCGGGACGCCGTCCGGATCGGCTCGCGGGCCTTGGACCGCAGCCTGATCGCGATCCGCCAGCCGAGCTACCGCGACCTCATGGGCCGGACCTTCAACCTCGCGGTGCGCGCCCTGCTGCTGCCCGGGATCCATGACACCCAGTGCGGCTTCAAGCTCTTCCCAGGGCACCTCGGCCGGGCGCTGGCGGCCGCCCAGCGGATCGACGGCTTCGCGTTCGACGTCGAGCTGCTGTTTCTCGCCCGCCGCTGGGGCGCGCCCCTCGTCGAGGTGCCGGTGTGCTGGCGCCACATCGAGGCGTCGCGGGTCCGGCCGATCAAGCACTCCGCCCAGATGCTGCGCGACCTGACGTGGCTTCGCCTGCGGGCCGCCGCCGGGACGCTGCCGCCGGCCCCCCCGCTGCCGCAGCCTGAGGGTCGCGATCGTGGCTGACGACCCGTTCGACCCCGCCTGGCACCTCGACCCTTTCCTCGAGCACCTCGAGTGGGAGCGCAACCTCGCCCCTGCCACGCTGCGCGCCTACCGGCGGGAGGCCGCGAGCCTGATCGACTTCGCCCGCGACGAGCTCGGCGCCAGCGGGCCGTCGCAGCTGACGCCGGCCKCGGTGCGCTCCTACCTCGCCCAGCTCCACCAGCGACGCCTCTCGGCACGCTCGATCGAGCGCTCGCTGGCCTGCCTGCGGACCTACCTCCGTTTTCTGGTCAACGAGCGGGTCATCCCGGCGAGCCCGGCCGAGTCGGTACCGCACGTGCGCGCCCCGCGGGGCGCGCCCGAGGTGGTCGACCGCTACGCCATCGAGGAGCTGCTCGACAGCCAGCCGGCGACGCCGGTGGGCGACCGCGACCGCGCCGTGCTCGAGCTGCTGTACGGCGCCGGGCTGCGGGTCGGCGAGCTGGTCGCCATCGACCTCGCCGACCTGCAGCTCAGGGAGCGCATGCTGCGGGTGCGCGGCAAGGGCCGCCGCGAGCGGCTGGTGCCGTTCGGCCGCAAGGCCGCCGAGGCCGTCGACCGCTACCTGCCGCACCGGGCGCGCTGGCGCAGCGGGCGCCGGGACAGCGACGAGCCGCTGCTCGTCAACCAGCGCGGCGGACGGCTGAGCGATCGCTCCGTGCGCCGTATCCTGGATGCGGCGGTCCAGCGCACCGCCCTCCTCCACCACCTGCACCCGCACGCGCTGCGGCATGCCTTCGCGACCCACCTGCTGGAAGCGGGCATGGATCTGCGCGCGATCCAGGAGCTGCTCGGCCACAGCTCGCTGTCCACCACCCAGGTCTACACCAACGTCGACCTCGCCCATCTCATGAGCGTGTACCGGAAGAGCCATCCGCGGGCGGGCGGCGGCGGGACCCCGGATCGGGACGGCGACAAGGACCGAGGGAAGGTGGGATGATCTTCCTCTGCGTGCTCCGCGCTCTCCGCGGTTCAAACTGACTCCCTTGCTGTCCTTCCCTTCGGGATCGTAACGCGACCGCTCAGGACTCTCGCGCCGCTCCCGAGAGCGTCGCGGCCCAGTCGCGGATGCGCCCGACCGCGAGTGCAGCGTGACGCTCCCGGCGCTCGCGCCGGCTGCGCACCGCGGCCAGCTCCGGCGGGGTGGCGATCAGGCCCCAGCTGATGTTGGCGGGCTGGAAGCCGCGCGCGCTGCGTTCGCTGAGGTGCCGGATGAGCCCGCCGCAGGCGGTCTCGGGGGGCGGCGGCTGTGGGCTGCCTGCCGCGAGCTCGGCGGCCAGGGTCCGCGCCGCGAGCAGGCCGGTCGCCGCCGACTCCACGTAGCCCTCGACGCCGGTGAGCTGGCCGGCGACCCGGAGCTGTGAGCGGCGGCGCAGGCGCAGCAGCGGGTCGAGATGTAACGGGGCATTGAGGAAGGTGTTGCGGTGGATCAGGCCGAAGCGCACGAAGCGCGCCTGCTCGAGCCCGGGGATGGTGCGGAAGACACGTCCCTGCTCGGCCGCCGTGAGCTTGGTCTGGAAGCCGACCAGGTTCCAGTGCTCGGCCGCGAGGTCATCCTGGCGCAGCTGGACCACCGCATAGGGACGGCGGCCGGTTGCCGGGTCGGAAAGCCCGACCGGCTTCATCGGCCCGAAGCGCAGGGTGTCGAGGCCGCGCTCGGCCATGACCTCGATCGGCAGGCAGCCCTCGAAGTAGCGGATGTCCTCGAGCTCGAACGCCTTGAACGGCTGCTTCTCGGCGGCCAGCAGGGCAGCCACGAAGTCCTCGTACCGGCTGCGGTCCATGGCCGCGTTGAGATAGTGGTCGGACCCGCCCTTGCCGTAGCGGGAGCCCCGGAACAGCCGCGTCATGTCGAGCGAGTCGGCGACGACGATCGGCGCGATCGCATCGTAGAAGGCGAGCGCGCCTTCGCCGAGCAACCGCTCGAGCGCGCGGTGGAGCGCGGGCGAGGTCAGCGGGCCGGTCGCCAGCACCGCCGGTCCAGCCGGCAGCTCCTCGACCTCACGGCGCTCGACGACGATCCTCGGGTGGCGGCTGACGGCGTCGGTGACCGACTGGGCGAAGCGGTCGCGGTCGACCGCCAAGGCGCCGCCGGCCGGCACCGCGGCCTCCCGCGCACAGCGGATGATCAGCGAGTCGAGCACCGCCATCTCCCGCTTGAGCAGGCCGACCGCGTTGGCCGGGCTGTCGCCGCGGAGCGAGTTCGAGCACACCAGCTCGGCGAGCTGGCCGCTGCGGTGAACCGGGGTCGGGCGCACCGGCCGCATCTCGGCCATCACGACCCGGATGCCGGCCTCCGCCAGCTGCCAGGCCGCCTCGCTCCCGGCGAGGCCGCCGCCCACCACCAACACCGGTTCGTTCACGCCGACGTCCCACACGCGCCAACCCTCGGCTCAGCTCGCCCCATTCCCCGAGCGCCGCGCGAAGCGCCCGTCCGGCAGCCGCTCGACCACGCCTGCGAGCTCGAGTTGGAGCAGCTCGGGGAGCAGCACCGGCAGCGCAACCGAGGCCTCGGCCGCGAGCTCGTCGACGGTGCGCGCGGTGCCGGCGGGCAGTCTCGCGAGCAGCCAGCCGTCGTCGGGCCGGCCCGCCTTCGGGTCCACGGCCCGGGCCGCGCCCGGCGCCACCACCTCGAGGACGTCGCAAGCGGTGAGCAGCGGCCTCGCCCCGAGGCGGAGCAGGGTGTTGGGGCCGACCGACAGCTCGGAAAAGATCCCGCCGGGAACCGCGAAGACCTCGCGTCCCTCCTCCACCGCCTGGCGGGCGGTGCCGAGGGCACCCGAGCCGGCGGCCGCCTCGACCACCACGGTGGCGTCCGCGAGCCCCGCGATCAGGCGGTTGCGCTCCGGGAAGTGGTGGCGCCGCGGCGGCGTCCCCGGCGGGTACTCACTGAGCAGGGCGCCGGCGGCGGCGATCGCCTCGGCGAGGCGGCCGTGCTCGGGAGGGTAGATCTGATCCGGGCCGCTGCCCCACACCGCCCAGGTCGGGCCGCCGGCAGCCAGGGCGCCCTCGTGAGCGCAGGCGTCGACCCCGCGCGCCATGCCCGACACCACCACGACGCCGGCGCGGCCGAGCTGCTCACCGAGCAGCCGCGCCACCTGCCGACCGTAGGGCGTGGCGGCCCGCGAGCCGACAATCGCCACCGCCGGGCCCGCCGCCAGCCGGCCGCGTACGAACAGGCCGAGCGGCGGATCCGCGGTCGACCGCAGCCGCTCCGGGTACTCGGCGTCCGCCGGCACCAGCCACCGCCAGCCGATCCCCTCGAGTTTGGCAAGCAGGTCCGGCACGGTCTCGCGGAGCAGCCTGGCGGCGGCGCCGGCCACCGCCGCCGGAGCACCCCCGCGCACGAGGGCCTCGAGCGGGCCGCCCGGGCACGAATCGGCGGCCAGCAGGCGGCGGCAGCGGGCCCCGACCCCGGCCAGCAGCAGGGCGAGCCTCGCACATCGCGCGGTGCCGGTGTCGTAGCTCACCATCCTCCACACACCACAAGGTGGGCAGCGCCGGCCCTCGGATATACTCCAGAAAGTGGAGCTGCGGGTTCTCGGAAGCTTCGGAGGCGACAGTCCTGCCTGCCGGATGACCTCATTYCTGATCGGCGGCACGGTCGCGGTCGACGCCGGCGCGATCACCCGCGCCCTGACYCTCGCYGAGCAGCGCGCGATCCGTCACGTCATCATCACCCACACCCACATCGACCACACCTCGTCGCTGCCGTTCCTGATCGARAACCTGTTCGGCACCGACCCCSACCCGGTGTCGATCTACTGCACGCGCTCGGTGCTGGGGGCGGTCCGCCGGCACCTGTTCAACAACGACACCTGGCCCGACTTTTCGACGATCCCGAACCACCTCTACCCGTCGGTCCGCTTCCRGGTGATCGAGCCCGAGGTTCCGTTCACGATCGCGACGCCCGCGGGCGAGCTCGAGGTCACGCCGGTGCCCGTCAACCACGTCGTACCCACGACCGGCCTGCTGCTGCGCCAGAACGGCTCGAGCCTGCTCTTCACCTCCGACACCGGCCCGACCGAACGGGTCTGGCAGGTCGCGAACGCGGCCGACGACCTGTCGGCCGTGATCACCGAGTGCTCGTTCCCCAACCGGCTCCAGGCGGTGGCCGACGCCAGCCTCCACCTGACGCCGCAGACCCTCGCCGGCGAGCTCGCCAAGCTGACCCGCGCCGTCCCGGTCTACCTCTACCACTTCAAGCCGCCCTACCTGGAGGAGCTGCGCGCCGAGGTCGCTTCGGCCGCGCTGCCCCACCCGGTGATCGAGCTCGTCCAGGACCGGGTTTACCGCTTCTGAGGGTCGCCTGACCCGCTTCCCCATCCGCTTCCCCTTCCGATCCGGGGGGCGAGGCGAGAGCGAGGAGAGCGCGTCCCGCGGGCGTGCCATCTTTGGCGATTTCGGGTCGACCTTCCTCCTGACGTCATGCTCGAGGCCCGAAATCGCCAAAGGTGGCTCCCTCGGGGAGCGCCTCCCGGGTACCGGCGCGAAGCGGTCTCGAGGATGGGGCGAACGATCGGGAACGGGCACGGGAGCGGGAACGAAGGCGAGTTCGGGCTCAGTCGGGAGTCCCCGTCCTCAGCGCGCCTTCTTGGCCGTGCCGAGAGCGATCAGATCCGAGCGGAGGTCGAAGGCGAGGCGACCGCGAACCCCGGGCGCGAAGAGATCGAGGTCGGGGCCGAGGGCCGCGGTGAAGACGAGGTGCCCGGTGCGCTCGGTCAGGCCGAGGGTGCGCAGCGGGTAATCGCCCTCCCAGGTGAAGAGCCGCCAGCCCCGGGCATCTTCGGCCACCCGGAAGACCACCGTCGTCTCACGCGCCGTCTCGGCGGCGATCTCCTCGCCGTGCCGTGCCACGCTGCGGATGTCGGCGCGGGCCGCGAGCACCGCCGCCGGATCGCGCCACAACTCGCCCGCCACCAGCTCGACCGGTCGCCGCACCTCGATCTCCGGCGGCGCCTCGCGCTCGCTGAAGACCAGACCCTCGAGCACCTCCGGGTCGACCCGCAGCCCGCGCACCACCAGCCGCTCGACCAGCGACCGCGTCGCTCGCACCCGGGCCACCGAGAACAGGTCCTCGACCTCGAGGGTACCCTCGCGCAGCAGATAGCGCTCGCCGCCGCCGAACCACAGCAGGTCGAAGGCGACGTCGGCCGGTGCCGGGCCGCCGCCGCTCGCCAGCAGGGCCCGCCGCTCCCCGACCGCCTCCCGCCACACCGTGCCACGGTCGAGCTCATAGACGCCATCCGGTCCCGGCCGCTCCTCGGCGCGTGCGGCCACCGGCAGCGCTGGGGCGACCACGAGCCCGGCCGCCTCGAGCAGGGGCCAGGTCGAGGCGAAGGCACTGCCCCGCACTGCGGTTCCCCGGAACAGACGGGCCAGGACCCGGTGGCACTCTGCGGCCCCGGCGAACCAGCGCGACTCGACCACCGTTTCAGGGGCGCGCACGCCCATCCCAGCCCGCCACCGCAGCGGCAGGCGCCGCACCAGCATGGCCGCCGCCTCGGCCGCCGGCAGCTCGGGGTCGATCCCGGCCGCAGCCAGCACGCGCGCGTCCATCAGCCCCCCAGGCTGCTGGCGAGCTCGGCGATCCGCTGCTGCGCCTCGGCGGAGAACCAGCACTCGAGGAACAGCTTGTCCTCGGCCGCGAAGCCCGCCCGCATCGCGCGCCAGGCCTCGCCGAGCAGCAGCTCCTTGGTCGCCGCGTAGCCCCGCGCCGGCCGCGACGTGAGCCGGATCAGCTCGCGATCCACGGCCACCACCACCTGCTCGACCGGCTCCACGCGGTGCACCAGACCGAGCTCGTGCGCCCGCTCGGCGGTGCAGCCCTCGCCACGCAGCAGCGTCTCGTCGATCGCGAACGAGCTGCAGCGGGCGCGCACCATGCGCAGGCTGCCGGCCGGTATCGGCACCCCCAGGTTGAGCTCCGCGAAGCCCAGCCGCGGCCTGCCGGTCGCCATCACCCTCAGGTCGCAGGCCAGCGCCAGCAGCCAGCCGCCGGCCACCGCGTGGCCGGTGATCGCGGCGGCGGTCGGCCCGGGGTAGGTGAAGACCTCGAGGATGAGGCTGTTGAACACCTCGAGGGTCGCCTGCACGCGGCCGCGATCGGCGGTCGCCAGCTGCTTGAGATCCCAGCCCGGGCAGAACAGCGCCGGGTGCGACGAGGCGAGTATCAGCGGCGGGGCGCCGTGGTCCCTGAGATCGGCGACGGCGTCGCGGACCGCGGCCATCAGCGGCAGGTCGAGGGCGTTGGCGCCATCGTCGAGGATGACACGGTGAATCCCGTGGACCTCGTGGTGGCGGATCGGTCGGTCAGGCATCGGAGTCCTCCAGCAGCCCACGGAACAGAGCGTGGACCCGGCGGTCCGCGCTCAGCTCGGGGTGAAAGGTGGCGGCCACGATCCGGCCGCGGCGGACCAGCACCGGGTCGCCGCCACGCCGGCCGAGCACGTTGACGTCGACGCCCGTCCGGACGATGCGCGGCGCGCGGATGAACACCGCTTCCATCGGCTGCGGATCGCCGAGGGCGCCGTCGACGTCGACCATGGCGACGGTCGAGTGGATCTGACGGCCGTAGGCGTTGCGGACGACATCGACGTCGAGCAGCCCGAGCGACGGCTGCCGCGGCTCGACGCTCACGGCGAGCAGGATCACGCCAGCGCAGGTGGCGAGCACCGGCATGCCCGAGCGCACGCGCTCGCCAATCCGCTCGGCCAGGCGCTCGTCCGCCATCAGCCGGAGCATGGCGGTCGACTCGCCCCCGGGCAAGACCAGCGCGCCGACCCGGTCGATCGAGGCCGCGGTGCGGACCGGCTCGGCCGGGATGGCGGCGTCGCGCAGCGCCGCGACGTGGGCTGCCCAGTCMCCCTGCAGCGCGAGCACCCCGACCCGCATCACCACCCCCGGCGCGACAGCATCTCCTCCGGCGTCAGYTTGCCGGCCTCGAGRCCRGACATCGCCTCGGTGAGCCCCTCCGACACCTCGACCAGCTTGGCCGGGTCCTGCCAGTGGGTCACTGCCTGGACGATCGCACGGGCCCGGCGCTCCGGATCGCTCGACTTGAAGATCCCGGAGCCGACGAACACCGCCTCGGCGCCCAGCATCATGCACAGCGCGGCGTCGGCCGGCGTGGCGACGCCGCCGGCGGCGAAGTTGGGCACCGGCAGCCGGCCGTGCTCGGCGACCCAGCGCACGAGCTCGTAGGGAGCCTGCAGCTCCTTGGCCTGGGCCATCAGCTCGTGCTCGTCAAGAATGGTCAGGCTCCGGATGCCGCGCTGCACCGCCCGCAAGTGGCGGACCGCCTCGACGATGTCACCGGACCCGGCCTCGCCCTTGGTGCGCATCATCGCCGCGCCCTCGCCGACCCGCCGCAGCGCCTCGCCGAGGTTGCGGCAGCCGCAGACGAAGGGCACGGTGAAGCCGTGCTTGGAGATGTGGTTCTCCTCATCGGCCGGGGTCAAGACCTCGCTCTCGTCGATGAAGTCGACCTCGAGCGCCTCGAGCATGCGGGCCTCTGCGATGTGCCCGATCCGACACTTCGCCATGACCGGGATCGACACCGTCGCCTGGATGTCCCGGATCTTGGCGATCGGCGCCATCCGCGCCACGCCGCCCTGGGTCCGAATGTCGGCCGGCACCCGCTCCAGCGCCATCACCGCCGCGGCGCCGGCGTCCTCGGCCACCTTCGCCTGCTCGGCCGAGGTGACGTCCATGATCACCCCGCCCTTGAGCATCTCGGCCAGCCCCACCTTGACGCGGAACTGGTCGTTCGCTTTGCTCATCGTCGCGCCTCCCCGGGGACACTGCCCCACGTCATTGTACACAGCGGGTGGCGGTCGGAGCGTCACTCCACCGCAACCGCCTCACCCCGCCGCAGCCGCATCAGCGCGAGCAGGTTGATCGCGCAATGCGCGGTGGCGGCGGCGGGGTAGCCGTAGCGGCTGAAGACCACGCCGAGCACCAGCCCGAGGCCGAGCGCGATCACCGGCCACAGCCACAGCCGGCGGTCCGGCACCAGGTGGAGCACGGCGAACAGCAGCGCCGCCGGCACGAGGCCGATCACCGGCTGCAGCAGGGCGCGCACCAGCGCCTCCTCGGCGATCCCCGACAGGAGCGCGACCGCAGCGGCGTCGACCGCGGTCCAACCTCGCACCAGCCGCTCCTGGAAGCGCTGGAGCTCGGCGAGCGGCGGCACCCTCCTGGTCAGCCAGAGCGCCCCGCTGCTCGCGATCCCGACCAGCGCGCCGACCACGATCGACCACCCGAGAGGCCCCTGCGGCGCCAGGCCGCCCAGCGGGTTGCCGTCCTTGAGGCCGAGCCCGATGACGGCGACCAGGCCGATCACGCCCTCTTGGTGGAGGAGCAGCACCGGACGCACGGTCGGGAGCGCGCTCGACACGCTGCCGTCACCCGACGATCAGGCGTCGGCCGCGGTGTCGCCGCCGGCCACCCCGGTGTCTTCCGCCCCTGAGTCGTCCCCGTTGCTGCCGTCGTCCTCCGCGAGCTTCGCCACCGAGACCACGCGGTCACCCTCGTCGAGGCGGATCACCCGCACGCCCTGGGTCGCGCGCCCGCTGCGTCGGATCTCGCCGACGTTCATCCGGATCAGGATGCCGCCCTCGGTGAGAACCAGGATCTGGTCGGACTCGTGGACGTGCCGGATGGCGGCCACGGTGCCGTTCTTCGACGTCAGCTGGATCGCCTTGAGGCCGTAGCCGCCCCGCTGCTGGAGCCGGAAGTCGCCGACCGCGGTGCGCTTGCCAAAGCCGAGGTCGGTGACGACGAGAATGTCGTTCTCGGCGGTCGGGTCCAAGGTCGCGACCTCCTCCACCCAGTCGCCCTCGCGCAGGTTGATGCCGCGCACGCCGGCCGAGACCCGGCCCATCGGGCGCGCTTCGGCCTCCTCGAAGCGGATCCCCATGCCGCGATGCGTGCCGATGAAGACGTGCAGCGTGCCGTCGGTCAGGTGGACCGAGAGCAGGTCGTCCCCCGGGTTGATGGCGATCGCGCGCAGACCGCTCGAGCGGATGTTGGCGTACTCGGACAGCGGCGTCCGCTTGACCTTGCCGAGGCGGGTGGCGAAGAGCAGGAAGGCGTCCTCATGCTCGGCGAAGTCGCGCACGGCGAGCAGCGCGGCCACCCGCTCCTCGGTTTCGAGCTGCAGAAGATTGACCAGCGCCCTGCCCCGGCCACCCGGCCCCACGTCCGGCAGCTCGTGGACCTTGCGCGCGAACACCCGGCCCTCGGTCGTGAAGAAAAGCATCACGGCGTGGGTCGAGGCGACGAACAGCTTCTCGACCTCGTCCTCGGCCTTGATCGACATCCCGCGCCGGCCGCGGCCGCCCCGGCGCTGGGCCCGGTAGGCGGCGAGCGCCGTGCGCTTGATGTAGCCGCTGCGGCTGACCGTGATCACCATGTCCTCCTCGGCGATCAGGTCCTCGACCGAGATGTCGGTCGGGTCGGCGATGATCTCGGTGCGCCGGTCGTCGCCGTAGCGGCTGCGGATCGCCTGCAGCTCCTCGACGATGATGTCGAGAACCATCGACTCCGAGCCGAGAACGGCCTCGAGGTGGGCGATCCGCGCGAGGACCTCGCGATGCTCGTCGATGATCTTGCTGCGCTCGAGCCCGGTCAGACGCTGCAGCCGCATCTCCAGGATGGCCTGGGCCTGCAGCTCGGACAGACCAAACTCGCGCATCAGGCCGGTCAGGGCGGTCGGCGGGTCGGCGGCGCCCCGGATCAGCTCGATCACCGCATCGAGGTTGTCGAGCGCGATGACGAGGCCGTCCAGGATGTGGGCACGTTCGCGCGCCCGCGCCAGCTCGAAGCGGGTGCGCCGCACCACCACTTCCTTGCGGTGGTCGATGAAGTGCTCGATCAGCTCGCGCAGCGTGAAGACCCGCGGCTGATTGTTCAGCACGCCGAGCAGGATGATCCCGAAGGTGGTCTGCAGCTGGGTCAGCTTGTAGAGGTTGTTGAGCACGACCTCGGGGATCGCCTCCCGCTTGAGCTCGATGACGAGCCGGATGCCGTCGCGGTCCGACTCGTCCCGGAGGTCGCTGATCCCCTCCAGGCGCTTGGCCTGCACCAGCGATGCGATGTGCTCGGTAAGCCGCGCCTTGTTCACCTGGTAGGGAAGCTCGGTCACGATCAGCGCCGGCCGCTGCTTCTTGCCGTCTCCCTCCTCGACCACAACCCGCCCCCGCACCTGGACGATGCCGCGGCCGGTGGTGTAGGCGTCGAGGATCCCGCGCCGGCCGTGAATGAAGCCCGCGGTCGGGAAGTCGGGGCCGGGCACGATCTCGAGCAGCTCGCGCTCGGACAGCCCTGGCGACCGGATCAGGGCCACCGTGGCGTCGACGATCTCGCGCAAGTTGTGGGGCGGGATGTTGGTGGCCATGCCGACGGCGATGCCGGAGGAGCCGTTGACCAGCAGGTTGGGAAACTGCGCTGGCAGCACCACCGGCTCCACCAGCGAGCCGTCGTAGTTCTCGGTCCAGTCAACCGTCTCGCGCGCGATGTCGTCGCCGAGCAGCTCTTCCGACAGCTTGGTCAGACGGATCTCGGTGTAGCGCATCGCAGCCGGTGCGTCGCCGTCGACCGATCCGAAGTTCCCCTGGCCGTCGACCAGGGTGTAGCGCATCGAGAAGTCCTGCGCCATGCGCACCGCGGTGTCGTAGATCGCCGCGTCGCCGTGCGGGTGGTACTTCCCCATCACGTCGCCGACGATGCGCGCCGACTTCTTATAGGGCTTGCCGGAGGTGTTGCCGCCCTCCCACATGCCGTACAGGATGCGGCGGTGCACCGGCTTGAGCCCGTCCCGCACGTCGGGCAAGGCGCGTCCGATGATCACCGACATCGCGTAGTCGAGGTAGGAGTTCTTGAGCTCCTCCTCGATCGTGATCGGGATCCGGTCTCCCTCGGAGTAGGTCTGGTGTTCGGTCATGGCGTTGTCCAGATCAGATGTCGAGGTTGCGCGCCTCGAGCGCGTTCTCTTCGATGAAGCGGCGCCGCGGCTCGACCGCATCGCCCATCAGGATGGTGAACAGCTCGTCGGCGCGCGCCGCATCCTCCACGGTCACCTGCAGCAGCCGCCGGTTGCCGGGAGCCATCGTGGTCTCCCACAGCTGGTGGGGGTTCATTTCGCCGAGACCCTTGTAGCGCTGGATGGCGAGGCCGCGCTTGGCGACCTCGTAGACGTGGGCGACCAGGTCGCGCAGGGTCTCCAGCGTCGCCCGCTCGCCGTTGCGCTCGAGGTGGTAGGGGCCGACCCGCAGCGGCGCGATCTGCGCCAGCTGCTGCTTGGCCCTCCGGAAGTGGCCGCTGTCCGACAGCACGCGCCCAAGGCGCACCTCCCAGCCGCGGCCGTTGACGCCGATGTTGCACACCACCTCGGATACGCCGTGCTCCTCGTCGAGCTCGACCCGGACCCCCTCGTACCCGAGGTCGGTCAGCTCTCTCGCCAGCGCGCTGGCGTAGGCCGCGCTGCCCGGCGCGTGCTCGTCGCCCTCGGTCAGATCGAGGGCGGCGAGCACGATGTCGGGCGGGAAGCCGCGCCGCTCGAGCGACGCCAGCGTGCTGTGCCAGGCCTCGCAGGCGAGCAGCGCGCCGCGCAGCTCGTCACCACCGAGGTCGATGCCGGTCGCCCCGAGCACCAGGCGGAACTCATCCGCCACCCGGTCGAGCAAGAAGCGGGACAGCTCACCGTTGTCCTTGAGGTAGACCTCCTGCTTGCGGCGCGAGACCTTGTAGAGCGGCGGCTGCGCGATGAACAGGTGGCCGCGCGAGATCAGCTCCTCCATCTGCCGGTAGAAGAAGGTCAGGAGCAGCGTCCGAATGTGCGACCCGTCGACGTCGGCGTCGGTCATGATGATGATCTTGTGGTAGCGGACCTTGAGCGGATCGAACTCCTCGGTGCCGATGCCCGTCCCCAGGCACTGGATGAGAGCGCGGATCTCCTCCGAGGCGAGCATCCGGTCGAAGCGCGCCTTCTCGACGTTGAGGATCTTGCCGCGCAGCGGGAGGATGGCCTGGAAGCGGCGGTCGCGGCCCTGCTTCGCGGAGCCACCCGCTGAGTCGCCCTCGACGATGAACAGCTCGGCGTGCGCCGGATCGCGCTCCGAGCAGTCAGCGAGCTTGCCGGGCAGCGCCGAGTTCTCGAGCGCGCTCTTGCGCCGCGTCAGCTCGCGCGCCTTGCGCGCCGCCTCACGGGCCCGCGCCGCATCGAGGCACTTGGAGGCGATCCGCTTGGCGACCGCCGGGTTCTCCTCGAAGTAGTTCGCGAGCTGCTCGTTAATCGTCGACTCGACCCATCCCTTGACCTCCGAGGAGACCAGCTTGTCCTTGGTCTGGCTCGAGAAGCGCGGCTCGCGGATGCGCACCGCGATGATCGCGGTCAGGCCCTCGCGGACGTCCTCGCCGCTCAGGTTGTCTTCCATCCCCTTGAGGAGGTTCTTSGACTGCGCGTAGGYGTTGATGGTCCGGGTCAGCGCCGAGCGGAACCCCGACAGGTGGGTGCCGCCGTCGTGGTTGTAGACGGTGTTGGTGAACGCGAGCACGTTCTCGTTGTAGCCGTCGTGCCACTGGAGCGTCACCTCGACCTGCTCGCCGCGGTCGTTGGCGTCGAGGAGCAGGATCGGCGGATCGTGGAGCACGTTCTTCGACTTGTTGAGGTACCTCGAGAACTCGACCAGCCCGCCGCTGAAGCGGAACGACTGCGAGCGCTCGGCGGCCTCGTCGAAGAACACGATCTCGATGCCGGAGCACAGGAAGGCGAGCTCGCGCAGGTGACGGACCAGCAGATCGGGGTGGAACTCGAGGACCTTGAAGATCTTGGAGTCGGGCTTGAAGCTGACGATGGTGCCGGTCTTCTGGGTCTTGCCGATCGCGGCGAGCGGCGCGTCGGGCACTCCTCGCGAGAAGTTCTGCTCCCAGACCGTGCCCTCCCGGTGAATCTCGAGGCGCAGCCACTCGGAGAGGAAGTTGACGACGCTGACGCCAACGCCGTGCAGCCCGCCGGACACCTTGTAGGAGTCGGAATCGAACTTCCCGCCGGCGTGGAGCTCGGTCATGATGACCTCGGCCGCGGAACGCCCGGTCTCCTTGTGCTCGTCAACCGGGATGCCGCGGCCATTGTCGGCAACGGTGACGGTGTGGTCGGCGTGCACGGTCACCGTGATCCGGTCGCAGAAACCGCCCTGGGCCTCGTCGATCGCGTTGTCCACCACCTCCCACACCATGTGGTGGAGACCGGAGATGTCGCCGACATCGCCAATGTACATGCCCGGGCGCTTGCGCACGGCCTCGCGCCCCTTGAGCACCTTGATGTTCTTCGCCGTGTAGGACTCGGTCATCGGATCATTCTCCAGTGCCGGCGCGGGGGCGGCAGCCGCCGCCCTGCATGGTGAGGACGAGCGCCTCCGGGAAGGCCGGCGCGACCAGCTCCGGGTGCGCGCTCGTCAGCAGCAGTTGGCGTTCGTTCGCAAGCGCCCGCGTCAACCGGGCGAACACCTCGCGATCGAGTTCCGCGTCGACATCATCAACCATCACCGGGAGCGGCTCTCCCCGTTCTCTTTCCACGTGAAAGACTGATGCCAGTCGCAGGGCTGCAGCCACGATCTTGATCTGGCCCGAACTCAAGACCTCCCTTGCCGGGCGATCCTCGGCGAGGACGCAGAGGTCGTGGCGATGCGGCCCTTCCTGGGTGTGGCCCGCGTGGCGGTCACGAACCCGCGTCTCATTATACCGTTTTCGGTACGATTCTTCCACATCCGCAAGGATTTCCGACCCATTCAGCCAGGATTCACCACGGTAGGTGATCGCCACCCGCGGGAAGGCGGCTCCCCGCAGCGCCTGGTAGCTCTCCTCGAAGGCCTCGACGAGGGCAGCCATGGCCCGTTGGCGCCGGACGACGAGCTCAGCAGCAGCAGCCGCCAGCCGCTCGTCCCAGGCGTCGAGCTCGCCCGCGGTCGACAAGCCGGCAAGAAGGGCGTTGCGCTGGCGCAGCGTCCGCTGAAAGCAGCGCAGGACCTCGAGCGTGGAGGGGGCGAGTAGGAAGGCGAGCCGATCGAGCAGGCCCCGCCGGAGACCGGGTGGGCCGAGCACGAGCTCGCCGTCCGCCGAGCTCAGGCTGGCGACCGGGCACAGCGACAGGTAACGCTCGACCGAGGCGGGCGCGCCGTTGACCAGCAGCCGCCGCCGCAGCGGCGGGCCGAGTTCGACCGCCTGCTCGAGAAGGAGGCGGCCCTGCGCTCCCTCAATCTCGCCGAGCAGCGCGAAGCCGGCAGCGCCGTGGCGGGCCACCGCGCCCCAGCGCACGGTGCGGAAGGAGCGCAGGTTGGCGAGGACCGAGATCGCCTCGAGCAGGCTGCTCTTGCCCTCGCCGTTGGCGCCGACGATGAGGTTGACGCCCGCTGCGAAATGGGCTGGAGCCTGCCCCAGGTTCCGGAACGACCGGGCGGTGAGAGCGCGGATGAGCAACCGCGATCACAGCCTCATCGGCATGAGGACGTAGATGTACTCCTCGAGCCTGGGATCATCGTCAACCGGGATCAGGACGGTCTGTGAGTTGGCATCGCGCAGCTGCAGCTCGACGGTCGGGCACTCGAGGACCTGCAGCACGTCCATGACATAGGCTGCGTTGAGCGCGATCTCCAGGCTGTCGCCCTGGTAGCTGACACCGAGCGTCTCCTCGGCACTGCCGCGCTCGTAGCCGATCGAGGCCAGCGTGAGCTCCCCCGAGGGGTCGAGCCGGAAGCGCACGCCGCGCGCCTTCTCGTGGGCCATCAGGCTGACCCGGCGCAGCGACGCCAGCAGTTCCCGCCGGTCGATGCGCACCCGGTTCGGGTTGTCGCGCACGATCACCCGCTCATACTGGGGAAAGCGCAGCTCGACGATGCGCGACACCAATGTCCGCTCGCCCATCCGAAAGCCCAGGTGGTTCTCCCCCGCCGACAGAATGACCTGGGCATCGGAGAAGCGCGCAAACTCGGTCAGTAGCTTCCTCGGAAAGAGCTGCTGCTCGAAGGGCGGCGCACCCTCCGGTGCGCTGGCTTTCACGACCGCGAGCCGGTGGCCGTCGGTGGCGGCGATCTCGACCTCGCCCGGCACCAGCTTGACCAGCGCCCCGTTGAGCTGGAACTTCGGGTCGTCCTTGGTGATGGCGAAGGCGACCCGGTCGAGCATGAGCTGGAACAGCTCGAGCGGCAGCCCGTAGCCGCCGCCGTCCGGCACCTCCGGGATGGTCGGGTACTCGTCGGCATCCGCAATCGACATCCGGGAGTGGAAGCGGCCGCACTCGATTTCGACCGAGTCGCCGACCTGGCGGAGCACGAAGTCCTCCTCCGGCAGGTTGCGGACGAGATTCTGGAAGACTTTGCTTTCCAGGGTCAGCCGCCCGCCCCCCGAGATCGTGGCTGGGCAGCGGGTCATGATCGTCATGTCGAGGTCGGTGGCGACCAGGCGGACGCCGTCATCGACAGTCTCGGTCAGGATGCTGGAAAGGATCGGAATCGTGGTCCGGTGTTCGACCACGCCCTGCAGGATGGAAAGCTCTTGGAGTACGAGACTTCGCTGCAGTTTCAATTCCATCGGGGGGATCCTTTCATCACGACTAAGGACGATCTGCAATCTAGCATAGAATCGTATTCATCGTCGAGCCTGTGAATGGTGCGGATGGAAGGTGGATCTCCAATGCCTACAGGTGTATCAGGCGGCTTCGACCTGTGGAGTCTGATGTGGATCGACTGTGCGCCGCTGTGGAACTCACAGCCCTTCCACAGCGCAGCCTCGGTTTTCCACAGAATCTCCGAATCGGGATCCGCAGCCCTCAGCCGAAGTGATCGCGGAAGGCGGTCAGGGTGGCGTCGAAGTCGGGGTTGGACTGCCGCATGGTCTGGATGATGTCGACCGCGTACATCGCCGTCGAGTGGTGCTTCGCGAAGATCTTGCCGATCTCCGGAAACGAGAGTTCGAGGATGTCGCGGATCAGGTACATCGCGACTTGGCGGGGCAGCGCGATCGAGCGCCGGTTGGAGCGCCCCTTGAGGTCGGCGACCCGGATCCCGTAGTGCTGGGCGACAAAGCGGATGATGTCGCCGGGAGAGGTCTGGCGCTGGTCGGGCAGGAGCTCGAAGAGAGCCATCCTGACCACATCGACCGAGATCTTGGTGTTCTTCAGCTGGGCGTAGGCGATGGTGCGGTTGAGGTAGCCCTCGAGYTCGCGCACGTTCTTCTGGACGCGGCGCGCGATGAACAGCACAACGTCCTCGGGCAGCTCCCAGCCGATCGCSCGCGCCTTCTCGCGGAGGATCGCGCAGCGGGTCTCGAGGTCGGGAGGCTGGATGTCGGCGATCAGGCCCTGGAGGAATCGCGAGCGCAGCCGCTCTTCAAGCCCCGGGATGTCGGCYGGCCTGGCATCGGACGTGAACACGACCTGCCGCCCGGTCGACTGCAGGGTGTTGAAGGTGTGGAAGAACTCCTGCTGGGTCTGCTCCTTGCCGGCGATGAACTGGATGTCGTCGAGGAGCAGGATGTCGACCCCGCGGAAGGTCTGCCGGAAGAGCTCCATCTGCTTGCGCCGGATGCAGTTGATGAGCTCGTTGACGAACTGCTCGGTGGTCATGTAGACGACCTTGAGCTTGTTCTTCCGGCGCTTGTACCGCTCGTCGACGCGGTGGGCGATGGCGTGCAGGAGATGGGTCTTTCCGAGGCCCGACCCACCGTAGATGTAGAGCGGGTTGTAGGCCTCGCCTGGCCGGTCGGCGACCGCCTCCGCGGCTGCGGTGGCGAACTGGTTGGAAGGGCCGACCACGAAGCGATCGAAGGTGAAGCCGGGGTGGATGGGGTGGGTGGCAAATGGCGCCGCGGCGGCGACAGTCGACCGTTTGGCGGCGCCGACGCTGGCCGCGATCTCGACCCGGTAGCTCGAGCCGAAGTGGCCGCGGGCGACGGTCTCGATGTCGCGCAGCAGGTGATCGCGGACCCAGTCGGTGACGATCGAGTTGTCGGAGGTGAGCGTCAGTGAGCGGTCATCGCTCGCGACCGCCTTGAGCGGGTCGATCCAGGTCGCGTACTCGTCCTCGCCCAGCATCTTGCGCAGATGCGGCTGCAGTTCTTTCCAGCGCTCCATCTCGCCTACGCTAACACAGCCCGGCGGCTGCTGTGTAGGGTCCGCCTTGACACTGCGGGCGTCTCTACGATATTGTGACCCGCCCGCGATTTAGGGAAGCGTGAGGACACGATGAAGAGGACATTTCAGCCGAACAACAGGCGCCGTAAGAAGACGCATGGGTTCCGCGTCCGGATGCGCGCAAAGGCCGGGCGGAAGGTTCTGAATGCTCGGCGGCGGAAAGGGCGCAAGCGCCTCTCCGTGTGAGCGGCGGCTCCGCCTGCCGCGCAGCGAACGCCTCGGTCGGCGGATCGAGTTCCAGCGAGCGTACGAGCACGGCATCCGGGCCTCCGGGCGGTACATGGTGGTGTTCGCATGGTCGCGGGCTGGGGGCGGGCCGGTGGGTCGTCGGCTGGGCGTCACCGCCTCCCGCCGGATCGGCAACGCGGTCGTCCGCGCTCGCACCAAGCGGCGGCTGCGCGAGTTGTTCCGCACCGACGAGCGGGGCTTCGTGGGCCGGGACGTGGACGTGGTGATCAACGCGCGCCGCGGCTGCGCGGACGCGCCGTGGGACGAGTTGCAGCGTGACTATCGGCGCTGCGTGGAGAGACTGACGGAGCGGTTGGCGGGAGCCTGACGACCGGCCGGGGCCGGCGCGGGTGAGCACGGAAGCTCCCGGGGACACGATGGAAAAGCGTCTTCTCCTTGCGTTTCTGGCGTCGGCGGTGATCTTCGCCGTCTGGTCGGTGCTGTTCCCGCCCGAGCGGCCGCCGCAGCCGGCAGCCCCGCAGCGGGCGGTCGAGGAGGCGGCACCGCAGGCGCCGAGCGGCGATGCCGGCGTGTCGGCGGCCGCGGCGGAGTCGGCGGCGGCCACCGACGGCGCCGCGCCCCCAACAACCGCCGAGGCGGCAGCGGCCGAGGAAACGGTCCGCCTCGCGAACGGCGACATGGTGGTCGAGCTCACCAACCGGGGGGCCGCGGTCAGCCACTTCGAGCTGACCCACTATCAGGGAGACGAGGGCGAGGCGCTCGACCTCCTGCAGACCGTCGACCACCCGCGGCGGACGCTGCCCCTGCAGCTCCTGATCGGCGACCAGCGCGACGAGCGACTGTACGTCGTCGAGCGCGGCGATGGCGCCGCGACCTTCCGCTGGTCGGACGGTCTCGGCAGCTCGGTGATCAAGACCGTGCGTGTGCCGGCCGCCGGATACGGTGTCGACGTGGCGATCCGCCTGACGGGCGACTTCGAGCCCTCGCGGATGAGCGTGGGCACCGGCCTGCGGGATCTCGGCGAGGCCGAGCGCAACAGCCGGCTGGCGGTGTGGGGCGACGCGGTCGTGAGTGCCGATGGCCGGATCGAAGTCGTCAAGCACCGCAAGCCCAAGCAGGGGCTGGTGCTGGAGCCGAAACAGACTTCCTTCGCGGGCTTCCAGGACGCTTACTTCCTGTCGGTGTTCCGGCCACTGACCGCAGTTGCCGAGTTGCGGGTGGAGGTCCTCGAGACCAGCAGCCTGGACAAGGACGGCAAGCCGGTGGTGGGGAACGTGCTCCAGGTGCTGCTCGACCCGGCCGCCGGCGAGATCGACGGTCAGCTGCTCGGGGCGCCCAAGGAGTACGACCTCCTGCATGCGATCGGCGGCGGCGTCGAGCGCACCCTCGACTTCGGGATGTTCGGTTGGATCTCGGTGGTCTTCCTGAAGGCGCTGCGCTGGATCTACGGCGTGGTCGGCAACTACGGGCTCGCGATCATCCTGCTGACGGTGGCCATCCGGTTGCTGCTGTTCCCGCTCATGCACTCCTCCACGGTGTCGATGCGGCGGATGCAGAAGCTGCAACCGAAGGTCAAGGAGGTCCAGGCCCGCTACAAGAAGAAGAAGGGCGACCCGCAGGCGCGCGCCAAGATGAACCAGGAGATGATGGCCCTCTACAAGGAGGAGGGCGTCAACCCGATGGGTGGCTGCCTGCCCATGCTGGTGCAGCTGCCCATCCTGTGGGCCCTGTACACGCTCTTCCTGAAGGCGATCGAGCTCCGGCACGCGCCCTTCTTCGGCTGGATCCAGGACCTGTCGGTGAAGGACCCCTACTACATCACCCCGATCCTGATGACGGCCACGATGTGGCTTCAGCAGCGCCTCGCGCCCCAGGTCGGCGATCCCCAGCAGCAGCGGATCATGCGCATGCTGCCGTTCATCTTCGGCTTCATGTTCCTGCAGTTCCCGTCCGGCCTCGTGCTCTACTGGCTGACCAACAACGTGCTGACCATCATCCAGCAGGAGGTCACGTTCCGGCTGCTCGGGGAGCGGGGCAAGGGCGGTGGGCGCGAGCGCCGCGGAAAGGACGCGCAGTCGTGACCGCCCCACGGACGTTTCGCGGTGCCAACCTCGACGAGGCGTTGACCGTGGCGTGCGCCGAGCTGCGGGCGCGGGTCGGCGAGCTCCGCTACGAGGTGGTGAGCGAGGGGGGCGGGAACGGCGTCGAGCTCGCCGCCGAGGTCGACCCGGCGGCGGTCCTGGGCCTGTTTCTGTCCGAGAGCTTCCGCGCCGGCCAGCTCGACGTGTCGGCCCAGCTCGAGGTCGGCGAGGAGTCGCTCGACGGCGAGCTCAAGGGCACCGACCTCCATCTCCTGATCGGCGGCGGCGGCCGCGGGCTCGACGCGCTGCAGTACCTGTGCAACCGGGTCCTGACGCGTCGCTTCAGCCACCACCCGCCGGTCCACCTCGATACCCAGGGCTTCAAGGAGCGGCGTGCGCAGCAGCTGCGCGAGCGCGCCTCCGCTGCCGCCGACGAGGCGATCCGCACCCGCACGCAGGTCGTGATCGGACCCTTGACGCCGGCGGCGCGGCGAGAGATCCACCTCGCGCTGGCCGACGACCCTGGAGTGGAGACCTTTTCGGATGGTGAAGGCTTCCTCAAGCGGGTGGTCATCCGGCCTGTCCGGGGGCGCTGACACGATCGTGGCGCGCGCCACCTCCTCCGGGCCGGCCGCGCTCGCGGTGGTCCGGTTGAGTGGGCCCGCTGTCCGCCGCATTGCCGCCGAGATCAGCCCTGCGGCCGACTTCTCGGAGCCGTGGCGGGCTCGGCTGGTGGCAATCGACGGCCTCGGCGAGCAGGCGGTGGCAATCGCCTTCTCCGCGCCGCGGTCGTACACCGGCGAGGATATGCTCGAGCTGACGGTGCACGGCTCCCCGTTCGTGGTCCGCTCGCTGATCGAGCGCTGCATCGCCGCCGGCGCGCGGCCGGCGGGTCCCGGCGAGTTCACCCGGCGCGCGGTGGCGAACGGCAAGCTCGACCTGGTGCAGGCCGAGGCGGTTCGCGATCTGGTCGGCGCGGAGACCGCGTGGCAGGCCCGCAACGCCCGCGAGCAGCTCTCAGGGAGGCTGTCGCAGCGCCTGGCCGGCCTGCGCGGCGATCTCGTCGAGCTCCTCGCCCGCCTCGAAGCGTCCCTGGACTTCGTCGACCACGGCGTCGAGCTCGATCGCGCAGAGGAGGCGGCGAGGCTGGCCGGCTGTCGCGAGCGGCTGGCGGCGCTGCTGGACACGGCCGCGGCCGGGGAGCGGATCCGCGACGGCGTGCGGGTCGTGATCGTCGGCCCGCCGAACTGCGGGAAGTCAACTCTTTTCAATACCTTGCTCGGCAATGAGCGGGCGATCGTCGCGCCCCACCCGGGGACGACGCGCGACGTCCTCGAGGCCGAGCTCGACATCGCCGGCCTGCGCGTGACCCTGGTCGACACTGCGGGGCTGCGCGACGCCGCCGACCCGATCGAGGAGGAAGGGGTACGGCGGGCGCGCGCCGCCGCGGCCTCGGCTTCGGTGGTCGTGGAGCTGTGGCCGGCGGACGCCGGCCCGGGAGCGCCGGCGGGCGACGGAGAGATCACCACGCTTCGCGTGCTGTCCAAGGCGGACCTCCCCCACCCCGTCGATGCGGGCCGTCTGCCGGTGTCGTGCGCCACCGGCGCCGGGATTGACCGCCTGCGGACGGCACTGGCCGAGACGGTGGCTGGCGGCGTCCCCGACCTCGGCGGCGAGGTCGCGATCTCTCACCGCCACCGCTGCGGCCTGGAGCGGGCCGCTGCCGAGCTCGCGGCTTGCGATCTGGCCGCGCCCGAGCTGGCCGCCGAGAGCCTGCGCTGCGCGGCACGCGAGCTCGAGGCGCTGATCGGCGTGGTTGCCACCGACGACCTGCTCGACGAGGTCTTTGCCTCGTTCTGCATCGGCAAGTGACGATGGCGGCCGCTCCCCGCGACCTGCTGGTGGTCGGTGCGGGGCACGCCGGCGTCGAGGCGGCGGCAGCAGCCGTACGACTCGGGGCGCGGGTGGCTGTGGTGACGCTGTCGCTCGACACTGTGGCGCAGATGCCCTGCAACCCGGCCATGGGGGGCATCGGCAAGGGGCATTTGATGGCCGAGTTGGACGCCCTAGGCGGAGTTCAGCCGTGGGCGGCTGACCGCGCCGGACTCCAGTTCAAAGTCCTCAACCGCTCCCGGGGCCCGGCCGTCTGGGGGCCGCGCGCCCAGTGCGACAAGCAGCGCTACACGGTCATTATGCGCAGATTACTGCAGCGATTGGCCGGAATCGACATCATAGAGGGCGAGGTGAGCGGTCTGCTGGAGGCCGCCGGGCGCGTCGTTGGGGTCCGTCTGGCCGACGGCCGGCGCCTGCAAGCGAGGGCCGTGCTGCTGACCACCGGCACCTTCCTCGACGGGATCCTCCACACTGGGGCGGAGCGTCGCCCCGGCGGCCGCTTCGGCGAGCGGCCGAGCGTTGGGCTCGGTGCCGACCTGCGGGCCCGCGGGCTCGAGCTGCGGCGCTTCAAGACCGGCACGCCGCCCCGCCTGCACCGCGCCAGCATCGACGTCGAGCGGCTGCAACCGGAGCCGGGTGACGCCGATCCGCGACCGTTCTCGTGGCGGACGCGGTCGGTCGCGAACCGGGTCCTCTGCTGGCTCGCCCACACGCCGGAGGTGGTGCAGTCGATCATCGCCGACAACCTGCATCGCTCGCCCCTCTTCTCCGGCCAGATCCAGGGGGTCGGTCCGCGCTACTGCCCGTCGATCGAAGACAAGGTCGTTCGCTTCCCGCACCATCGCCAGCACACGGTGTTCCTCGAGCCCGAGGGGCTGGACAGCGACAGCATGTACGTCAACGGCCTGTCGACCAGCCTGCCGGCGGACGTCCAGGAGCAGGTGGTGCGCGCCATTCCCGGCTTCGAGCGGGCACGCTTCCTGCGCTATGGCTACGCCGTCGAGTACGACGTGGTGGCACCCCTGCAGGTGGCGCCGACGCTGGAGTGCCGTTCGCTGCCCGGCCTCTCTCTGGCCGGCCAGCTGCTCGGCACCTCGGGCTACGAGGAGGCGGCGGCGCTCGGCTTCGTGGCTGGGGTCAATGCGGTTCTGCTGGGGCGCGGCGAAGCGCCGTTCGTGCCCGAGCGCGAGCGCTCCTACCTCGGGGTGCTGGTGGACGACCTGTGCAGCGCCGATCATCGTGAGCCCTACCGGATGCTGACCTCCCGCGCCGAGCACCGTCTGCTCCTCGGCGTCGACTCGGCGCGTGAGCGCCTGATGCCGACCGGCGCCCGGCTCGGACTCGTTCCCGAGTCGGTGTTTCACGTGGAACAGGAGCGCTGGCGGCGGCGCCGCGAGGTGCGTGACGAGCTCGCCACCCGGGCTCTCAACCCGGATGCGCCAACCCGGGCTCTGGTGCGCAGGATCGCCGGCGTCGAGCCGACCGCACCGACCACCTGGGCGGGGATCCTTCGCCGCCAGGATGTCGATGCCGAGACGGTCGCGGCTGCGCTGCCGGTGCTGTCCGGGCTGACTGCGGAGGACCGCCGGGCGGTGCTCGGCGAGCTGCACTACGACGGCTACCTGGCGCGCCACCAGCGCGAGGTCGAGCGGCTGGCCAGGCTACGGCACCTGGAAATCCCGGTCGACCTCGAGCCGGCCGAGATCCCGGGCCTCTCCCGCGAGGCCGCCGACGCGCTGCGGCGGCACCGGCCGCGAACCGTGGCCGACGCCGAGCGGCTACCGGGCGTGACGCCGGCGGCGGTGGCGATCCTGATCGGTCGTCTGGGCCGCCCGCGCGACGCCCGGCGGCGGCCGGCCGGGAGCATGACGGAGGGGGAGCCGTGCCCGGAGAGCTGAGCTTCGTCGAGCTCTTGCAGCCGCATGCCGACGGCGACCTGCTCGCCCGCCTGGTGTGCTACGCCGAGCTCATCGAGCGCTGGTCGCAGCGGCACAACCTGGTCAGCTGGAAGGGCCGGGAGGACCTGGTGCGTCGGCATCTGTTGGACGCGCTCGCGGCGCGCGAGCTCCTGGCCGGGAGCGGCGCCCTGCTCGATGTCGGCAGCGGCGCCGGGCTGCCGGGGGTGCCGCTGCTGGCGAGTCGGCCGGGGTGGCGCGGGGTGCTGCTCGAGCCGCGCCAGAAGCGCTGGGCCTTCCTGCGCCTGGTGGTGCGCGAGCTCGACCTCAACGCCGTCGTGGAGCGGGAGCGCTATCAGGACTTCAGCGGCGGAGGCGGCCCCTTCGACCTGGTCACCGCGCGCGCCGTCGGCGGTCACGCCGCGCTCCTGAAGTGGGCCGGCGGGCAGCTGGCGCTGGGTGGGCGGGTCGCGCTGTGGTTGACCGAGCAGGACGAGGCGGCTCTGCGCCGACTGCCGGGCTGGCATGTGCTAAGCTCGCCGCTGCCCAGCCTTGCGCGCGGTCGGCTGGTGCAGCTCCGACCATGTTTCACGTGAAACTCCGCCGGCTGGGCTGGTGAGCATGCGGCCTCGAATCCTGGCAGTGGCCAATCAAAAGGGTGGCGTCGGCAAGACCACGACCACCATCAGCCTCGCTGCCACCCTCGCCGCCTACGAGCGCCCGACCCTGATCGTCGACATCGATCCGCAGTCGAACAGCACCTCGGGCCTCGGAGTGACCGTCGGTAGCGAGCAGGCGACCACCTACCAGCTGCTCACCGGCGAGGCGACGGCCGTCGCGGCCGTAGTGCCCACGGAGTTTCCGCACCTCGCCATGATCCCGGCCACGCCGGACCTGGCGGGCGCCGAGATCGAGCTGGTCGGAATGGTGGGCCGGGAGTTCCGGCTGCGTGACGCGCTGCAGCCGCTCGAGGGCTTTCGCTTCGTTCTGGTCGACTGCCCGCCTTCGCTCGGCCTGCTCACCCTGAACGCCCTTGCCGCCGCCGACGCCCTGCTGATCCCGATCCAGTGCGAGTACTTCGCGCTCGAAGGGGTGTCCGAGCTGATGCGGACGGTGGACGAGGTCCGGCGCTTCCTCAACCCTGGCCTGGCCATCGATGGCGTGCTCCTGACCATGTACGACGAGCGCACCAACCTCGCCCGCCAGGTTGCTCAGGAGGTGCGGTCGGTGTTCGGTGATCTGGTGTTTGAGACGGTCGTGCCGCGCAACGTGCGTCTCGCCGAGGCGCCTTCCTTCGGGCAGCCGATCCAGGCCTATGACCTGCGCAGCCGGGGCGCCGAGGCGTACCTGCTGCTGGGGCGCGAGTATCTCGAGAGGATGGAGGTCGCGTGAGGTGACCAAGCAAGCTCTGGGCCGCGGCCTCAAGGCGCTGATCCCGGACACCCCGCGGGCTCGCGCCGGCCTGGTGGAGATCCCGGTCGACCGGATCGACGCGAACCCGAGCCAGCCCCGGCGGCGGTTCGCGGCCGAGGATCTGGAGGAGCTCGCCGGCTCGATCCGCCAGCACGGGGTGCTCCAGCCGTTGCTCGTGAGTGAGGCCGAGCCGGGGCGGTACGTCCTGGTCGCCGGGGAGCGCCGGTGGCGGGCGGCGCGGCTGGCCGGGCTTGCCACGGTGCCGGCGGTGATCCGCGAGCGGCTCGACCACGACCATTCGCTCGAGCTGGCGCTGGTCGAAAATCTGCAACGCCGAGACTTGACGCCGCTCGAGGAAGCGCGCGCCTTCGAGCAGCTGCAGGCCGGGCTCGGCCTCGCCCAGGCCGACATCGCCGACCGCGTCGGCATCGACCGCAGCACCGTCGCCAACGCGCTGCGCCTGCTCCGGCTGCCGCCCGAGGTCCAGGAGTGGGTGGAGGAGGGGGCGTTGAGTGCCGGCCACGCGCGCACCCTGCTCGCCTTCGCCGACGACGCCGGGCGCATCGCGTGGGCGCGGCGCGCGATCGAGGCGGGCTTGAGCGTGCGCGACCTCGAGCGGGCGGCGGCCGAGGACCGCGAGCTCCGGGGAGGTGCGCCGCAGCGGCCTCGCTCGGCACCGCCGCGCGATCCCAACATCCGCAGCGCCGAAGAAAAACTGAGCTTGAGACTCGGTGCCAAAGTCGAGATCAGGACGCGGCGCCGCGGCGGGACGATCGTCATCCGCTGCGCCGATCAGGCTGAGCTGATGCGCGTGTACGATCAACTGATGGGCGGGGGCGGCTGATGGCTCGAGGCAGTGACGCGCTCAACGGGTTCGTGGACTCCGGTTGCACGATCCGGGGCGAGCTTGAGTTCGCCAACTCGTTCCGCATCGACGGCACGCTCGAGGGCACCGTCCGCTCGCGCTCCGAGCTGGTGGTCGGGGAAGCGGGGGTGGTTCAGGGCGAGATTGAGGTCGCCCGCTGCCTGGTCGGTGGCCAGGTTCGGGGCGTGGTGCGGGCCACCGAGCAGGTCGTGCTCCACGCCACGGCCAGGGTGTGGGCGGAGATCCACACTCCGGCGCTGGTGATGGAGTCGGGCGCGTTCCTCGAGGGCAAGGTGACGATGGTCGCAGCCAAGCAGGCCGCGGCAGGTGGCGCGCTGCCGCCCCGCGCAGCGACGGTGCCGGCGACCGTGGCGGCACCGCCGGCCGCACGGTCGCGCGAGAACTCCCGCTGAGACCAGTTGCCCGCCCAACGTCGACGCGGTTTCTTGACCGCTCCGAGCGAAGCTGGTAGCTTGGTCCGCCCCCACAAACTGGCGGGCGCGGACTGCGCTGGGGGAGCGGCCGATGACCCCACCAAACCTGTCGCTACTGCTGATCATGATCTGCTTCTGGTGCACCATGTGGCTGGTGCACCGCTTCCTGATCAAGCCTGTGGGCGCCGTCCTCGAGGAGCGCCAGGGCCGCGTCGATCAGGCCACGCAGAGCTGGGAGGCGACCCACCAGGAGTACCTCGCGGCGACGGCCCGGCTCGAGGCTGAGATCCAAAGCGCTGCCCGCGAGGCAGCACGGGTGCGCGGCGAGCACCGGCAGCAGGCGCTCGACCGTCGTCAGGTGACCCTGGATCGGGCGCGCGCCGAGGCCGATGACCGGCTGGGTGCCGCGCTGATCGCGCTCGATGCGCAGACTGCGGCGGCCCGTGGTGAGCTGCAGGCCAGCGCCGCGGAGCTCGCGCGGCTGTTCGCGACCCGCCTGCTCGGCAGAAAGGTGGCGTCGTGATAAGCCTCGGCATGTGGGTGCTGATCTTCCTGTGCGCTCTCGTCTTCGCGCTGATCGTCCCACTCGGCGGCAACTTCTTCGGCCTGCCCGACGCGGTGCTGCCGCCGCTGTTCGCCGCCAACCTGACGCTGTTCCTGTGGCTGCTGGCGCGCTTCGTCGGCCGGCCGATGGTGAGCTTCCTGGAGGCCCGCGGCGAGGGCATCGCGGACGAGCTCGCGCAGGCACGCCGGCGGCTGGCCGAGGCCGAGTCGCTGCGGGACGAGGTGCGGCGACGGCTCGACGAGGTCGAGCGCGAGGTCGAGGCGCTGAAGGTGCGCGCCGATCGCGACGGCGCCGCGGAGGCGGAGGAGATCGCGGCGCAGACCGTCCGCGAGCAGCAGCGCTTCCTGGAGCGGGTGGACGAGGAGATCCGGCGGCGCACCACCGAGGCCCGCACCACGCTCTCGCGGGACACTGCAGAGCTCACCGCGCGACTTACTAAAGATCTACTGGATAAAGAGTTAACGAGTGGAGACCGGCGGCGGATCCTCGCCGCCAGCCTGACCGCGATGCGCTCGGCGGACTCCGGAGACTGACCATGGCACGATTCCGAGCCCTGCCCTACGCCAAGGCCCTGTACGCGGTGGTCCACGATCAGGATCCGGGCCGCGTCGAGGCGGTGATCGGCGAGCTCGAGCGGATGGCCGAGGCCCTCGCGGCGGTCCCCGATCTCCTGCGCGTGCTCACCACGCCGATGGTGTCGGTGCAGACCAAGACCGCGATCCTCGACGAGGTGCTCGACTCGCTCCAGATGACCGAGCCGGCGCGCCGCTTCCTGCACGTCGTGCAGCAGCACTACCGCATGGAGCACATGCGCGACATCGCCACGGTCTACCGCGAGCTGGTCGACCGCGCCAAGGGTCGCGTGCGGGCCACCGTCGAGGTGGTGGGCGAGCTCGACGCCGAGCAGCAACGACAGGTGGCGCAGGTGCTCTCCGAGGTGCTGGGTACCGAGATTGCCGCCGAGTTCACGTTCAACCCCGAGCTTCTGGCAGGCTTTCGCGCCCGCGTGGGCTCGAAGCTGTATGACGGATCGCTCGTCGGTCAGGTCGACCGGCTGAGCCGACACACCCTCACGGAGTAGACCGATGCAGATCAAGGCCGCCGAGATCGCGGACATCATTCGCCGTCAGATCGAGGGACACGAGACCACCATCGACATGGCCGAGGTGGGAACGGTCATCTCGGTGGGCGACGGCATCGCGCGCGTCTACGGCCTCGACGGCGCGATGGCCGGCGAGCTGCTCGAACTGCCGCACGACGTCTACGGCCTGGCCCTCAACCTCGAGGACGACAACGTCGGCTGCGTGCTGATGGGCGAGGTGTACCTGATCCGCGAGGGCGACCAGGTCAAGCGCACCGGTCGCATCCTCGACCTCCCGGTTGGCCCCGGCCTGGTCGGGCGGGTGATCGATCCGCTCGGCCGCCCGATCGACGGCAAGGGTCCGATCGAGTCCAATGAGCGCTATCCCCTGGAGCGGACCGCGCCCGGCGTGGTCTATCGGCAGCCCGTGAAGGAGCCGATGCAGACCGGCATCACGGCGATCGACTCGATGATTCCGATCGGCCGCGG
>PQAJ01000061.1 GCA_003105185.1 Holophagae bacterium
GCCAAGACCAAGGAGATGCTCGGCCTGGTGGCGTCGCTGGTGCTGCGCTGCGACGACTGCATCGCCTATCACGTCGGCCGCTGCCGCGAGGAGGGCGTCACCGACGCCGAGCTCCAGGAGGTGTTCGCCATCGGCCTGGTCATCGGCGGCTCGATCGTGATTCCCCACCTGCGCCGCGCGGTGCGCACCTGGGAGGAGACGGCCGGCGAGTAGGATCTGGGATTCATGATCTGGACGACAGGGCCCCCCCCGCCCGTTCCCGCTGTCGCGCCCGTTCTCATCACGGCGTAGTCCAAAGGACGAAGCCGGATCCGTCCCCGCGCCCGATTTTGCGGCCGCGCTTGCGCGGTTTCAACTCGTGAGGCGCTGCGCTAAGCTGTGCGGCGGAGTGTCACAGGCGTCATGAACCCAGCCCGTCCAGGATCGGGGTGGATCGAGGTCGTCACCGGACCGATGTTCTCGGGCAAGTCCGAGGAGCTGATCCGCCTGCTGCGGCGGGCCGCGATCGCGCGCCAGCGGGTGGCGGTCTTCAAGCCGGCCCTCGACAACCGCTTCGGCACCACCGACGTGGTGTCGCACTCCGAGTGGCGGATTCCGTGCGAGGCGGTGGAGCGCGCCGAGGAGATCCTGCGGCGGCTCGATCCGCGGACCGAGGTGGTGGGCATCGACGAGGCCCAGTTCTTCGACGACGAGCTGCCGGCGGTGTGCAGCCATCTGGCGTCGCTCGGCAAGCGGGTCATCGTCGCCGGCCTCGACATGGACTACCGCGGGATTCCCTTCGGCCCGATGCCGACCATCCTCGCGATCGCCGAGAAGGTCGAGAAGCTGAGCGCCATCTGCTCGCGCTGCGGGGCGCCGGCCGCCTACACCCAGCGCCTGACCGCAGCCGCGGAGCAGGTGGTGGTGGGCGCCGCCGACGTCTACGAGGCGCGCTGCCGGCGTTGCCATGAGCCCGAGGGAGGGGTCGCGGGGGCCGACCCGTGGCTCTTCTCCCCACCGGCTGACAGAGGAGAGCAGCAATGAAGCGCCGCACCCGGTTGTGGCTGATCGGCGGGCTGGTGATGCTCGTCGCCGCGATCTCGGTCGCGGTCGCGTCCCCCGACTCGGCCGTAGGCGGTTTCCTGGTCGCGCTGATCTGGCTCTGGCTCGTGATCACCGTCGCCGCGCTGCTGTGGCGGCTCTGGCAGCGGCTCACCTACCGGGTGAGCATCCGGCTCCTGCTGTCCTACCTGCTGCTCGGCGTGGCGCCGTTCGCGATCTGCGCCGCGCTCGGCGGGGCGGTGCTCTACATGGCGGCGGGCCAGTACACGTCGGTCCGCTTCGGCGACGAGATGGACCGGCTGATGGCCGACCTCGACCGCGACGCGCGCGAGATCGCGACCGTGTACTCGACCTCCGGTCTCGACGCCGCGAGCAGCGTCTTTCAATCGGCCGCGAGCCGCCCCCGGCACCTCGTGCCCACGGTCCTGTGGCGGGCGTCGCTCGGCGGRACGGCGCTGGCAGGCCCTGGYGCCGCGGAGCTGCCCGACCTCGCGTGGGTGAGCTCGGCGGTCACCGYGACCGGGCGGCTCGGCGATCGGCTGTTCGGACTGGTCGCGGCGCCGACCGGCGACGGCCGCGGGTGGGTAGCGGCAGCCGTCCCCCTGGACGACGAGGCCGCGCGCGCCATCAGCCGCCGCCAGTGGTACGACGTCTACTTCACGTCGGTCGCGCAGCGCGAGCCGGCGGGTGCCGATGTCGAAGGCGAGCCCGCAGGAGAGCCGGGGATCACGATCGGCTCGCGGCGCGAGGCGACGATCACCGTCGACAGCCAGGACCTACGGCTCAAGGAGGTGTGGCAGCCCTGGCCGGAAGCCTCGCAGGGACTGCTGTCTCGGCCATGGATCAACTGGTTCCGGCTCAACGTCGAGGTGGTCGACCTCGCCACCGGCGAGCCGTCGCGGTCCGCGATCTCGCTGCTGCGGACCTCGCCGAGGAAGGTGTGGGAGGACGTCACCCGCTCACGCTACGAGCTCGCGAGCCAGCTGCTGGGCGCGCTGAGCGGGCTCGGCGTGTTTCTGCTCACCCTCTATGGCCTCGCACTGATCATCGCCGGGACCATGATCGTGTCGGTCGCCCGAGCGGTCTCCAGGCTGTCCAAGGGCGCCCGCGCGGTCGAGGAGGGCCGTCTCGACCACCGGATCCCGGTCAAGCGCCGCGACCAGCTCGGCGACCTCGCACAATCGTTCAACCGGATGGCCGAGTCGGTCCAGGGTATGCTCGCCGACGTCGCGGAGAAGGAGCGCATGGGGCGGGAGCTCGAGCTGGCGCGCGAGATCCAGGAGAGCCTGCTCCCGGCGCGCAGCCTGCGCCACGGCTCGCTCGAGGTCCGCGCCACCTTCCGCCCGGCGGCCGCGGTCGGGGGAGACTACTTTGACGTCTTCCCGATCGACGAGCGGCGGCTCGTGGTGGTGATCGGCGACGTCGCCGGCCACGGTTTGCACGCCGGGCTGCTGATGGCGAGCCTGAAGTCGACGGTGGCGGCGCTGATTCGAGAGGGCTACTCGGGCGAGGAGCTGGTCTTGCGGGTGAACGGGCTGATGGGAGAAGGCCGCTTCGGGCCGATCATGGCCACGCTCGCGGTGGCCGAGATCGACGTCGCGGCGGGGCTGGTCCGGATTACCATCGCCGGCCACCCTCCGGCCTACGTCATCGCGGACGGCCGCTGCGAGGAGCTGATGGCCTCCTCGTTGCCGCTCGGCAGCGCGCTCGGGCGGCCGGCGCAGCTCGAGCGCCCATTTCCGCCCGGGGCGCGGCTGCTGCTGTACTCCGACGGGCTGGTGGAAGCGATCGGGCCGTCCGGCGAGCCGTTCTCGTACGAGCGGCTGGCGGCCACTGTCCGCGCGAGCGTCGGTCTCCCTGCTGCGGAGCTCGAGGCGGCGATCGTGGCCGCCCTCGACGAGTATGTCGGCGAACGTGCCCTGGCCGACGACCTGACGCTGGTGGTGGTCGAGCGAGCCGGAGCTGGGGAGCCGTGACACGATTGACACAATCGTCACGACATGGTGCAATCGATGTCCACGAGCGACGCCCGCGGTGGTGAACCGATGGGTGGGCGACGCGAATGCAACCCCGAGCCCCGTCGAACCAGGCGGCGCGCGGGCAAAGGAGGGATCCGAATGAAGCAGAAGATCGTGATCGGGATCGTCGTGCTGGCAGCGGTGGTGATGGTCGGGGTCTATGCCTCGGCGCAGGATCACGCCTACGTCGGCGGTGACAAGTGCAAGATGTGCCACAAGGTCCAATACGCCTCCTGGGAGACCACAACCCACGCCAAGGCGACGGAGAAAGCCAAGGCGTCCACCGAGCGGACCTTCGAGGCGGCCTGCCTGAAGTGCCACGCCACCGCCGACGACGAGGCGATGCCGGGCGTGCAGTGCGAGGCGTGCCACGGGCCGGGCAACGACTACCGCAAGATGAGCATCATGAAGGACCAGGCGGCTGCGGTGGCCAACGGCCTCATCATCCCGACGCAGGCGACCTGCGACCGCTGCCACACCGGCGCCGACCACGCCAAGAAGGTGTCGCTGGCGGACAACAAGACCAACAAGGCGGCGATCCACGAGTTCAAGCCTGCGGCCCCGCCCGCATAGCCAGTTTCGTTTTCTGTTCGTGATGGGCGCGGCCTCGGCCGCGCCTTTCTTATTGCAGCTCACGCAGCGAGCTGCATTGGTAGAATCGCCAGATGCTCGAGGTTTCGACGCACGGAGAGATCACGCGCCTCTGGATGGCGCGCAGCTTCGGCGGCCGGTCGCTGCACTCGGTGTCGGCCTACCTGCTCGGTGACACCCTGATCGACTCCGGGTGCCCGGCGACCGCGGACGAGCTCGTCGACTGGTGCCGCCGCCACGACGTGCGGCGCGTAGTGCACACCCACCACCACGAGGACCACACCGGCGGCGACGCTGCTCTGGTCGCCCGGCTCGGGCTCGAGATCTGGGCGCCGGCGGCCACCGTGGCCATCGTCGGCAGCTTCTACCGCCTGCCGTGGTACCGGCGGCTGGTGTGGGGCCAGCCGCAGAGCGTGGCCGCCCGGCCGTTCGGCGAGGTCGTGCGCATCGGCGACACCGGCTTTCGCGCGATCCCCACCCCCGGGCACGCCGCCGATCACCACTGCCTGTTCGATCCGGAGCGGCGCTGGCTGTTCAGCGGCGACCTCTTCATCAGCTCGCGGGTGACCCACGTTCGCCGCTCGGAGGACGCCGCGACCATCCTGTCGTCGCTGCGTCGTCTGCTCGAGCTGGATCCCGAGTTCGTGATCTGCTCGCACGCAGGCTTCGTTCCGGACGCGTGCGCCGCGATCGAGCGCCGCATCGCGTTCTGGGAGGAGCTCGCCGGAAGGGCGGCGGCGCTCGCCGCCGCCGGGTGCTCGCCGCGCGCCATCCGGCGACGCCTGCTCGGTTCTGAGGGCGCGATGATGCTGCTTTCCTGCGGCGATTTCTCGAAGACCAACCTGATCCGCTCGCTGCTCGCCATGGCCGGGGGAGGCGCACGTGCACTCGTTTGAGGTTCTCGACTCGACGCCGGAGGCCTTCGTCCGGGCCGTGAATCTGACACTCGCCTCGCGCGGGCTTGAGGGGCACGTCAGCGTCCGCTACGTCGATGGTGAGATCGTGGCGCGAATCAGCTGGCTCGGCACCTCGGAGCTGCGGTATCGGACTCGCAGCGTCGGCTCCGGCTTCTCAGCACAGCTCGAGCGCCAGCGGGTGGCGGCTCTGCACTCGGCGTTCCAGGGCCGATTCGAGGACCGGTTCGAGGACGTCCTCGCCGAGGTCGGCGCGCGGCTGATCTGAGATCGTCGCCGCTGCGGGAGCTCACTCGCCCGCTGCGGGCGCGCCGCCTCCGATCGCCTGCACGACGCTGACGATCTCGAGCAGCTGTTGCACGCGGACACTCGAGTCGGCTCCAGCCGGGTAGCGGTAGCTGATGACCAGCAAGCGGTTGGACGAGGGGTGCTTTGAAACCAGCACCGCTTCCTCGACGAGCTCGGCCCCGGCGAGATAGCGGCCGCGCGAGTAGAAGGCGCTGCCCAGCGGCGTGACCAGCTCCTGGCCGCCCTTGTAGTCGGCGCCGGGCATCTCCTCGACCCGGCGCTGGTGGCGGTGGACGGCTGCCACCAGGTCGATGAGCGGCTCTTCGTCGCCGACCTCGAACACGACCCGGCCGCCGACCTTGGCCTCGACCGGCACCAGCTCGAGGCCCCGGTCGTCGTTCACCGCGACCGCAAAGTCCGGCGGCAGCGGGTCGAGACGAATCCCGAGGAGCTCGTTCGTGACGCTCGCTGCGACCGGCTCCGCCGGCTGGTCAGTGGGGCCGCACGCTGCGGCGAGCAGGATCACCGGAAGAGCAAGCCACAGGCGATGGGTTCGCATCGCGGCCTCCTGTCGGCTATTGGACGCTGGTCGGAATCGCCAGCGCCTCACGAAGGTCGATCTGGTGGTCGGTGGCGCAGTGCATGCACCGGCAGCGGTTGTTCGAGCCCTCGAGGCGGAAGTCGAGGTCACGGGCGCCGCAGGCGCCGCACATGAAGTTGCGGGCGAACGCCCAGTCCATGACCACGTCCTTGAAGAAGGACGACTCCTTGTCGAGCAGCCAGGTCAGGGACTTCGCGCTGCCCTCGACGGCCGCGAGCGGCGCGCGGAAGACGAGCTGCATCCTGACCTTCGATTTCTTGGCGACGAGGCCACCCCCGAAGTTGACGTCCTCGACCATCTCGTAGGGGATCGACAGCGTGTTGCCCTTGTGGCTCGCGATGATCCGCCGCGAGGTCAGCAGAATCGGACCCTCGTCGGAGTTCAGCCGCAGGAAGGGCAGCTCTCCCGCGGCAACCGGCTCCCCAAGCCCGGTGGTGGCATCCACCGCCAGGGGGTGGGTTTCCAGATAGTGGTGTGCCCGCTGGTACCACTCGTCCCGCGCCTTGATCGCCTTGCTGAGCGCGTCCTCGAGACCCCGATCCTGCTGCATTTGCTGGACCTGCTCGCGCTCGAACTTGGAAAAGATGAGGCCGCATTTGCCGCACTCGTTGCCGCCGGCGGGCTGGACGAACCCGCAGGCTGGGCAGGTGTCGGTGGGCGCCAGCTGGTCGGAGTTGGTGCGCGCGACGGCGGTCGACCGGCGGACCTCGATCAGGGCGCCCGCCTCGCCCAGAGTGCGCGC
The DNA here is from genome assembly GCA_003105185.1 of Holophagae bacterium. GTDB lineage: Bacteria > Acidobacteriota > Thermoanaerobaculia > Thermoanaerobaculales > Sulfomarinibacteraceae > FEB-10. Next base: position 6,196 of record PQAJ01000061.1, read on the forward strand.
CACCATCTGCGCCGTCCCCTGGTCGAGGGCCGAGAACAGAGGCTCGTCGAAGGATGGGCTTGGGTTCCGGAAGTCCAGCTGCGGCTTGCCGGTCAAGCGCGCCATGGCGTTCGCGTAGCGCGAGCGGCCTGCCTCGCCCGGCTTGGCCAGACCGAGCAGCATGATGTCGAATGAGACCATGTCGTACATCGATCGACCCCCGGGTGTCGCTCCAGCGTGCAGTCGGCGTTGTCCGTCGCTGGCGTGCCGCTTCCCTGCAGGCCAAGTCTAACATCCCGGACGGCGGCGGGATGGCGGCTCCCCGGGGGCCGCGGTTCGCCTCGATCGGAGCTCGGAACGCGCGGCCCGGCCTCCTGTGGCGCAAGGCCGGCTGCGGATCGCGGGTAGAATACCGGTCCAGGATGAGGCTTCCTCGCGTCGTCGTGGTGCTGGCGGCGGCGGTGCTGGCCGCCCAGGCGGCGGGCGCCGTCGACGCCTCCAGTGACCAGCTCGAGACTGTGCGCGCCCGGATCCGCTCGCTGGAGGCGCAGCTCGAGCGCCTCGATGCGGAGACCTCCGCGGCGGCTCGCGAGCAGGAGACGCTCACTGCCGAGCTCGACCTGGCCGAGGCCAGGGTCCGCGAGAACGAGCTCGTCCTCGAGGCGAGCCGCAGCGAGGCCGAGCAGCTGCGCGTCCAGACCGCGGCCCTCGCCGAGGAGCTCGTTGCCCGACGCGCGCTGGTGGCCAGGCACCTCGAGATGACCGCCCTGCTGGGAGGCCCCGGGCCCCTCCAGCTGCTGTTCGACGCCGCGCGCGGCGGTGACCTCGAGGCGGCGGTGTCGACAGTCGCGACGCTGACCGCCGGTCAGGTCCGTTTGCTCGCGGAGTACGATCAGCTGACGGCGCGCCATGCCGAGCGATTGGCCGAGCTGAGCGTGATCCTCGAGCGCGCCCAGGAGGAGTCGCGGGCACTCGACCAGCGGCGCGGTGAGCTGCAGACGGTGCAGGCGCGGGTCGACGCGCGACTGCGGCGGCTCGAGCAGAGCCAGCGGGCGACCGGTGACCGGCTCGCCGACCTTCGCCAGCGGGAGCAGGCGCTCGGCCGGCTGATGGACGTGCTCGCCAGCCGCGAGCGGCTGACCGGCAGAGAGGACGTCCGCCGCTATCGCGGTGCGCTGCCGTGGCCGGTCGAAGGCGAGGTGGTGCAGGCCTTCGGCCGTCACTACCTGCCCAAGTACGCCACCTACACCGTGTGCAATGGCCTTCGCTTCAACGCCAGGAGCGGCGCCCCGGTGCTGGCGGTGTTTCAGGGGACCGTGGCATACGCGCAGCACTTCAAGGGTTATGGGAACATGGTGGTGATCGACCACGGCAACGAGGTGTACTCGCTGGCCGCGGGGCTGGCGTCCATCCAGGTGCGGGTCGACCAGCGGGTCGAGATGGGGACGCGGGTCGGCCTGGCGGCGCCGCCGGAGGACGAGGGGAACGTCTACTTCGAGATTCGCGCGGCGGGAACTCCGCAGGACCCGCGGCGCTGGTTGCAGCTCGCGGAGGATTGATGAGGAAGGCCCGAATCACCTTGGTGGCGCTGTCGCTGCTCACCGTGACCTCCTTCGGCGGCATGCTGGCCGCCGGCAGGGACAACGAGGAGGGTCTGTACCGCGCCCTCGGCAATCTGGCCGAGGTGGTCCATCTCATCCGCACCGAGTACGTCGACGAGCTCAACGACGAGGCGCTGTCGCAGTCGCTCGACGCCGGCATCGTCGAGTCGGTGGACCGCTGGGCCGCCGTGCTGCCGTCGGGCATGACCGAGACCTACCGCGAGCTCGTGGGAGCTCCGCCCGCGTTCGGCCTGGTGCTGGGTTCGCGCCTCGGCTCGGCCGCGGTCCGCCAGGCAATCCCCGGGTCGCCAGCGGCCGCGGCGGCGCTGGAGCCCTGGGAGGTGATCGAGCGGGTCGACGGCGTCAACACGCGCGGCCGCCCGCTCTGGCAGCTCCGGCTCGAGCTGCGCGACAGGCAGGCGGCCGGGAGCTCGGTCGCACTCACGGTCGTCGATCGCCACGTCGACGCGCGGCGCGAGGTCGTGCTCGAGCCGGCGGTCTGGACGCCGGCGGCGGGGTCACTCGAGGAGATCGACGGCGTTGCGGTCATCCGCCTCGACAGCCTGCCGGCGGGCGCGGCGGACCAGATCCGCGGCCTGGTGCCGGCCGACCGCGCGGTCGTGCTCGACCTGCGGAACCTGGTGTGGGGCGTCGAGGAGCAGGCGATTGCGGTCGCGGACCTGTTCGTGGAGGAGGGCCTGCTTGGCGGCTGGAGCGGCCGCAAGGCGGGCTCGCAGACATTTGCGGCCACCGCCGGCTCGCTGGCGGGCCGGCCGCCCGTGATCATGATCGGACCCGAGACCGAGGGGGTCGGGGAGATCCTGGCCGCAGCGCTGCAGCGCGCCGGGATGCCGCTGGTTGGACGCCGCACGGTCGGCCACGCGCCGCACATGCAGTTCGTCGAGGAGGGCGACCTCACGCTGTGGCTGCCGGTCGGGAAGTGGCTGCGCGCCGACGGTGAGCCGATCAACGGCAAGGGCGTCGAGCCCGACGAAGCGGTCGAGGTCGACGACGAGGACTCATCCGGCGATCCGGTGCTCGATCGCGCACTCGAGCTGGCCGTCCAGCCGCTCGAGCAGGCTGCCTGAGGATGCTCGGCAAGGCGCGGAAACGGAGTGGGAAGGTGCGCTCTCGGCGCCGTCGCGCGCTGCTCGCGGTGATCGGTCTCGGGATCGTGGGCGCGATCGCGCTGCTCGTCTACCTGCGCGGCCGGGAAGCGCCGGCCCCGCCAGCGGACTTCGGCGCGGTGCTGCTCGAGCTCGCCGCCACGAGAGGGGCGGACCCCGAGCGGGTGGCGGCCGACGAGCCGATCCGCAAGGTCGACGGCGTGTTCGTGCGCTCGTGGCAGATCGCGGTGCCGAATCGGACCGCGATGGCGGCCCTCGGGAGGGACATCGTCGCCGCGGCGTCCGCGCGCCGGGCCACCGCGACCTCGCCCGCGGCCGTGTCCGACGACACCACCCGGGTGCGGGTGGACTTCGGCAGCGAGGCCTTCGACGTGCTGCTGATCGTCGCCAAGCCGGTGCGCGTCGCCGAGCTGGCGCCGACCGCAGCAGCGACCCCTCGCCCGGCGGCGCCGACGGCGACCCCCCGGCCGCGTCCGGCGCCGGGCGCCCGCGGCCGGCTCGCGATCCTGCTCGACGATGCCGGGCAAAACGTGGACCTGCTGCCGGCGGCGGCCAAGCTGCCGGGCGAGGTTGCGGTGGCGGTGCTCCCGTTCCTGCCGCACTCCGCCGAGGTCGCCGAGACGCTGCACGGGAGCGGTCACGAGATCTGGCTGCACCTGCCGATGGAGCCGGAAGGCTATCCGGGAAACGATCCGGGGCCAGGCGCCGTGCTCGTCAGCATGGCCGAGAGCGACATCCGGTCGGCCGTTCACGCCGCCATCAACAGCGTGCCGCACGCCGTGGGTGTGAACAACCACATGGGATCGCGGGCCTCCGCCGACTTGCGCGTCATGACCTGGGTGATGCAGGAGCTCAAGGCGCGCGGCCTCGCGTTCATCGACTCGCGCACCAGCCGCGACACCGTCGCCGAGGACGCGGCGCGCGCGCTCGGCGTGCCGGCCGGACGCCGCCACGTCTTCCTCGACAACACGCGGTCTGCCGGCGCGATCCGGGCGCAGCTCGACGAGGCGGTCGAGCGATGCCGGCTCGACGGCTCGACGATCGCCATCGGCCACCTCGACCCGATCACGGTGCAGACGCTCACACAGGAACTGCCCGGGCTCGCGAAACGAGGGGCGGACCTGGTCCGGCCGAGCGCTCTGCTGAGGTAGCGGCTCCTCGGCCGGAGCGGCTGCGGCTACAATCCTCGCCGGAGAAACGAATGACCGCAGAGCTTCACCTCTACAACACTCTCACCCGGAGGCTCGAGCCCTTCACCAGCCTCGAGGCGGGGCATGCCCGCATCTACACCTGCGGGCCGACGATCTATGACTACTCCCACATCGGGAACTTCCGCACCTTCCTGTTCGAGGACATCCTGCGGCGGGTGCTGCGCCTGTTCGGTTACCGCGTCACCCAGGTCATGAACCTGACCGACGTCGACGACAAGACCATCCGTGGTGCGAGCCAGGCGGGCCTGTCCCTGCGCGAGTACACCGACCGCTACGCGGCGGCGTTCTTCGAGGACCTCGACACGCTGCGCGTCGAGCGCGCCGAGCACTACCCGCGCGCCACCGACCACATTCCGGGGATGGTGGAGCTGGTCCGGCGCCTCGGACAGGCCGGCCGCACCTACCGCTCCGAGGGCTCCGTGTACTACCGCATCGCGACCTTCCCCGGCTACGGCAAGCTGTCCGGGGTTCGACCGGATGCGAACCTCGCGGGGGCGCGAGTGGACGTCGACGAGTACGAGAAGGAGGACGCGCGCGACTTCGTGCTGTGGAAGGCGGCCAAGCCCGGCGAGCCGGCGTGGGAGACCGAGCTCGGCTGTGGCCGGCCGGGCTGGCATCTCGAGTGCTCGGCGATGTCGATGGAGACACTCGGCGAGAGCCTCGACATCCACTGCGGTGGTGTCGATAACATCTTCCCGCACCACGAAAACGAGATCGCGCAGTCGGAGGGCGCCACCGGCCGGCCGTTCGCTCGCTTCTGGCTGCACGCCGAGCACCTGCTGGTCGAGGGCGAGAAGATGGCCAAGTCGCTCGGCAACTTCTTCACGCTCCGTGACCTGCTCGAGCGCGGCTACGATCCGCTGGCCATCCGCTACCTGCTGATCTCGGTGCCCTACCGGCAGAAGCTCAACTTCACGTTCGACGGCCTGCACGCGGCCACCCAGGCGCTCGAGCGCATCACCAACACGCTGCGGCGGCTCGCACACTCCCCGGCGTCGGCCGGCGTCGGCGCGCTCGCGCCCGAGCAGGTCGCCGCTTTCCGTGAGAGGTTCCGGGCCGCACTCGCCGACGACCTCAACACCGCGCGGGCCTTGGCCGAGCTTCACGACCTGCTGCGGGCGGCCAACACCGCGCTCGACGGCGGCGGCATCTCGGGAACGGTGCGCGACGACCTGGAGCAGGCGATCGCAGAGGTCGACGCCGCGCTCGGCGTGGTCCCGACCGCCGCGCCCGCGGCCACCAACGGGGATGCCGAGGTTGCCGGCCTGGTCGAGGAGCGGACCGCTGCCCGCGCGGCTCGCGACTTCGCCCGCGCCGACGCGATCCGAGCCCGGCTCGCCGAGCTGGGGGTGGCCATCGAGGACACGCCCCACGGTACGGTCTGGCACCGCAAGTCGCAGTGAACTGAGAGCGGAAGGCTGGAGGCTCCTGTCCTCCGATGGCCCCGGGGGCCGGCGTCGGCAGGCGTGCGGGGCAGCTGCCGACTGTCGACCATCGACTCCCACCTACTCCAGGAGGTTCTCGCGGATGTAGGTGAACTTGCCCTTGTTCACGAGGCCGAAGCCCTCTTCGAACTCGTTGATCAGCCGCGACACGGTCTCGCGGCTGGTGCCGATCGAGTGGGCGATGTCGGAGTGGGTCGGGCGCCGGACCACGATCCAGCCCTTGCCCATCTTCTGGCCGTGGTCGCGAGCGAGGTCGAGGAGGTAGCGGGCGAGCCGCCCGGCCACGTCCATGTAGGCCAGCGACTCCATCTTCGAGTTGGCCCGGCGCAGTCGGCGCGACAGGATCGCGAGCAGGCTGCGCGAGATCCCGGGCGAGGTGTTCAGCAGGTGATGGAAGTCCTCGCGCTTGATCGCGAGCAGCTCGACGGCGGTCAGCGTGACCACCGACGCCGAGCGCGGCGCCTCCTCGACGAGCGCCATCTCGCCAAAGACCTGACCGGCGCCGAGCACGGTCAGGATGAACTCCTTGCCGTCGGTCGAGGTCGTCACCACCTTGACCTTGCCCGAGGCGATCACGTAGACCGCGTCCGCGGCGTCGCCGCCGTGGAAGATCACCGTGTCCTTGGCGACCGAACGCGTGTTGGCCACGCTGGCGACAGCGGCCAGTTCGTCGGGACTGAGCTCGGTGAAAAGCTCGACCTTGGCGAGCAGCTGGTTCAACTCTTCGGTCATGGGACCTCCAAGGGGGCTGTTCGGAGCACCGCATTCGCCACCGCAGAACCGCTGACCGGCGACGTCAGTGCAATGCAGTCGGCGGTCACCGGAGCCCCCTCTGCGCACCACTGCGGAGAGTTCCGATCGAGCAGCGAGCACAGCTTGTCGACCGCCCGACGGACTTCCGATGGTTCGACCGTCCGTCGTGGGTAGAAGCGGTGTTCGAGAAGATCGGCCTGCATCACTCCGATTCTGACTGCCGTGAGGATCTCGCGTTGCGCTTCGAGGCCGACGATGTCCGACAGCACGGGCACCTGGCCGCCGCCGATGGCGTGCGCCTCKGGCACCAGCCCCACCAGAACGGACGCCAGGCCGGCGCGGTCGAGCGACTCGTCGGCGAGCGCCGCCTGCACGTGCTCGGGYAGATTCTGGCGCCGCCACTCGAGCTGCACGCGGCGGAGGGACTCGTCGCGCCCTGCGACGTCGACGGGCAGCGCGCCCCAGAGAGCCATTGCAGCGGCGAGGTCGTGCCGGCTCTCGGCGAGACGTGCGCGCCGGACCAGCACTTCGGGGTCATCGCCCAGATTGCGGAGGATCGCCTCGGCATCGCCGGTTCGTCCCAGTGCGCCGAGCAGATCCGCCTTGGTCAGCAGAGCGGTGCGATCGGACGGAGCAAGCGCCAGCGCGGCGTCGACCATCTCGAGCGCGGCCTCGGTCTGGCCCTCGGCGGCGACCGCCTGCGCCTGGGTGATCCGGCCGCCAACGTAGCGTCGTTCGAGCTCGCCAGCCCGCTGCGCCCATGTCGACTCCGGCCACAGCTCGGCGCTGCGCCGCGCCGCCTCGAGCGCCGTGGACTCGAGCCCGCTCAGCGCCGCGGCCTCGCTCAAGGTCACCCAGGCCGCCGCATAGTCCGGGCGCCTGGCGCACAGCTGCTCGAGCTCCGGCACGGGTGGCTCCGCAGTGGCCATCGCGATCTGCAGCTCGAGCAGCTCGCGGGCGGGGGTGTCGCCCGCCTTGGCCGCGGCCGCGCCCGCCGCCGCGAGGTCGCCGTCCTCGAGCTTGGCTACGGCTTTGGCGAGGCGTTTCGCTTCGCGTCGCTTGAGCTCAGGATGCCCGGGGCCCTCCAGGGGGCCCGGGAGAGCGGGCTGCGCCGCCACTGCCGAGGCAGCTGCCAGCACCAGCGCGGCGAGGATGGCCCCGCGGCGCGCGGCCCCGAGCAGCCAGTGTGTGCTGATTGCGCCGCCGGAGCCGCGACGGGAGCGACCGCCGCGCCGGATCAGCGACCGATCGTCCGGCCGGGTCCTCCGGTCACCCTCGATCTTCATCGGGACCGCTGACGGGGATCGCCGGAGCGACGCTCGCAATCGCGTGCTTGTACACGAGCTGCTCCTGGCCGTGGTTCTCGAGAATCACCGCGTACCGATCAAACCTTCGGAGAGTGCCGGTGAGGCGCTTGCCGCTCACCAGATAGATGTGGACGCTGCGGGCCTCTTTGCGAAGCTGGTAAAAGAATGGATCCTGGATGTTGATGGTGCTGCTCGCGGGCTTGTTCATGGCTCGCTGCCCTCCCCGATGAATCCCAACCACTTTGCGACCACCGACTCTGCGCCTCCGTGCTCGACCGGCGCCACCCACTCGAGCGCGCCCTCGCGGAGCGACCTCAGCCACGTGAGCTGGCGTTTGGCAAGCCGGCGGCTCGCCTGCTTCGTCTGCTCGATTGCGGTCGGACGATCTCCGCCCCCAGCAAGCATCTGCACGACCTGGGCATAGCCGATCGCCTTGAGAGCGTGGGCGCTGGCGGGGACCCCCGAGGCGAGAATCCGCGTGACCTCCTCCTCCAGACCACGAGAAAACATGTCAACGACGCGCAGGTCGATTCTAGCATAGAGATCGCGCCGCTCCCGGTGCGGCGCGACCAGCAGCGTGTGGTAGGGAAGCCGCGACTGATGCCGCCGCCAGTGCTCCGAGATCGGGACTCCGGTGAGCTCCCACACTTCGAGCGCCCGCAGCACCCGCTGGCGGTCCCCGGCCCCGATGCGGGCCGCCGCCGCGGGGTCGACGGCGCGCAGCCGATCCGCAGTCCGGGCAGGATCGGCGTCCCACTCGGCGGCGAGCCGGGCGCGCAGCGAGGCTTCGCCGGGCGGCGACTCGAAGAGGCCGAGCAGCAGCGCGCGAACGTAGAAGTGGGTGCCGCCAGCCACCATCGGCACCGCCCCCCGCGACCTGATGTCGTCGATCGCGGAGGTGGCGGCGGCCACGAAGTGGCCCGCGGAGAAGCGCTGGTGCGGATCGGCGACGTCGAGGAGGTGGTGGCGGACCCGGCGCCGCGCCTCGATCGGCGGCTTGTCGGTTCCGATGTCGAGCCCGCGGTAGACCGCGAAGGCGTCGGCCGAGATGATCTCGCCGCCGATCGCCTCGGCGACCTGGAGCGCCAGCTCGCTCTTGCCCGAGCCGGTCGGTCCCATGATCACGAGCAGCGGCAGCTGGGGAGTTGCGGCGTCCATCACGAGTCGAGCTTAGCGCGACTCGCGCGAAACCTGGGGGCACGGCCGCCGCGGAAGCGAGAGCGGAAACGAGCGCGGAATCGGGAACGGGAGCGGGGTTCGACCGCCCCACACCAACAGCGCAGGCATCCCGGTCGAGGGCTCGCCGCCAGTGGCGGGCTCGTACTCGGTGGCGTTGTCGCGGCGGTCGGTGAGCAGGAAAGGGAACTCCTGCCAGGTGTCGGCGAGGGTGCCTGACATGAAATCCGTGCCCCGCAGTGCAGGCTGGCAAGGGCGCTGCGCTCAGGGGAAGGGCGCCCAGCGACCGTCGACGAGACGCGCCCCGCAGCGGCCGTCGCGCAGCGGAAACCGGACCGGCAGGCCGCGCCGGGCGATCCGGTCGAGAGTCTCCGGGTGGGGGTGGTGGTGCCGGTTGAGGGGGCCCGCTGGCACCAGCACCACCTCGGGGCTCACGGCCTCGAGCAGGGCGTCGGAGCACGACTCGCGGCTGCCGTGGTGGGGCACCACGAGCACCGCAGCGCGGAGGTAGCTCGAGCGCGCCAGTCGGCGTTCGACGGCGCGGTCGATGTCCGCTCCCACGAGCACGGCGCCGGGCTCGGTCACAACCTGCACCACGAGCGAACGGTCGTTGTCGGCATGGGCGTCCGGACGGGCCGGCGGCCATAGCACGCGCACTGTGGTGCCGCCGATGCTGACCACCGACCCGCGCGCGGCCGGGATCAGGTCGACGCCGCGCCTGCGGGCGCGAAGGAGCAGCGGCGCCATCTCCTCGCTCGAACGGGCCCAGGCCGGGAACACGAGCCGATCGACGTGCATCACGTCGAGCACTCGGCCGAGCCCGCCGAGGTGGTCCTCGTCCGGATGCGAGGCGACCACGGCGGCGAGGCGGCGGACACCGTCGTCGGCGAGCAGTTCGGCGGCCTGGTCGAGCCAGCGGCCGCCGTCAACCAGGATCACGCCGTTCTGGGTCGCGACCGTCGCCGCGAGGCCGTCCGCGACCTCGAGCAGCGCGACCCGCGGTGGCGCCGTCGACGGCCGCAGCGCCCACCATCCCGCCAGCGCGGCGAGCAGGGTGCACCAGACCGCGGCCCCGACGGCGCCACTGCGACCCGGTCGCAACGCCAGCCAGCCCGCGACCGCGAAGGCCGCTGCCACGGCCGCAGGAAGGCCGGGGACCACCAGCTCCAGCGCCCGGCCGGGTGCGCCGCCCAGCCAGAGCATCCGCTCGGCGACCCCGACCAGGTCGAGCACCAGAGCGCCCGCACCTGGCCAGAGCGGAGAGCCGAGCACGGCGAGCAGCGACAGGCCGAGGCTCGGAGCCAGGAGGGGCGGCACCAGGAGGTTGGCGATCAGGCCTCCGGGAACCGCGTTGTGGAAGTGGGCGGCCACCACCGGCGCCGCCGCCGCCTGGGCGACCACCGGCACCGCCACCACGGCCGCCAGCGGGCGCGGCATCGGCAGGCGAGCGGTGACCGGCGGGACCCAGCGCACCAGTGCAGCGGTCACCAGCACCGTGAGCTGGAACCCCGGATCTGCGACCAGCAGCGGCTCGGCCACGATGATCGCTGTGGCGGCGAGCAGCAGGCTCGAGATCGGGATCACCGCGCGGCCGAGCTGGCGCCCGCCCAGGTAGGCCACTGCCATCAGCGCTGCGCGCACGGCGGAGGGCGCCGCTCCGGCGAGCAGCGTGTACGCCGGGACCGCCGCGAGCATCAGCCAGCGCACCCGTCTCGGGTGCAGCCCGAGCGCCGACAGGGCAAGCCAGATCCCCCCTGCCACCATGCCGACGTTGAGCCCGCTGACGGCCAGCAGGTGGGCCAGCCCCGAGCGGCGCCAGCCGTCGCGGCGCTCGCGCGCCAGCAGATCGCGACGGCCGAGGGCGAGCGCCGCCGCCATCTCGGCGGCGCGGATCCGGTGGAGGTCAGTCCCGGCAGCCGCGAGCACCTCGCTGGCGAGGCGGTCGCGCAGGGCCGCCAGGCCGCGCGGGGGTGACAGGGTGTCGAGGAGCCGCGGTGAGTCGACGACCAGCATCGGGCGGGCGTCGTCGCCGCGGACCGTCGCCAGCGCAGCGACCACCGAGCCTGGTGGCGGCAGCATGTCCCGGCCGCTCAGCGCACCACGCACCTCCAGCTGCCACTGTCCCGCCAACCGGAGCTCGCGGTCAAAGTGGCGTGCAGCGCCGACCGACACCGTGGTCCGCCGTCCCCAGCGGCTGGGCTCCCAACCTTCGCGGATCGTGACCTCGATGCGGAGCGCCGCGGCGTCGGTAGCCGCCGCCAGCTCGACGATCCTCACGTGCTCGGCGTTGGCAACCGCTCCCCGGCCGCCGCCGAGGGCGATCCCGGCGAGGAGCCACAGTGGCCACAGCCGCGGGATGACGAGCGCGGCGACGACGGCCACCGCCCCGACCCCGACCAGAAACCGGCCGACCACGTCGGCGGCGGCCGCATCGGCTGCCATGGCGGCGACCGCGCCGAGGGTGGCTCCAGTCGCGAGCCACCACAGGGGACGCAACGCCCGGCGCTCGGCGCCGGCGCCGTTCACCCGCTCTCCAGAACCGCCAGGATCTCCACGTGGTGGGTCGATGGGAACAGATCCACCAGCTCGAGGTGGGTGAGGAGGTAGCCGCGGTCGACCAGGTAGGAGGTGTCGCGGCCCCAGGTCGCCGGGTCGCAGGCCAGCATCACGATCCGTTCCGGATGCCAGCCGGCGAGTCGCCGTCGCAGCTCGGGGCTGATGCCGGCCCGCGGCGGGTCGGTGAGCACGAGCGACTCGGCCGGCAGGGCGCCGGCGTGGGCGAGCACGGCCTCGGCGGTGCCGACGGCGACGCGTGCCTCCGGCAGGTTGCGCCGCGCTGCCCCGGCCGACGGCCGCGACGGCTCGACCAGATGCAGCTCGCGCGCTGCTGCGTGCCAGGCCGCGGCAGCGAGGAACCCGACACCGGCGTGCAGGTCCCAGGTCGGAACGGGGCGTGATCCGGACAACTCGACCACCCGATCGAAGAGCCACCCGGCGAGGTGGCGGTTCCCCTGAAAGAAGGAACCGATCGGCACGAAAAGGGAAACCGGGAGCGCCATCACGACGCCCTGGTCGCCCCAGCCGGACGTGATCTCACCGGAGGCCGACACGGTGTGCATCCCCTCGACCACGCCCGGCAGCGCCTCGGCCGGCGGCAGCCAGTCGGGGCGCACCGCGGCCGCGTCGTGGCCGGTTGGTCGCAGGCCCGCCACCGCGCGGCCACCGTCGAGGTCCTCGAGCCACTCGAGATCGACCGCGGCCGGACAGCGGCCGGAGAGGGCGCGTTCAAGCGGCCCGATCGCGCGGCCGAGCCGGCTCGACACCACCCGGCAATCGGGGATCGCGCTGACCTGCCGGCTGCGCTCCTCGAAGAACCCGAGAGTCCGCCTGGCGGGATCCCAGTGCAGCCGGGCGCGCAGGCGGTAGGCGAGGGGTGAGCTGCGGATCGGCGCCGAGCGCAGCCGATCGGCCAGCGCAGAGGATCCGCGAATCGCCTCGGCGGCGGCCGCCAGCTTGAGGGCGGCGCCGCGCTCGTGGTCGACGTGGGGCCAGTCGCAGCCGCCGCAGCGTGCGGCGTGGCGGCACGGCGCCTCGGCGCGCGCCGGATGGGGCGGTCCGAGCAGCTCGACGACGCGGCCCTCGACGATCCCGGCACGGCGCGTGGTCGGCACCACCGCGACTCGCTCGCCCGGCAGCGCACCCGCGACCAGCCAGGTCCGGTCGTCGGCGTGGGCGAGGGCCCGGCCGCCGCCGACGAGCTTGCCGGCGGACAGGATGACCGGCGCTTCGCCGGACGGGCCGTCGCTCGCCGGCTCGCTCACCCGAGCTCCAGCCGCGGCAGCCCGAGGACGCGCCGCAGGTCGCGGTCGCGGATCGCGCGGCGGGTGCGGCCGAGGGCGTCGCCGGTCGCGCCGGACGCCGCGGCGGCAGCGGCGCTGTCGCGCTCGATGCGCTCCTGCTCGGCCTCGGGCAGCGCCCGCCAGCAGACGGCCAGCAGCACCGACTCGAGTGCACACAGGTGCTCGTCGAGCATCGGCAACGGCAGGTCGCTGGCGGCCTCCACCTGATCCGCAATGGTCAGGATTGCGCGGGCGACCGAAAGCCTCGCGTCGCCGAGCCCGGCCGCCGCCGTTCGCAGCTCGCCGGCGAGCACTGCCGGCGTGCGGCGGGGTGCCTCGGGAGCGGCGCCGGTGCCCTCCAGGTGCTGGCCGGCCCGCATCTCCGCGAGGCGCTTCGCATGCCGGGCGACGGCGTGGCGGCAGTACCCGAGGCTGACCACCGGGTCGACGTCGCCGCGGTCGCGGCGGCGCGCGAAGGCTTCGGAGATGCCCCCGGTGACCGCTGCCAGCGGCACCTGCTCCCGCCACCACGAGCGCAGCAGCTGGAAGTCCTTCGACGACAGCAGGTGGGGCACCCCGCGGATGGTCGCGAAGAAGTCCTCCACGTCCCGGTAGAACGCGAGCTCGTCGCCGGTTTCGGCCACGGAACGAGTGTAGCGCGCCGCCGGCGCGCACGAAGGTCGGCGGCGCGCGACGGCGGTCGCCGGGCACCGCGCAGGCAGGCCGTGTCCGAACCCGACCGCCGCCTGGGTACAATGAGGGGTGTTGTTCACCGGCGCTCCCCGAGACCATCGTCTGAGGCTGCTGCTCGCCGCCGTCGGCGCGCTCGCCGCTCTGGCGCCCGCGACGGCGCTGGCCACCTGGAGCGCGCTGCCCGACGCCGTGGCGACTCTGCAACGCAATCCGGGGGACCCGGCGGCCGAGGAGGTCGTCGCGGCTGCCGAGGCCTCGGTGCTCGCCGAGGCGAGCGCGGGTCATCTGGCCGCGACGGCCACGCTGATGGATGCCTACGAGGCCCTCGTCCAGCGGTTGGACGACGGCGAGGACCGCATGTCTCGGCTGCGCAGCAGGCTGGGACGGGCCCTGGTCGAGTACGGCGACGCCCAGTTGACGGCGGATGCGAACGCGGCCGGCGCCGCATGGGCGATGGCCGCTCACCACGAGCGGACGGACGCCGTGATGGCGCGCCTCGGCAGGCAGTTGCTGCCGCCGTCCGGGGCCGAGCCGGGTGCGGTGTGGACGGCGCCGCTCGACGGCGCCGAGCTGGTGTTCGTGCCGGACGCTCAGTTCGTCGCCGGCTGCGTCTGGGGCGACAACGACTGCCGGGACGGCGAAAAGGGCCCCGAAGTGCGGGTCGCGGGCTTCTGGGTCGACCGGGTCGAGGTCACCAACCGCCAGTACCGGCGCTGCGTCGACGCCGGGTCGTGCTCCCCGCCGGCCGACTCGGCGGCCTTGACCGATCCCGCCCGTGCGACCGAGCCGGTGGTCGGCGTCAGCTGGCAGCAGGCGGCCGCGTTCTCGAGCTGGGCAGGGCGCCGCCTTCCTTCCGAGGCCGAGTGGCAGCGCGCCGGCCGCGACGACAGCGTCGACGGTCGGTTCCCCTGGGGCCGGAGCCGCGGGCAGGCGACGGCCAACGTCTACGAGACGTCGCCGACCGACCCGTTCCCGGGGCTCGCTCCGGCCGCCTCCTTCCCGGCCACGGGCTGGGGGATCTTCGACGTCGGGGGCAACGTCTGGGAGTGGTGCGCCGATCGCTACCACCGTGACTTGGCGGCGATGCCGCGGGACGGCCGGCCGTGGCTGGCGGGGGGCTGGGGCCGCGCGCTGCGTGGTGGGTCGTGGCGACGGACCGTCGACCTGGCCCGGATCGCGAGCCGGTGCTGGCAGGACGAGGACTACGCCGCCGACGACGTCGGCTTCCGCTGTGTCGCCGACCCTCCCGAGAGGGTGACTGCCGAGCAGCTGGTGCAGCTTGCGCTGCGCGCGTTCCCGCTGCGCGGCGCGCCCGGCATGGAGCTCGAAGAGGCAGGCCTGTCGGGGCCTGACCGCCGGTACCTGGAGCGGCGGGCGGTGACCTGGCTGGTGGTCGAGGCCCGGGTGTCCGAGGCGCTGCCGCGGGTCGTGGCGATGCTTCGGCAGGACCCGGGGGATCGGGTGCTGGCCGACCTGCTGGACCAGCTCGAGAACGAGCTGCACGCCGAGGTCAACCGTGGCGACGTCCTGACGGTGCGAGCCGCCATCACCGGCTACCGCTCGGCGGCGGCCGGCGACCGCAGGCTGAGCGGCCGGCTCGCCACGTATGAGCAAGGGCTCCTCGAGGAGATGCAAGCGGCCGCGAGGTCGCTCGTCGGGCGCGGCGAGTTCAACCTCGCCGGTTCGACCTTCGACCTGATGCGCACGCTGGGCCCCGACAGCCCGGCGTTCCGCGAGCTGACGCGGCTCGCCGAGCCGCCGCCGGGCATGCGCCGGATTTCGGGCCGCGACGGCAAGCTGATGGCGTGGGTGCCGTCCGGCACCTACCGCATGGGCGCCTCGCCCGACGATGGCGCCTCGGCCTACGACGAGCACCCGGCGCACAGCGTGTCGGTCAGCGGTTGCTGGTTGGATGCGACCGAGGTGACGAACGCGGAGTACCGACGTTGTGTCGAGGATGACGCCTGCACGCCGCCGCAGCGCGCGGCAGCGTTCGAGGACCCGGAGCTGGCGGACCACCCCGTCCTGTGGGTGACCTGGTTCCAGGCGTCGAGCTATGCCCGCTGGGCCGGCAAGCGGCTGCCGACCGAGGCCGAGTGGGAGCGGGCCGCCCGCGGTGGCACCACGACGCGCCATCCGTGGGGGGACCTCTGGCAGCCGGGCCTCGCGAACGCGATCGAGTCCGTCGGCGACGATCGCTTCGTCGACTCGGCGCCGGTCGGCTCCTTCCCGGCCAACGCTTGGGGGCTGCACGACATGCTCGGCAACGCGTCGGAGTGGGTGGCCGACCACTACCACCGCAATTACTGGGACGCCCCGAGCGACGGCCGGGCCTGGAACCAGCTCACCGGTGAGTGGGTCGAGGAGCAGCGCGTGGTCCGCGGCGGCTCGTACGTGACGCCAGCCAGTCGCCTGCGGGTGTCGTTCCGCGAGCAGCGGCGGCCCGACGTCGCCTCGCGCGCCACGGGCTTTCGCTGCGCAGCGGACAAGTAAGGGTTGGGGGGTCCGGGGCCGGGCACTCCGCCCGTTTCCGTGCCCCTGCCCGTTTCCGTGCCCATTCCCGCGTTACCTGTTCCSATGAGGATCGTCCGTTCGGAGACGGAGACGGAGACGGAGACGGAGACGGAGACGGAGACGGAGACGGAGACGGAGACGGAGACGGAGACGGAGACGGAGACGGAGACGGGCCAGGCTGCGTGGCAGCGCTATCATGCTTCGGTGGCATTCGACCTCCGCGACTGGCTGCCCGAGTTCCCGATCCGCGAGCACTGCCTCTACCTCGACCACGCCGCGGTCTGCCCGCTGCCGCGGCCGGTGGCGGAGGCGATGCGGAAGCGGATCGCCGACCAGGAGCGCACCGGGCTCGACAACTCCGAGGAGTGGCGCAACAACCATCTCACCTGCCGGCACCTCGGCAGCCAGTTGATCGGCTGCGGTCCGGAGGACATTTCGATCGTCCGCTCGACCTCCGAGGGCCTGTCGATGGTCGCCGAGGGCCTGGGCTGGAAGAAGGCCGACCAGGTGCTGGTGGGGGAGGAGGAGTTCGCGGCCAACGCCGCCCCGTGGCTCCACCTCGCGCGCAAGGGCGTCAAGGTGGTGCGCTACCCGCAGGTGGACGGCCGGGTCGACCCGGACCAGATCGCGCGCAACCTCACGTCCAAGACCCGGCTGGTGACGGTGTCCTGGGTGGCCTTTCACACCGGGTGGATCGCGCCCCTCGCCGAGATCGGCCGAATCTGCAGGGATCACGGATGCCTGCTCGTGGTCGACGCCATCCAGGGCCTCGGCGTGCTGCCGATGGACATGCGCGCGATCGGCATCGACGCGGTGGTGGCGGACGGCCACAAGTGGCTGCTCGGGCCGGAAGGCGCAGGGCTCATGGCGACCACGCCCGAGCTGCGCGGCCAGCTCCAGCCCGTGCTCAGCGGCTGGCGCAACGTCCACCGGCAACCCGGCGACTTCTTCCTCGATCGCCTCGCCTTCGTCGAGGACGGGCGGCGGTTCGAGCCCGGGGCACGCAACGGCGTCGGGGTCGCCGGGCTCGCGGCCGGCCTCGACATCATCGCCAGCGTCGAGCGCGAGACCATCCAGTCGCGGGTGGAGACGCTCGCCAGGATGCTCACCCGGATCCTGATCGCCCACGGCTGGGACGTCTTCTCACCCGGATCCGGCCAGCCGGTCGCCGGCATCGTGGCCGCGCGACCGCGCGGCACGACCGCTCGCGAGGCGCACCGCCGGCTGTCCGAGCGCCGGGTGGTGTGCGCGGTCCGCCAGGGCCTGGTCCGCTTCTCGCCGCACTTCTACATCACCCGCGGCGAGCTCGAGGCCCTCGATCGCATCCTCGAGAAGGTCGGACTCTAGCAGCGCGCGGTGCTGAGGCCCCTCGGCGGATCGCCAAGGAATGGTCGGTTCGGTGGCCTCAGCCCCACACGCTGCTAGAACGGATGCGCTGCGCGCATCCCGAGGTGACCGGCACGCTGCGGGAAGTCACTTTTCATGATCAACAGCCGACTGAGGACCGTGGCTGCGATCAAGGTGAGCGTCTTCACCGAGGCGCGTCCCGGCATACGCTCAGGCGCAGACTCCTTCAATCCCCAGGAGTCCGGGCCGCAATGGCCCTCCACGGTCAATCCGGTCGAGTGCCGCTGTCGAGTGGCCAGTGCGGGCCGAAGTCCTAGGGAACGGAGGCGCTCCAGGCCGAGGCGTCGCCACTCTCGAACCCATCCTCGAAGATGCGGCACAGCGCGGACTGCGGTGACAGCACCGCGTCGGTGATGTCGAACACGACCACGGTGGCCACGCCCGCGACGGACGACATGATGTAGAGCCGGTCGCCGATGACCGCGACCCCTTCGCCGTAGCCGTATCCGGCGGCGAGCGGACCTGCAAAGCTCTCCATTTCGACGAAGTTGAAGTCGTAGTGGCGGACGGTGTCGGTCCCGCTGGGACCGCCGTCATAGAGCCAGTAGGAGCAGCGCCAGGGGTCGAAGGCGAGGCCGTCCTGCGAGGCGCCGTTGACCGTGAAGTTCTGGATGAAGGTGCCGTCGAGCGTGAACTCGGAGACCTTGTTGCCGCCCTGGCCGTCCACCACGTACAGGTGGTCGGTGATCCGGTTGAAGGTGATGCCCTCAGGGAACCCGGTCTGGGACGCCACCGAGAAGCTCCGCAGATAGTTGCCGGCGAGGTCGTAGACGTCGACGTCCGCGCCCGAAACGTCGCCGACGAAGACGCTTCTGCCGTCGGTGGTGATGCCGATCGGGGTTCCTGAGTGCGACTCCACCACGAACGGCCCGTCGATCACCTGCGCGACCGGCTCGCGCGTGGTGCTGAGGAAGAACTGCGAGGGATCACTGCCGGCGCCCGTGTCGGCGCAGTAGAGGTTGCCCAGGCCGTCGTGCTCGATCCCGGTCAGGGCGTGATTCGGCGGGATCGGGGGGTTGGGGAAGGTGAAGCTGCCGACGACCTGGCCGATCTGCTCGGCCGCTGGCGGCTGGGCGCCGGGGACTGGCGGCCGCTCGACGGAGTTGACGGATGGGCCCGCAGCCCACGCCGGCTGGAGCCCGACCAGAACGCCGATGCCCAGGGTGAGAAGGGTGAACGCACGCATGGCGACCTCCTCTCGGCTCGAGATGTGAGGGATGTGACGTCACCGCGTAACGTAACCGCCGTCGGAGCTGCTGTCAATGGCGGCGGTTGCCGTCCCGCGCGTGCCGGAGCGGGTCTCGACGCACGCGGCGGACCGTCGCCGGCAAACCGGGCATCAGAGCTCGCCCAGGAGCACAGCGAGGCGCGCCGATAACGATCGCCGCGCGGCGGGCGCGTGCCGGCGGGGGTGACTGTGGTCACCCCTTGATGGCGGAGGAGACGGGGTGACACAACCTTGACACAGCCGTGACAAACCTCACGCTTGCGTCAGCGGAAGACCTATGGTGTCATATCGATCATGACAACCAGATCTGAAAGCGAGAGGTCGGACGTCGGCTGCCGGAAGGTCGTGCCTGTGGTGAGGCTGTTGCTCGCCGTGAGCGCGCTCCTTATCGTGCAGCCGGTGGCGGTCAAAGCTCAGGACGCCGGCAGCTCGCCAGGCCCGCTGAGCGCCGCCCATGCAGGCATCGACAACCCCGACAGCTGCGACAGCTGCCACAACGATGCCGGCGAGGTTGAGGGCGAGCGCTGCCTCGTCTGTCACGACCTCATTGCCGACCGCATCGTCGCCAAGAAGGGCGTGCACCGCGAGGTGACGGTCAAGGACTGCGCGACCTGCCACGCCGAGCACGGCGGACGCGACGTCGACCTGCGGCCGCTCGACCGCGACTCCTTCGATCACGCCGCCGAGGCCGGTTTCGCCCTCGAGGGCTTTCACGGCGAGTTCCGCGGTGACTGCGCGCGCTGCCACACCTCGCGCTCGTTCCTGACCCTCAACCCGAAGTGCGTGACCTGCCATGAGGATGTGCACAAGGGAACGCTGGGGGGCGAGTGCACGACCTGCCACGCGGTCGACGCCCACTTCAAGAACGCCTCGCGGGCGTTCCACAAGTCGACCTTGCTGCCGCTGGAGGGCCGTCACCTCGACGTGCCGTGCGCCGACTGTCACTGGGACGGCCAGCTCAAGGGTACGCCCACCCGCTGCTACGACTGCCACTGGATCCGCCGCCAGGACGATCCCAACCGGACCAGGCTCGGCAACGAGTGCGAGAACTGCCACCGGCCGATCTCGTGGACCGCGGTGACCTGGGATCACGCCTACACCGGGCAGCCCCTCAACGTTCCCCACCGCACGGTGGACTGCGACGGCTGCCATCCGGGCCGGCGCTACGACGGTGCGGTCCCGGCGGACTGCTACAGCTGCCACTCCGAGGACTATGCCAGCACCGAGGATCCGGACCACGTTGCGGCCGGCTTCCCGACCGACTGCACGGTGTGCCACAACCCCAACGATCCGAGCTGGGGTTCGGCTGTCTTCGTCCATCCGTACCAGCTGGTGGGCGTGCATGCGACGCTCGACTGCGCCGCATGCCACGCCGGCGGTGTCTACCAGGGCACGCCGACCGACTGCGTGGGCTGCCACCAGGACGACTACAACGCCTCGCAGAACCCGAACCACCCGGCTGCGGGCTTCCCGACGACCTGCGAGCTGTGCCACCAGCCGAGCGACTCGTCCTGGCACGACGCCACCTTCGACCACAGCAGCTACCAGCTCGTCGGCGTGCACGCGACCCTCGACTGCGCCTCATGCCACCCGAACGGCGTCTACCAGGGAACGCCGACCGACTGCGTGGGCTGCCACCAGGACGACTACAACGGCTCGACCAACCCGAACCACCCGGCGGCGGGCTTCCCGACCACCTGCGACAGCTGCCACCAGCAGACCGACCCGGACTGGCATCAGGCAACCTACCCCCACACCGTGTTCCCGCTGGTCGGATCGCACACCACGCTCGAGTGCAACTCGTGTCACACCGGCAGCGTCTACCAGGGGCTGCCGTCGGAGTGCGTGGACTGCCACCTCGACGACTACAACGCGACCACGGATCCGAACCACACACAGGCCGGTTTCCCGACCACCTGCGAGGTCTGCCACACGCCGACCGCGTGGAGCGATGGGCACTTCGACCACCCGTTCCAGCTCGAGGGGGTGCACGCGACGCTCGAGTGCCTGGACTGCCACGCGGGCGGCTACCAGGGCACGCCGACCGAGTGTGTGGGCTGTCACCAGGACGACTACAACGGGTCGCAGAATCCGAACCACCCGGCGGCCGGCTTCCCGACCACCTGCGACGGCTGCCACGGCTTCTCCGACCCCGACTGGCACCAGGCGACCTATCCGCACACGGTGTGGCCGCTGGTCGGCGCCCATCTTCAGCAGGAGTGCAACAGCTGCCACACCGGCACGGTGTACCAGGGGCTGCCGTCGGAGTGCGTGGACTGCCACCTCGACGACTACAATGCGACCACCTCACCCAACCACACCCAGGCCGG
>PQAJ01000062.1 GCA_003105185.1 Holophagae bacterium
TAGGAGTGTGGGGCACAGGCCCGTGTGCGCTCCTGATGTGGTTGTTGTCGATCAGCTGCCCCGTCATCGGACTCCCAGGGACCGGCCACCCGTGAAGGCTGGGCGGCCGCGCGCGCTCACGGCTCTGCGCTAGACTTGAGGGCGATCCAATGCCGGGAGGCATGATGGCTGCCGCCGCCCCTCCTCGCGAAAGCTTGCCGCCGCTCCACTGGACGATCGTCCTGGTGCTCGTCGTCGCCAAGGTGTCCGCCCACATCCCCGGCCTGTTCCGCTACGGCTACTTCCGCGACGAGCTCTACTTCCTCGACCTCGCGCACCACCTCGACTGGGGCTACGTGGACTGCGCGCCGCTGGTAGCGATCTACGGCAAGATTGCGCTGCTGCTCGGCGGCTCGCTGCCGGCGCTGCGGATACTCCCGCTGCTGGCCGGCGCTGCCCTGATCGCCCTCACCGCCATGATCACTCGCGAACTCGGCGGCGGCCCCTTCGCCCAAGCCCTGTCCGGTCTGTGCGCGCTCGTCGCGCCAATCTACCTGGCGATCGACGGGCTGATGACCATGAACGCGTTCGAGCCGCTCTTCTGGATGGGCTGTGCGTGGCTGCTGGCGCGAATCGTCCGCACCGGCGACTCCCGGCTCTGGATCTGGTTCGGGGTGGTCGCGGGGCTCGGCCTGCAAAACAAGCACTCGACCGTGCTGTTCGGCGCGGCGGTACTGACCGGCCTGCTGGTGTCGCCGCAGCGAGCGGAGCTCACCCGGCGCTGGATCTGGCTCGGCGCCGGGGTTGCCCTCCTGATCTTTCTGCCCAACCTGGTCTGGCAGGCGGTGCACGGCTTCCCCACCCTGGAGGACCTGGCCAACGTCCGTGAGCTCGGCAAGAACGTGGCCCTGTCACCGATCGGCTTCATCGCCCAGCAGATCCTGGTCATGCATCCCGTGGTCTTCCCGGTGTGGCTGCTCGGGCTGGCGTCGCTGCTTGGCGGCCCTCTGAGGCGGTTCCGGGTTCTCGGCTGGACCTACCTGGCGCTCCTGGTGGTGATGATCACCCTCAAGGCAAAGGTCTACTACCTGGTCCCGATCTACCCGATGCTGCTCGCGGCCGGCGGCGTCACGGTGGAAGATTGGTTCGAGCGGTGGGCGCTCACGCGCGGCCGGCGATGGCCCCGCGCAGCCATCCTCGCCAGTATCGCCGTTGCCGGCGCGGTGCTCGCGCCGATGTTCATGCCAGTCCTTCCGCCCGCCCGGTTCCTCGAGTACCAGGAGACGCTCGGCTTCGCCCCGGCGAAGACCGAGGTCGCCCACATCGGGCCCCTGCCGCAGTACTTCGGCGACCAGTTCGGCTGGCCCGAGCTGGTGCAGGAGGTGGCCGAGATCTACTGGTCGCTGTCGACGGAGGAGCGCGAGCGAACGGGGATCTTCGCCTCGAACTACGGCGAGGCAGGCGCGATCAACCACTTCGGCCCGGCGCTCGGACTGCCGACGCCGATCTGCGCCCACCAGAACCACTGGCTGTGGGGACCGCCCGATTTCAAGGGCGACCTCGTCATCTGGCTGCAGTGGAGCCGGGAGAGCCTGGAGCCAATCTGCGGTTCGGTGGAGCAGGTCGGCGAGCACCACCACCCGTGGGGCATGGCCGAGGAGAACCGCCCGATCTTCCTCTGCCGCGACCCGATCACGTCCGCCGCCGAGGCTTGGCCCGAGCTCAAGCACTGGAATTGACGTGACGACGGGCCGGCTCGAACTTCAGGAGGTCGAGTCCTCGGGCTGGACCCGCTGGCGGGCGGCGATCTTGAGGCTCTCCCACATCAGCCAGCCGCGCATGGCGGCGCCCTTGAGCCGGCCGTGGCGGTGGTCGATGCGCTGGAGGCTCCAGTCGATGAGGGTGTCGGGCGGACTGAGGCGCTCCGGCTCGGGCCGCGGCAGGAGTTGGATCGCGTCGTACGCGCAGGCCAGTGCGCACACCCCGCAGCCGATGCAGCGCCCCTGATCGACGACGTAGCCGCTGGAGTCGGCGCTGATCGCCGCCACCGGGCAGCGGTCGCCRCTGCAGTCGCCGCACTCCGAGCAGGTCTCGCGGTCGATCGCGGAGACGTAGTTGGAGCGGGCGAGCATGTAGGGCGCGCCGTGCTCGTTGACCGCCCGCAGGAAGCCGCAGCAGCAGGAGCAGCAGTTGCAGACGAAGAACAGAYCCCKCTGCACGTTGTAGGTGCAGTGGACCAGGCCCTCCTCCTCGACGCGGTCGAGCAGGTCCAGGGCCTCCTGCCGGGTGATCTCGCGCCCCCACTCCGGGCTGTCCTGGTAGGCGTTCGGCTCCTTGGAGAACGACATGCAGGTCTCGCTCGTGTGGCGGCACGGCTTGCCGAGCAGCGCCTGCTCCTTGCGGCACAGGCAGTCGGCGACCCGGAACGAGCTGCAGCGCTCGAGCAGCGCCTTGAGGTCGTCGTAGGGCAGGACCTCGGCGCGCGCCTCGATGCGGCGGTTCACCGGGATGACGCGGGCGAGGTGGGGCGCCGTCCCGCCGAGGGCACCGAGCAGGGTCGGCGCGTAGGCCTCGAAGAGCTCGGCGAGCTCGCGGTCGATGTGGTTGATCTGGAACTCCCAGATGCCGACGATGAACGGCGCCAGCGCGTAGTAGCGGCGGCCGCGCAGCCGGAAGCTGAAGATCTGGCCGCGCTCGGCCATGCCATCGAGCGTCTCGCGCACTTCGTCGGTCGGCCGACGGAGCCGGCGGGCGACCATGGCCGCAGTCTCGGGCAGGGGTTTGAGCCGGAGCGCCATGGCGGCGTCCTCGGGCGAGAAGATCTTGCGCAGGATCGCGAGTTCGACCCCACTCTCGGTGGCCGGAAAGCCGTTGGGCAGCCCGTCGAGCGCCCTCGCCAGCCGTTCGAAGACGTCGGCCACTGCGTTCCCCCGATCCTCAGTCGGCTCCTGGCGCGGGGGCTCGCTGCGCGAGCACGCGCCGGGCCGTCACTCGCCCTGCTCGCTGGATTCGGTGTCGCTCTTCTTCTCGATCCGGCGGGCCAGCTTGTTGGCCTTCTTCTGCTGCTTCTCTACCTCTCGTCGCCGTTTCTCGAACTTGTAGGATCCGGTTTTGCGTGCCACCAGCTCCCTCCCTCTTCGTGATGCCTGATTCTCGCCCGCTCTCGGTCGGTCGGGCGTGCGCTCCATGCGACCCGCCACGAGTGGGCTGAGATGCGGTCCATGCTAACAGATCGCACTGCACCTGCCCCCAGTGCCGTCGCCGGGCGGTGACGCCCAAGAAAAAACCCCTCCGCGAGGGAGGGGTTCGAGCGGACTCGCTCAGATGCCTACCAGCGGTCGCGACGCTTCTCCTGCGCAGCGTCGACGCGGATGGTGCGGCCGTCGAGCTCGGTGTTGTTGAGCGCGGCGATCGCCTTGTCGGCGGCGTCGTCATCCTCGAACGTCACGAAACCGAAGCCCCGAGACCGGCCCGAGTCGCGATCGGTGATGACCGCGGCCTCGGTGATCGTACCGAACGGCGAAAAGGCCTCGCGGAGGCCCCGCTCATCGGTGTTCCAACTCAGACTTCCAACGAACAGCTTCTTGGCCATGCTCTCTCTCTCTCCTTTGAGTCGCCGCCCTCACCGGGCGCGCTCACGTCTCGAATCAAGGCGAGCCACCCGCCCGCCGAAGGGAGTCCAGCCACGGCGGCTGGGCCGGGACAGGGCATGATAGCACCTTTCGCTCAATTTCCAGCCCCATGGCTGGGGCGCGCGATGGAGGGTCTTCCGTTGGCCGCGGATCGGCCAGTACGGCGGCCGCGTCGACGCGCTCCGGCGTCGTCTCCTCGCCGCGGCGCGGCACTCGACCCGGCGTCGCGGACGCCCTGCCGGGCGGCGTTCGCGCGAGCACGGGCGCGCTCCTCCGCGCGCTGCGAGCGGATGGCGGCGAGGCGCTCCGCGACCGGGATCTCGAGCTGCCCGGCCGGTTTGGCGTCGTAGTCGAAGCCGTCGAGGCGGCGGCGGTGCAAGCGGCGGCCCAGGGCGCGCTCGATGGCAGCGAGCTGCGGGCCTTCGGCCGGCGACACGAATGTGATCGCGTCCCCGGTGGCACCGGAGCGCGCGGTCCGGCCGACTCGGTGGATGTAGTCATCCGGCTGCACCGGCACGTCGAAGTTGACGACGTGCGGCAGATCGTGAACGTCGATGCCGCGCGCGGCGATGTCGGTCGCCACCAGCACCTGGAGGCGGCCGTTCTTGAAGTCGGCAAGCGCCGCTTCCCGCTGGCGCTGGCTGCGGTTGCCGTGGATCCGGTCGCAGACGATGCCGGCCCGGCTCAGCTTGTCGGCAAGCCGGTTGGCGCGGTGCTTGGTGCGAGTGAACACGAGCGCGGTGCGGATGTCGCCCCGGCGCAGGAGCTCGACCAAGAGCAGCGGCTTGAGCTGCTCGGCCACTGGCAGCACCGACTGGGTGACCAGAGTCGGCGGTGCCGAGGGGCGCTCGACGTCGATGCGCACCGGGTCACGCAGCAGCTGCCGGCTGAGCTCGGTGATCGGCGCCGGCATGGTGGCCGAGAAGAGCAGGCTCTGCCGCTGCTTCGGCAGGGCGGCGAGGATCCGCTTGACGTCGGGCAGGAAGCCCATGTCGAGCATGCGGTCAGCCTCGTCGAGCACCAGCACCTCGAGGCGGTCGAAGCGCAGCCACGGCTGCTGCATGTGGTCGAGGAGCCGCCCCGGGGTCGCGACCACGACGTCGACGCCGCTGCGCAGCGCACGCTCCTGGGGGCCGGCGGCGACGCCGCCGAACACCGCCACGGAGCGGATCCGGGTGTGGTGGCCGAGGGCTTTGAGATGCTCGTGAACCTGAGCCGCGAGCTCGCGGGTCGGCGTCACCACCAGGGCGCGGGGGCCGCTGCCCGGGCGGGCGAGGAGGCGCTGCAGGATGGGCAGGACAAAGGCGGCGGTCTTGCCGCTGCCGGTCATGGCGCAGGCCAGGACGTCGCGGCCGGCAAGCCCCGGGGGCAGTGCCGCGATCTGGATGGGCGTGGGTGTGCTGAAGCCCAGGTCTGTGATCCCGCGTGCGATGGCGGGATCGAGGTGGAACTCGGAGAATGAACTCAAAACAGTACTTCCTTCTGCGGCCGCACGATCAGCGAAAGCGGGTGCGCCGCGGGTGGTTCCGGCTGGTTTGTCGAGGGGAACGGGAGTCATGCCGGCGAGGCTGCCGTCCGGGCCCTGGCGGGCCCTGTGAGTTGTCGCTGCTGCCGTGACCGCCCCGCGCGAGCGGCGCCGCATCGCGGCAGCCGAGACATCATCTCACATCGCCGCCCGTTGTCAACCCTTCGGCCGGCAGAGGTCCCCTTCCCGCGGCGCCTCGCCGTGGCGGAACCCTTCAGCGCGGGGGTCGCTGCGGGGCCCGCCGCCCGACTTCCAGCGCGGCGGGAAGCTCCTGAGCGCCCGGTTCGTGGTCGCTAGCGATCGGCGGCGCATGGAGGAGCTCACGGACGGCTCCGCGACAGGATCGTCTCTGTCTGACCGGCGGCCATCGCCGCCACCGGACGCGGCGGCCTGTCGCCCGTCGTCGGGTCGCGGGCGAACTCGGGTGAGGCCAACCCTTCCACGGCCAGCCGGCTGCTGGACAACGAGTCACCCCGGACGTATCTTCCTTCCAGGGGCATCACTCCACAATGCAGCGCGCACGGTCACCAGAGGTGGCGACGGGCGGCTTCGGCATCGGGGCCTGCCTCGGACTGTCAGGGCGCTTGCGGCGAGGTGGGCTGACTGCCTCCAGAAGGAGGTGGGAGATGGCGTCGAAGAGCCGATGGCTGAGAGTTGTGGCGCTGGCGGTGGGCCTGGCCGGGCTGGGCGCCGCAGCGGCCGGGGCCGACACCATCGAGGCCGACCTGTGGAGCCGGCTCGAGGCCGGTTTGACGGCCGACTTCGTGGTCCGCTTCGCCGAGCAGGCGGACCTGTCGACGGCGTACCGGATGGGCTGGCACGAGCGCGGCGGGTTCGTGGTCGCGGCCCTGCGAGAGGTCGCCGACCGGAGCCAGGCCGCGGCACGCGCCATCCTCGACGCCCGCGGCGCGAGCTACCGGCCGTTCCTCGCCGGGAACGAGATCTACGTGCGCACGGGCGATGCCGCGCTGGCCACCGCGCTCGCAGAGCTACCCGATGTGGCTGGAATCCGGGCCCCCCGCGAGCTCTCCCTCGAGCCCTTCTCCACGGCGGCCTGGACCGAGGGCGAGGCGCCGACGCTCGGGTGGGGCCTGGTCGACAGCGGCGCCACCGCGTTCTGGTCCGCCTTCGGCCGGCAGGGCGAGGGCATCGTGGTGGCCGAGATGTCGTCCGGCGTCCAGTGGAACCACCCGGCCCTGGAGAACGCCTACCACTGCGGCAGCGATCCCGCGGATCCGAGCTGCTGGTTCGATCCCTCGAACATCTGCGGCGGGTCGATGTGCGACAACGTCGGCGTCGGCACCGCGATGGCCGGGATCATGGTCGGCGACGACGACCCGACCCTGACCTACCAGGCCGGCATGGCACCGGGTGCGGAGTGGATCGCCTGCAAGGCCTGCGAGACGAGCAGCTGCTCGATGTTCGCGATCGAGAGCTGCGCCGACTGGCTGCTGCAGCCGGCAGGCAACCCAGACAACCGGCCGCACGTGGTGGTCGTGGCGTGGGGAGGCGGGGGCGGCGATCCCTGGTTCGAGGCCAAGGTCACAGCCTGGCGGGCGGCGGGGATCTTCCCCTCGATGCGGGCAGGCAACGGCGGCCCCGGCTGCGCCTCGATGGAGACTCCCGGGGACTACCAGGTGTCATTCGCCGCCGCAGCGCACGACGACACGCGGACGATCGCGAGCTTCTCGTCCCGCGGCCCGAGCGTGTTCGGGCACGAGCCCCACACCAAGCCCAACCTGTCGGCGCCGGGCGTCAGCATCTGGACCTCGGTTCCGACCAACGACTGGAGCGCATACAGCGGAACGAGCCCTGCCGCGGCCCACGTCGCCGGCGCAGTCGCCCTGCTCTGGTCCTGCGCCGGGTATCTCGTGCGCGACGTCGATGCGACCTTCGAGGTACTGCAGGCCACGACCGGCGGACCACCGGCCGGCAACTGCGGCGCGCCGCCCGACGGGGAGGGCAACTACACCTACGGCTACGGATTCCTCAACGTCATCCAGGCGGGCGTGGAGTTCTGCCAGCCACTGCTGTTCGCGGACGGCTTCGAGTCCGGCGACATGAGCGCGTGGTCGGCGACGGTGCCCTGAGCAGAGCAGACCGTCGTCCGTCCGGTGTGCCTCGCCGCGGCGCCGCCCCCTGGTGCGGGGGCCGCTGCAGCCGTCAGTCCGGGCAGTCGAGCTCCTCGGTTGGCGCGGCGTATATGAACTCGCCGTCCCCGGTACCGTCGGGGTTGCCGTCGACCTTGGAGACGTAGCCGACGAACATGTTCGGGAAGTCCACGTTGCACGGGTCGGGCGTCTGGCTGGCCGGATCGAGCCAGAGCTCGACGGTCAGCGGCCCGGGAACCCGGCCGACCCCGAGCTGCGCGAACGACCATTGGCGGACGCTGGCCGTCGGGATCGGCTTGACGCCCTCGACGAGCACCGATCCATCGGCTGCCCGAATGCGGTAGTGGACCTGGATCTCCTCGAAGAGCGACAGATTTGCGATCCCCAGGTTGGAGCGGAAGCGCTCGTCGTTGCGCGCGCCGGTGGCGATCGAGGGCCACCACGCGGCGTTGTAGGTGAAGTCGAGGGCCGGCACCGTCTGACCGAAGGTCCCCAGGGGACTGCCAACGTTGTAGGTGCGGGTCACCGCCGCGAAGTCGTCGTCCTCCGGATTCGCCAGGATCAGGTCATGGTCGCTTGAGGTGAGCAACGCTCCCTTGACGTCGGTGGCGTAGTGGAACAGGCCGTGCAGCACGTCCTCGAGGATCACCGTCTCACGGGCGTCGAGCGTGACGCGCACCGGGAAGAGGGGGTTGAACACGTTGGCCTGGTCTGCCGGAAAGAACTGCAGGCCCACGGTCAATTCGTAGTCGTGGGGGTTGTAGATCGTCAGATCGCTCACCCACTGGGTCCCGCCGACGCCCGCGGTGCGGGCCACGATCGGGAAGAACTGAAAGTCCGACACCTGCTGGCCCGCGACGGGCAATGCCGCACACAGCGCCATGACTGCCACGACACCGACGTTTCGACTCATGCGTCCGCCTTCCTGCGACGAGGCACAGCTCGACGCGCCGAAGCCTGTCAATCCATGACGGTCAATATGGTCCCTGCCCGGGCCCGCGGCAAGGGGGCCGGGATGGACGATCCGGTGGTTGCCGATGGCGCCGGGTGGCTGGCGGCAGTGACAGAATGGTCGAGGCGGAGGTGGCCGATGCCGGTCGGGCTCCTGGTGGCCGTGGTGACGGTGGTGGTCTTGGTCGGGTTCGCCCTCCTCATCCGCTGGCGGCTGCGGGTCGTCAAGGAGGCCGCGCGGCTGTGGCCGCGGCTTGAGGCTGCGGCCGCGCCGCTCGGCTACCGGCCCGCTCCGGCCGAGGCCGACGCGGTCGTGGACGTCCTGCGCTCCTCGTCGCGCTTCCGCGACTCCAGGCTCGAGCTCCCCAACCTGCTCTGCCGGCAGGCCGGCGTCAACCGCCGCTACGTCGCCGAGTACCGGACCACGACCGGCACCTCCGACCCGTCGGTCGAGAAGGGCTGGCTGTTCGCCGTGCGCCTCGACGATCGCCGGCTGCCCCGCTTCCTCCTCTTCCACCCGCCGGTCAAGCTGCCCAAGCTGATCGTGGCCGGGATCGAAAAGCTGGCGAGGGTCCGCTACCCGGGCTTCGAGCGGGTCGAGCTGGAGACCGTCTCCCCTACCCTGGCCAACGGCCTGATGTGCGCCGAAAGCCGCGGCGAGGGCCTGCGCGTCCTCAACGCCGACGTGGTTGACGTGCTCGGCCGCAGCGCGGGATGGGACCTCGAGTGCACCGGCGACTGGCTGTTCGCCGACAAGCAGACGCACGCCAAGGCGCGCAGGGGCGACCCGTCGGCCGTGATGGCCGAGCTCGCCGAGTTCGAGGCGATCGCAGACGCCTTCGAGCGCTGATCCGACCCCCGTTGCCCACCGGGTCATGCCGGGGGGCCTTGACAACGGTGACGCGGGACCCCACATTCACCTCGAAGCACTCGACAACACGGCGCAGGGTGTCGAAGAGCGCGCCTGCGTCGCGCGTCTGCGCCGTCGCGACGAGCCGCTACCAGGAGGTGTGCCGCGCGAGGCACGCTCATTTGCGTCCCACCGGCCCGGCGCGGCCGTTGGACCGGTCGATGGGCACGATCGGCCCGACGCGCGCCGGGTTCCATGTCACACCGTCTGCCCGGATCGATGGAGGCTGCCATCATGAGTCGTCACGTGCGTTCGATTGCCATTGGATCGGTGCTTTGCCTCGCCGCCCTCATCGCGGCCCCGGTGGCCGCCGGGGACTGGTCGGCCGCCCAGCAGGAGGTTTGGAAGAACGTCGAGGCCTACTGGGCGATGATCGCCAAGGGTGACGTCGACGGCTTCCTCGCCTACATGCACGAGGACTACGTGGGCTGGAGCCTCAGCTCGCCGGTCCCGGAGCCCAAGGTCACTTCGGCCAAGTACCTGCGCTTCTTCGCGAC
>PQAJ01000063.1 GCA_003105185.1 Holophagae bacterium
ACGGCTGCCACGCCTGCTTCAAGGCCTGCCCGGTCGACGCGATCACCGGCACCATCAAGGAGCTCCACCTCATCCACCACGATGCGTGCATCTCCTGCGGCGCCTGCTTCGACGTCTGCCCGACTGCGGCCATCCGCACCTTCCCCAAGGTCGAGCTCAAGACGGAGGTGGTGTGATGCCCACCCTGACGGTCAACGGCAAGAAGGTGACCGTGGGGCAGGACGCGGTCATCCTCGACGCGGCGCGCGCCGCCGGAGTGCAGGTGCCGACGCTGTGCCAGTTCGACGGTCTCGAGCCGTGGGGCGGCTGCCGGCTGTGCGTTGTCGACATGTGGCAGCAGGGCTGGGACGCGGATTGGTTCAAGATGGTGACCGCCTGCAACCATCCGGTGGCGGACGGCATGCGGGTCGTCACCGACTCCGAGCGGGTGGTGGAGACCCGCCGGGTGGTGCTCGACCTGCTGCTCGCGCGCTGCCCGGAGACGCCGCTCATCCAGCGCCTCGCCGCCGAGCACGGGATCGCGGCAACCTCGTACGAGCCGAACCCGACGCCCACCGACTGCATCCTGTGCGGGCTGTGCACCAGGGTCTGCGACCACATCGGGGTGTCGGCGATCGCCTCGGTCAACCGCGGCTGGGGACGCGAGATCGCGCCGCCATTCCACGAGGCGCCGCCGGACTGCATCGGGTGCCTCGCCTGCGCTGAAGTCTGCCCGACCCAGTGCATCCCGTACTCCGAGGGCGCCGGGCAGCGTCGGATCTGGGACAAGGACTTCGAGATGCTGTGCGACCCGGTGACCGGTGAGGCGGTAATCACCAAGGCTCAGGCCGAGCACTTCGCGCGGCGCAGCGGCGTGCCGCAGGGCTACTTCGCGACCTCGGACACCTCGAAGCGCCGGGTGATGGCGGCGACGTTCGCGAAGCTCAAGGTGGTGGGGTGATGGGTGGGGTGGTCCGCCGGGGCGTTGCTGGAGCCGGAGACGGACACGGGCACGGAGACGGGCGCGGGGCAGGGCAGGGGGCTGGCCCCCAGATCCTTCCTCCTAGCCCCTTGGTGGTGAGGGTGGTGGCATGGACATGATTTACAAGGTCTCGGTGGAGCGGTGCATCGCCTGCGGCAAGTGCGAGCTGGCGTGCGCCTTTGCGCACGGCAGCGAGGGCCGTCCGTCGAAGACCCGGATCAACATTTTCAGGCGCGGCCCGGAGGTCGGAACGCCGATCATCTGCTTCCAGTGCGACGAGGCGGCGTGCGTCCAGGTCTGCCCGACCGCCGCCCTGGTGCGCAGCGCAGCGACCGGGGCGATCGAGATGGTGCGGTCTCGCTGTATCACGTGCCGGATGTGCGTTGCCGCCTGCCCGTTCGGGAACATGCTGTGGGACGAGACCTACCACTGCGTTCAGAAGTGCGACCTGTGCGGCGGCGATCCCCGCTGCGTGCCGTTCTGCCCGACCGGAGCGATCGCGTGGGTGCCGGCGAGCAGGGCGGCGATCCGGCCGGAACCGCTGGATCGCAATCAGTTGGTGGGCTTCAGCGGAGGCGCGGGGCGGTAGAAACAACCAATCGCGCCGCAGGGGTCGGCAGCGGGTGCGGAAGCGGATCCGGCTTCGCGTCCCGCTTCGCCGTAACGAGAGCGGGCGGGGGAGCGAGCGCGGAGATGGAAACGGAGACGGGTCGATGTCTCAAGCCAAAGAGCAGATTCGCGAGGTCCTGAGGAAGGCCTACCAGATCGAGGTCGACGGCTACACCTTCTACTCGATGGCGGCCGAGCGCGCGGACAAGCCAGCGGTCGAGGAGCTGTTCGCCAAGCTCGCTCGCGACGAGGTTCAGCACAAGGCGTACCTGAAAAGTGTGATGGGGTCGTTCGAGGACAAGGGCGTCGAGGCCTTCAACCTCCACCTCAAGGACCCCGATCTCAAGGCCTTCACCGCGACCATCTTCACCGACCGCTTCCGCGAGCAGGCCGGCGCCACCGACTTCGAGCTCGGCGTGCTGTCGATCGGGATGACGCTGGAGAACAACGCCATCACGTACTTCGCCGGCGCGGCGCGGAGCGCGGCCGAGCAGGAGGTGCGGCAGTTCTACGAGTTTCTGGCGAACTGGGAACGCCAGCACCTCGACGCGCTGCAGGCGCTGTACGGCGGCGTCCGCCAGGAGTACTGGGAGTCGAGCGGGTTCTCGCCGTTCTAGGTATCGCGCAGCGTCCACTCGGTGAGTCCCCCCGCCTCCGCGCCCGCATCCGCGCTCGCTTCCGACGTTGCCCAGCCTGTAGCTGTGGTTTCGGGCTCGGAAGCGGAAGGGGAAGCGGCAGCGGGTGGGGGCCCTCCTCGGCTAGAATGAAGTGCTTGCAGAGACTCCGGTACTGACATGAGTGACCTTCCAGCGACACCGCRGTCCCGSCGCGAGGGGGCGCCCACGCTGTGCATTCTCGTCGTGGATGACGCGCCAGAGGACCGCGCCCGGGTCGCCGAGATCGTGGCCCAAGACGTCGCGCCGGTGGAGGTCGACGAGGTCGAGGACCACGTYGCCTTCTTCCGGGCGCTGCGCGAGAACCGCTACGACGTCGTCATCACCGAGCAGGACCTGCACTGGTCGTCCGGCAAGGAGGTGCTGCACGCGGTGAAGAGCCTGCGGCCGGCGGTGCCGGTGATCATGATCGCTCGCCGCGCTGACGAGTCTGTCGCCGCAGCGTCGTTTCGCGAGGGTCTCGACGCCTACATTCCCAAGGCGGGGGAGCTCGGCGTGCGGCTGCGCGCGAGCCTGCGGTCGGCCTACCGTCGGCTGGAGTTCGAGGAGCGGATCGACGGCCTGGAGGACCGCCTCGAGCACCTGCTCGATCGCCTCAACGTCGCGGTCTTCCGGGCGACCGCCGGCGGCGAGCTGATCGAAGGCAACCCCGCTTTCCAGCGGCTGTTCGGCGCGGTTCTCGACCCGGTAGGACGCCCGCGCAGGCTGGCCTCGCTGTTCGAGGACCCGGCGGCGCACCGGGAGCTCGAGGCGCGCCTCGCCGCCGAGGGTCAGGTGCGTTCGTTCGAGGCTCGGGTCCGGCGCGGGGATGGTTCCAACGCCTGGGTCTCGCTCAGCATCACGCTGCGCAAGGGCCCTGGTGCGCTGGTCGTGGCCGACGGCTTGGCGGAGGACGTGACCGCCGCCCGCCAGGCCGGCGAGGCTCTGCAGCAGGCGCGCGACGACTTGCGGGCCGTGTTCGAGCACAGTGCGGCGGCGGTCGCGGTGCTCGAGGGCGACGGCACCATCGCGATGGTCAACTCCGCGTTCGAGCGCTTCTCCGGGTTCCCACGCCACCAGCTCGAGGGCGTGGAGACCTGGAGCCGTTTCCTGCCGATCGCCGATGGCGACCGGATGGCCGATCGGCGCAGGGTCCTGCTGGGGTCGCCGGACACCGGTCCGCGGAGCGGCAGCTTCGACTTCATCGGCCGCGACGGGCGGCGCCGGCGCGTGCACGCCTCCGAGGCGGTGCTGCCCGGCGGCCAGCGGTCGGTGGTCTCCCTGGTCGACATCAGCGAGCGCGAGCGCGTCTCGGACCAGCTGCTGCACAATGCCTTCCACGATGCGCTCACCGGGCTGCCGAACCGGCTGTCGCTGTTCGATCGCCTGACGGCTTTTGCCGAGCGATCGGCCGGCGGCGAGCGGGAGGGCGTCGCGCTCATCCTGATCGACCTCGACTCATTCAAGAACATCAACGACCGCGCCGGCGCGCGCATCGGCGACCTGCTGCTGCGCGCGGCCTGCCGCCGGATTGAGGGCGCGGTCGCCGCCATCGACATCCTGGCTCGCTGCGGCAGCGACAGCTTCGCCGCGCTCCTTCACCCGGCGACCAGGGAGGAGATGGCGTCGGCGTCGGAGGCCATTGCGGAGGCGTTCGCGGCGCCGTTCCGGTTCGGTGACCTCGCGATCGAGTGCAGCGCGAGCATCGGCATGGCGTGGGCCGGCCACCGCGAGGGCGTCAGCACGCTGTTCAGGGACGCCGAGTGGGCGATGTACGAGGCACGGCGGCTCGGCGGCGCCCGCATCGTGAGCTTCGATCCGAACGATGGTGCCGCGTCGCGATGAGGCGTTGACCGGCACAACGAGGTCGCTCGACAGCCCGCTCGTGCTGAGAGCTCGGCCTTCTCATCGTCCTCTGCGTCGAAATGCGCGGAGCGCATCAATCCAGGCGCGCCGGGGCAGAGGCCGACCCAACCCGCGGGACACAGGGAGCGGGAGCAGGGGCCTCTGCTTTATGCGCGCCTGGAAAGCTCGTCGACCAGCGCGATGTAGTCCTGCATCGCCTGCTCGGCGGAGGTGCCGGCAAGTTTGGACCAGGCGTCGAACTTGGCACGGCCGACCATGTTGAACCCGCCGGGACGCGGTCCCGAGGCATCGCCGGCCGTCGCCTGCTTGTAGAGGGCGTACAGATTGAGGAGGACGTCGTTCGGTTGTTCGCCGAGGGTCCGCGAGCGCGCTGCCGCGTCTTCGAACTGTGACCTGAGGTCCATGTGACTCCCTCCGCCCCCGTGGTTCCGGCGCGGGGTGGTGCAACGAACCGTGCGCGTGATCGGCAGTCCCGCCGATGCGCCACCTCTAGGTTACAATCGCCGTTCGGCAGGGTCGAGGGGGAGGCGGCATGATCGAAACGCTCGTCATCGACGGCCGCAGCCTGCGGCTGACTGACATCGAGGCCGTTGCGAGGGCTGGCGTCCGGGTCGAGCTCGCCGACGAGGCGCGCCGTCGCGTGGCGGCGAGCCGGGCGGTCGTGGACGAGATCCTCTCCTCGGGCGCCGTGGTGTACGGCGTCAACACCGGCTTCGGGAAGCTCGCTGAGCTGCGAGTGCCGCCGGAGCAGCTCCGCCGGCTCCAGCTCAACCTGCTGCGATCCCACGCCTGCGGCGTCGGCGAGCCGTTGTCCGAGCGCGTGGTGCGCGCCATGCTGCTGCTGCGCGCCAACGTGCTGGCGACCGGGCACGCCGGGTGCCGCCCGGTGGTGATCGAGCGCCTGCTCGAGCTGCTCAACGCCGGCGTCCACCCGGCGGTGCCGAGCCGCGGCTCGGTGGGAGCGTCGGGCGACCTCGCGCCGCTCGCCCACCTGGCGCTGCCGCTGGTGGGCGAGGGCGAGGCGGTCGTCGGCGGCGAGGTGCTGCCGGCCGGAGAGGCCCTGCGGCGGGCGGGGATCGAGCCGCTCGAGCTGGCAGCGAAGGAAGGGCTGGCGTTGATCAACGGCACCCAGGCCTCGCTCGCGGTCGCGGCGCTCGCGGTCCTCGAGGCGGGCCGGCTCGTCGACGCGGCCGACGTGGTCTGTTCGCTCAGCCTCGACGCGCTGGCCGGCACCGACGCCGCTTTCGACGAGGCGGTGCACGCGGCGCGGCCCCATCCGGGGCAGCTGGCGAGCGCGCGGCGGATCGCGAAGCTGCTGGAGGGATCCCAGATTCGCGAGGGGCACCGCGAGTGCGGCCGCGTTCAGGACGCCTACTCGCTACGCTGCTCGCCGCAGGTGCACGGCGCCTCCCGGGCCGCGCTCGGCCACGCGCGCAGCGTGCTGGCGATCGAGATCAACTCCGCCACCGACAACCCGATGGTCCTCGACGACGGCCGCGTGGTGTCGGCCGGGAACTTCCACGGCGCTCCGATCGCGGCTGTGTGCGACTACGTGGCGATCGCGCTCACCGACCTCGCCTCGATCTCGGAACGGCGGCTCGCACGGCTCGTCGACAGCTCGCAGTCGATGCTGCCGGCGTTCCTGACCCCAGAGCCCGGGCTGAACTCCGGCCTGATGATGGTGCAGGTCGCGGCCGCGGCGCTGGTCAGCGAGTGCAAGACGCTGGCCCATCCCGCCTCGGTCGACTCGATCCCGACCTCCGCCGGCCAAGAGGATCACGTGTCGATGTCGACCTGGGCGAGCCGCAAGCTGGCCTCGGTCGTCGACCTGCTCCGCCTGGTGCTCGGCATGGAGTACCTGGCGGCGGTCCAGGCGGTCGAGTTCCACCGCCCACTACGCACCTCGGAGGTCCTCGAGCGCGCCGTGCTGGCGCTGCGCCGTCACGTTCCGCGCCTCGACCAGGACCGGGTGCTCGCGCCCGATATCGAGAGTGCGGCAGCGCTCGTCGAAGGACTCGCCGAGCTGCTCGGGGAGCCGCCGGCCGCGAGCCCATAGCGGACTCCCGAGCCGCGATCGCCTCCGCTTCTGCGCCTGGGAGGCGAGGCGAGTACGAGGACAGGGCGTCCTGCGGCCGCGAGTAACCTCGGGGAGCGCCTCCAGAGAATCGGCGCGAAGCGCTCTCGAGAGCGGAGCGAACGAGCGTGCACGGACGCGGTAGCGGGAGCAGAGGCGGGAGGGGGCCAGCCCCCAGATCCTAGATCCTAACCCCTGGGTGGGTGGAGGAGTGGGATCAGGAGCACCCCGTGGTGCCGCCGCACGAGTCGCACTTCAGGCAGGTGCCGTTGCGGACCAGCGTCAGCGCACCGCACTCCGGACAGGGGTCACCCTCATAGCCCTTGTAGCGGGCCTGCTGCACCGCCACGGCCGACGCCGAGGATGCCGCGCCCGACCCGCCCGGAGTGGATGCCCCGGCGGCCATCATCCCGGACGACAGGCGGCTCTGTCCGACCGCGATCGACCGCACTTCCGCCACCTCGCCCAGCTCCCGCGGCCGCTTGTGGCGGTCCTTGCCGTCGCCGACCGCGTCGTGGCGCACGTCCTCCGAGGACACCTGCGCGAGGTCGTTGCGGTCGAGGTAGGTGATGGCCAGCTCCCGGAACACATAGTCGATCACCGAGGTCGCCATCTTGATGCGGTCGTGGCCGCTGACGATGCCGCTGGGCTCGAACCTCGTGAACACGAACGCGTCGACGAACTCCTCGAGCGGCACGCCGTACTGCAGCCCGAGCGAGACCGCAATCGCGAAGCAGTTCATCAGCGAGCGGAAGGCGGCGCCCTCGCGGTGCATGTCGAGGAAGATCTCGCCGACCGCGCCGTCCTCGTACTCGCCGGTCCGGATGTAGACCTTGTGGCCGCCGACCGAGGCCTTCTGGGTGAAGCCGGTGCGGCGCTGCGGCAGGCGCCGACGGTGCGCCTGGTGGCGGAGCACCACCCGCTCGGCGAGGGTCTCGGCCACCGCCGTGACGTCACCGGCGGCGACGGCGTCGGCGAGCTGGCTCGACTCCTCGAGATCCATGGCGATGCTCAGCGGCTGGCTGAGCTTGGAGCCGTCGCGGTAGAGCGCGACCGCCTTGACCATCTTCTTCCAAGCGAGGGAGTAGGCGTTCTTGATGTCATCCAGCGTGGCGTCGGCCGGCATGTTGATCGTCTTCGAGATCGCGCCGGAGATGAACGGCTGTGCCGCTGCCATCATCAGGATGTGGCCCTCGGCCCGGATGTAGCGCGTCCCCCGCTTCCCGCAGCGATTGGCGCAGTCGAACACCGCGAGGTGCTGGGGCTTGAGGTTGGGTGCGCCCTCGACGGTCATGGTGCCGCACGCCCAGACGTTGGCGGCCTCGATGTCCTCCTCCGAGTAGTCCATCCGGCTGAGGACGTCGAGGTTCCAGTCCGCGAGGTCGGCGTCGGAGAACCCGATCTTCCTGAGGAAGCCGTCGCCCACGATGTGCGGCGCGAACGCGCTGCGGATCTCGAAGCAGGTCGGCAGCGCCTGCTCGATGCGGTCGATGGTCTCCTCGTCGAAGCCGCGCGCGCGCAGGGACTCGTGGCTGATGGTCGGGCAGTCGACCAGGCTGCCGTGGCCGACCGTGTAGGCGACGATCTCGTGGATCTCGTCCTGTGAGTAGCCGAGCCGCTCGAGCGCAAAGGGGATCGCCTGGTTGATGATCTTGAAGTAGCCGCCGCCGGCGAGCTTCTTGAACTTGACCAGGGCGAAGTCGGGCTCGATGCCGGTGGTGTCGCAGTCCATGACCAGGCCGATCGTGCCGGTGGGCGCGAGCACGGTGGTCTGGGCGTTGCGGTAGCCGTGCCGGGTCCCCAGCTCGAGCGCGCGGTCCCAGGCGCCGCGGGCGGCCTCCAGCAGGTCCTCAGGCGTGTTCTCGGGATCGATGCCGGTGGGCAGGACGGTCAGCTTGTCGTAGGACTGCGGCGGCGCGTCGTAGGCGGCGCGGCGGTGGTTGGCGATCACGCGCAGCATCGCGTCGCGGTTGTCACCGAATCCTGGGAAGGGGCCGAGCTCCGCCGCCATTTCGGCGGACGTCGCGTACGCCTCGCCGGTCATGATCGCGGTGATCGCGGCGCAGATCGACCGCCCGTCCGGGGAGTCGTAGGGGTAGCCGAGCCGCATCAGCAGCGAGCCGATGTTGGCGTAGCCCAGGCCGAGTGTCCGGTAGCGGTAGCTCAGCTCCGCGATCCGCCGGCTGGGGAACGAGGCCATGAGGACCGAGATCTCGAGCACGACCGTCCACAGGCGGACCGCGTGACGGAAGCGCTCGATGTCGAACTGCCCATCCTCGCCCAGGAACTTGACCAGGTTCAGCGAGGCCAGGTTGCAGGCGGTGTCATCGAGGAACATGTACTCCGAGCACGGATTCGACGCGTTGATGCGCCCGGCGCCCGGACAGGTGTGCCACTCGTTGATGGTGTCGTCGAACTGGAGCCCCGGATCGGCGCACTCCCAGGCCGCCATGGCGATGTCATTCCACAGCTTGACGGCCGACACCTCCTTGGCGACCGAGCCGTCAGTCCGCCGCGTCAGCTTCCAGGCGGCGCCCACGTCGAGGGCCTCGAAGAAGGCGTTCGGGACGCGAACGCTGTTGTTGGCGTTCTGGCCGGACACGGTGAAGTAGGCGTCCGAGTCCCAGTCGGTGTCGTACTCCTCGGTCGGGTACTCCCGCACGCCCTGCTCGGCGAGCTGGAGGACGCGCTTGATCGAGCCGTCGGGCACGCCGAGCTTACGGGCGGTGGCGATGCTCACCCGCAGCTTGGCGTTGCTCGCCAGGTCGACGACGGCCCGCCGGCCGCCGTCGGCGAAGCAGGCGTCCATGATCTCCTGGAGGTGGCGGCGGAGCAGCCGCGACCCAGCGACCAGGGCCGCTACCTTGCGCTCCTCGATGGCCTTCCACGAGATGAAGTTCTCGATGTCCGGGTGATCGAGGTTGAGACAGACCATCTTCGCCGCTCGCCGGGTCGTGCCGCCCGACTTGATGGCGCCGGCCGCGCGATCGCCGATCTTGAGGAAGGACATCAGGCCGGATGACTTGCCGCCGCCCGACAGCGGCTCGCCGATGCCGCGCAGGCTCGAAAAGTTGGTGCCGGTGCCGGACCCGTACTTGAACAGCCGCGCCTCGCGGGTCCACAGGTCCATGATGCCGCCCTCGTTGACGAGGTCGTCGGTGATCGACTGGATGAAGCAGGCGTGCGGCTGGGGCCGCTCGTAGGCGTTCTCGGATCGCAGGAGCTCGCCGGTCGAGGGGTCGGCGAACCAGTGCCCCTGCGGCGGCCCGGTAATGCCGTAGGCCCAGTGCAGGCCGGTGTTGAACCACTGGGGAGAGTTGGGCGCCGCGACCTGGGCCGCCAGCATGTGGGCGAGCTCGTCGCGGAACGCCGCCGCATCTTCCTCGGTGTCGAAGTAGCCGTAGCTCCGGCCCCAGTGGGTCCAGCACCCGGCGAGGCGGTCGAAGACCTGGCGCGCGTCGCGCTCAGAGCCGGTCACCGGCTCCCGGTTCGCGTCGAGCTCGGGGCTGCCCTGCTCGTCGACCAGCTGGACGCCGGCCTTGCGGAAGTACTTCTGGACCAAGACGTCCACCGCGACCTGCGACCAACCCTCGGGGACTCTGACGCCGTCCATGCGGAAGACGACGCTGCCGTCCGGGTTCCGGATCTCGGTCGATCGCTCCACGAACTTGAGCTGTTCGTATGGGCTCGCACCTTCGCGGGTGAACCTTCGGCTGACCTTCATCCTTCCCCCGGACCCCTCTCCTGCACACTTCCCGGCGCGAAAAATCCCTCGTCGCGCGCGCTTCGACCCCCTGCGCACCGGGCGGGATTTGTCGGGCTTGGACCACTATATCTTGGGCTTTTGTCGCTTGTCAACACTATATGTTGGGGTGATCCTGCAATCGCTAAGTGCCTGCGCCGGGGTGATTTGGCTTCGTTTCGCGGGCTCGCCCGCAGGGTGCCGTGTTGTCATCTCAGGAGACGACCGCGCGCAGCGAAACCGGCGCAGAGGGGTTTCCGGAAGGTGGCAGGGCGTGCCACTGCCTGCGAGCCGGGATCGGTTGCCGGTTCGCGCTCGCCGTCAGTTGCTGTAGCGCTTGCGGATGTTCGGGACCAGGTACTCCGCGAAGGCGCGGTCCAGGTCGTAGCGCGGCGCGAAGCCCCAATCGTGGCGCGCCGCCGTGTCGTCGACGTCCGCCGGCCAGCTGTCGACGATCGCCTGCCGCTTGAGGTCGGGGGCGAAGGTGATGTCGGCGTCGGGGAAGCCGCCGAGCACGAGGTCGCGGATCTCGGCCGCCGACGGGTTGAAGGCACCGATGTTGTAGACCAGCCGGGTCAGGGCGGCGCGGTCCGCGAGCGCCAGGTTGATCAGGGCGTCGACGGCGTCCGGCATCGCCATGAATGGGATGCGGGTGTCCGGCCGCACGAAGCACGCGTAGGATGCGCCCTTGGCCGCCGCGTGCACCATCTCCGGCGCGAAGTCCGAGGTCCCGCCCGACGGCACCGTGAAGGCGGAGATGAGCCCCGGGAAACGGATCGACCGGAAGTCGACCTTGCCGTGGGGAGAATCGGCCGCGAGCTGCTTGTAGTGCCCGGCGTAGTAGCGGCCGAGGTGCTCGCAGTAGAGCTTGTTGCAGCCGTACATCGTGCTCGGCATTGTCCAGTCGGACTCGGCCACCCGACCGGCGCGCTCCTTGGTGGCGATATCGGGCAGCCCGTACGCGGCGATCGAGGAGGGATACATGAACAGCACGTGCCGGCCGTGGGACTCACCCTGGGCCTGGGCGAAGTCGAGCAGCTTGAGGGTGCCTTCGACGTTGACCTGGTGCGCGGTCAGCGGGGTGAACTCGGCGCGCGTCGACAGGATCGCGGCCAGGTGGTAGATCGCATTCACCTCATACTCGGCGAGGATCCGCTCGAGCAGGTGCTCCTCGAGGATCGAGCCGACGCACTCGCGCTCGACCATGCCGTGCGCCGAGGGCTCCAACGGCTGCAGGTCGATGGTGATGATCGGCGAGCCGCCGTTCGCCGCCAGCCGCTCGATCAGGCCGTGGCCCATCTCGCCGCTCGCGCCGGTGATGAGGGTGACCGACTTGCGCATGAAACCTCCTCCTCGAAACCGTCTCAATTTCGCCGGAGGGGGCGATTCTGTCAAGGGACGGTGGGTGTGGGGGAAGAACTCGCTTCCGCGCCCGCTTCCCCTTCCGAGCCCGGGTTGGGGGGTCGATGCTGGGCGTGTCGGAAGCGGGCGGGGAAGCGGAAGCGGAAGGGTTCCCGCGCGAACCGGAGGGGCGCCTTCTCCGTATTGAGGGGTGGAACGCCTCTGGAGGCCTGCCATGAGAAAGGTCGTGAAGCTGCTCGCCGTGCTGGTTGTGATTGCCGGCGCCGTCGGCGGGATCTACGCCTGGGTGGGCAGCCGCAGCACCGACCCGAACGGCTTCAAGCTGGTCGCGGCCGAGCTCGGATCGATCACCGAGAAGGCGCTGGCAGTGGGCCAGATCGAGCCGCGCGAGAAGTTCCAGATCAAGTCCAAGGTCTCCGGGATCGTCAAGCGCGCCCACGTCGAGGTCGGCGACCTGGTACGGCCGGGCGATGCCCTGTTCGAGATCGCGCCCGACCCCACGCCGCAGGAG
Organism: Holophagae bacterium; assembly: GCA_003105185.1. Lineage (GTDB taxonomy): Bacteria > Acidobacteriota > Thermoanaerobaculia > Thermoanaerobaculales > Sulfomarinibacteraceae > FEB-10. Next base: position 11,779 of record PQAJ01000063.1, read on the forward strand.
CTGCTGAGCGTGGACCACGGACTGCGCTCAGCCGAGGCCAGCTACGAGAAGGCGCGGGCCGACTACCAGCGCGGCCAGGAGCTGCAGGGTGACGGGCTGTTGTCGAAGGGTGACCTCGACGCACTTCGGGAGTCGTTCGAGCTGGCGACGGTGGCGCTCGAGCAGGCCCAGGACAACCGTGAGCTGACCCGCCAGGGGCGGGTGACCGGCGCCACGACCAAGGTCGAGACCACGATCCTCGCCCCGGCTGCGGGCACGGTGCTCAGCCGGGCGGTCAACCCCGGCGACCCGGTGGTGCCCCTGACCTCCTACCAGCCGGGAACCGAGCTCGCCTCGGTGGCCGACATGACCGACCTCATCTTCAAAGGCACGGTGGACGAGATCGACGTCGGCAAGGTCGCGATCGGCATGCCGTGCCGGATCAAGGTTGGGGCGCTGCCCGACAAGCCGGTGACGGGCAAGCTGTCGAGGATCGCGCCCCAGGCGCAGAAGGACGAGGGCGCCACCCTGTTCGACGTCGAGGTCGAGCTCGACCCCGGGCAGGACGTGGTCCTGCGCGCGGGCTACTCGGCCAATGCCGAGATCGTGATCCGCGAGAAGCACGACGTGGTGATGATCCCGGAGCGGCTGATCGTGTTCTCCGACGACGGTGCCGAGAGCTTCGTCGAGCGGCCTGGCGAGGGCGAGAAGGCTGAGCCGGTCAAGGTGGCGGTGAAGCTCGGCCTGTCGGACGGCCTCAACGTCGAGATCGAAGAGGGCCTCGCGGTCGGCGATCAGGTGGTCCAGCGGCCGCCGCGAGAGGTCGGCTCGATCTTCTAGGGGGGGAAGTGACCGGCCTCGGCTCGTTCCTGCGCCAGCTCGCCCGGGACATCCGGAGCCAGACGCTGCGCACCTTCCTGACCACCTTCGGGATCATCTGGGGCACGGTCGCGGTGGCGCTGCTGCTGGCCTTCGGCGAGGGGCTCCACCGCCAGCAGATCAAGAGCTTTGCCGGCCTCGGCGACCACATCGTCATCGCCTGGCCGGCGCGGACCTCGCTGCCCTTCCAGGGGCTCGGCAAGGGGCGGGCCATTCAACTGGACGAGGCCGACATCGACTTTGTGAAGGCGAACGTCGAGAACATCGACGCGATCTCCACCGAGTACTCGCGCAACCTCCGGCTGCGGCTCGGCGACCAGGGCAGGGGAGTGGAGGTGTCGGGGGTGTCGCCGGTGTTCGGCGAGCTGCGCAGCATGGTCCCCGCCGCGGGCGGCCGCTTCATCGATCCGATCGACATGGAGCAGCGGCGGCGGGTCGCCTTCATCGGCGACCAGCTCGCAACCGAGCTGTTCGGCGACGCCGACCCGGTGGGGCGCGAGGTCGTATTGCACGGATCGCCCTTCACGATTGTCGGCGTGATGGTGGCCAAGGAGCAGGACTCCTCCTACTCCGGCCGTGACCACTCCAAGCTGATCGTCCCCTCGACGACCTTCCGGGCGATCACCGGGCAGCGCTACATCGACAACTTCATCTACCGGGCGACCGATCCGAAGCTCAACAAGCAGGTCAGCTCGCAGATCATCGCCGCCCTCGGCGAGCGCAAGAGGTTCGATCCGGCCGACAGCGAGGCGGTGTCGATCTGGGACACCACCGAGATGTTCGTGTTCTTCGACAACTTCATGCTCGCCTTCAAGATCTTCCTCGGGATCATGGGCGCCCTGACGCTGGTGGTCGGCGGCATCGGGGTCTCCAACATCATGAACGTGGTGGTCGAGGAGCGGACGCGCGAGATCGGGATCAAGATGGCGCTCGGCGCGCGCGGGAGCTCGATCCTCGCCCAGTTCGTGCTCGAGACCATGGTGCTGACCGCGGTCGGCGGCGCGATCGGCCTCGCCATCTCGTGGGCCATCTGCTCGGCAGTGCCGGCCGCCGGGGTCACCCGGTTCGTCGGCACGCCGGTGCTGTCCCCGCAGCTCGCCCTGCTGACCGCCGGCATCCTCGGCCTGGTCGGCCTGGTCGCGGGCTACTTCCCGGCCCGCGAGGCGTCGCGCCTCGACCCCGTCATCGCGATGAAGCTGTAGCCATGCGAGAGGTTGATCACGTGTCGTCAATTTCGATTTCCGGGCTCAGAACCTCGGACCTCGATCGGCAGCCTCCAAGTCGCCGGACCACGGGAGTGCCACGGGTTCTGAGCCCGGAAATCGAAAAATGGGGACCGCGATGAACCGGCGCGACCTCACGGTCAGCTGGAGCCTGTTCGTCCGCGCCTCGTCGCTCCAGCGCAAGCGCGCTGTCCTGACCGTGGCCGCCATCGCCTGGGGCACGGTGGCGATCCTGATGCTGCTCGCGTTCGGGGAGGGGCTGGGCCGGCAGATGATGCGGGGCCGGCTCGGGATGGGGGAGAACCTGGCCGTGTGGTGGCCGGGCGAGACCTCGAAGGTCTGGCAGGGCCTGCCGACCGGGCGGCCGATCCGTCCCCGAATCGATGACATCGAGTACCTTCGCCAACGCCTTCCGAATGAGCGCGTGGTGGGGGAGATCCACAACTGGCAGACCCCGTTCTCGTGGGCTCGCACGAGCCGGAACGTCCTCGTGGTCGGCACCAACGCCGAGTACGGGGAGATCCGCCACCACTTCGCGCGCGAAGGCGGACGCTTCTTCAACACCCGGGACGAAGCGGAGAAGCGGCGCGTCGCCTTCTTCGGCGACGAGCTCGCCCGCGAGGTGTTCGGCGACATCGATCCGGTGGGTCAGGTGGTGGACCTCGGCGGCTCGCCGTTCCTGGTCATCGGGGTGCTGCAAGAGAAGCTGCAGATGGGGAACTACAGCGGCCCCGACTCGGCGCACATCGTCATCCCGATCACCACCTTCGCGGCCGTGTTCGGCCGCCAGGGGCTCTCCAACGTGGTGGTCAAGGTGGCGCGGCCGGAGCTCATGCCCGAGGCCCTGGAGCGATTCTCGGAGGCGCTCGCGGCGCGTTTCCGCTTCGACCCGTCCGACCAGGAGGTCATGCAGGTCTGGGACACCGCCGAGGGCGCGCGGATCATGGACAACATCATGCTCGGCCTGGAGATCTTCCTCGGCATCATCGGCGGGCTGACGCTGCTGATCGGCGGCATCGGCGTCGCCAACATCATGTACGCCGTGGTCAAGGAGAAGACTCGCGAGATCGGGGTCCAGATGGCGCTCGGGGCGCACCGCGGCTGGATCACCGGCCCGTTCGTGCTGCAGGGCCTCGCCTACACCCTGCTCGGCGGCCTGGTCGGGCTGGTGATCGCGACCATCATCATCGTCCTGCTCGGGTTGGTGCCGGTGGAGGGCAACGAGGCGCTCGAGTTTCTGGGCAAGCCGACGCTGTCGTGGGAGATCGCCGCCGTCACCGCGCTGGTGCTCGGCAGCATCGGTATCCTCGCCGGCTACTTCCCGGCGCGCCGCGCCGCCTCGATCGACCCCGCGGAGACTCTCCGCTATGAGTGAAATCAGATTCCGTGCCGTGGACTCGCCGGGTCGTTGGCTGGCGTCGCAGGCCTTCCAAACGAGTCCTCGGTACGGAATCTGATCTGGTGAAGAGAGGTGTGAGGTGAACTGGCCCATCAAACGTCGCAATGGTAACGGGAGCTCATCGAACGGCCACATCATCGAGATGGCCGGGATCACCAAGGTCTACGACACCGGCAAGATCAAGGTCGAAGCGCTGCGCGGGATCGATCTCAGGGTAGGGAAGGGTGAGTTCGTCGCGGTGGTCGGGCCGTCGGGCTCCGGCAAGTCGACCCTGCTCAACCTGGTCGGCTGCCTGGACACGCCCTCTGACGGGGAGTATCGCCTCGGCGGCGAGGCCGTCGCCGGGCTCGACCGCGATCAGCTCGCCGACGTCCGCAATCGCCGGGTCGGTTTCGTGTTCCAGAACTTCAACCTGCTGCCGCAGCTGACCGCGCTCGAGAACGTCGAGATGCCACTGATGTTCGGGGGGGTCGGCCGGCGCGAGCGGCGCCGCCGGGCGCTCGGGCAGCTCGAGCAGGTCGGGCTCGCCGACCGCGTCGAGCACCGGCCGACCGAGCTGTCGGGCGGCCAGATGCAGCGGGTGGCGATCGCGCGCGCGCTGGCCATGGAGCCGGACATCATCCTGGCCGACGAGCCGACCGGCAACCTCGACACCGGCTCGGGCTCCGACGTCATGAGCCTGCTCGGTGCGCTCTCCGAGCAGGGCCGGACGCTGGTGGTGGTCACCCACGACCAGCACCTGGCGCGGCGCGCTCACCGGGTGGTCGAGATCCGCGACGGCGTGATCGTCAACGACGCCCCGGCGGGGCGTTGAGGAAGCAACTCTGCTGGCATCATCATCGCAACAGGGGTGCCGTCCAGTCCGGGAAAGCGCGCACGATTCGTGTGCCAGGGCGCCAGCGGGGCCAGGCTGACCGCCGGTGACCACCGTCGCCGCGCAGACGGTGGCCGCGGTACAGTGAGACATCGGAGGGCGGACGAGAACGGCTCCGGCGCGAGGGAGGGCGCATGCGCGCGATGAGGCAGGCTGGACGCTTTCTGGTGCTCTTCGGTGCGGTGATGCTGGTCTACTCGGTGGGTGGGTATCTGGCGTCGATCCCGCACGGTGCGCGCACGGCGATCAAGTTCGCGCTGCCTCTCGTGCTGCTGCTGTTCACGTACGCATGCACGCGCCTCGAGCGACTGCGTCCGTGGAAGCCCGTCTCGATCGCGCTGCTCGCGGCCTCGTGCGGCTTCCTCGCCGCCTGGCTGTTGAGCGATCGCATCCTCGGCGCGCTCAACGTCGTTGGTGAGAGCGCTTCAGGGATCGCGCTGACCAGGCTGAGCGAGTCCACGCTGATCGTCGCCGCGGCCTGGCTGGTGGCGCGCATCGGCGGAATGAGCCGGGCGGACCTCTACCTTCAGCGCGGAAGGGTCCGCGTCTGGCTGCCGATCGGCCTCGCCGCCTTCGTCGTCTTTTCAGCCCTGTTTCTGAGCCAGTGGACCAGGGCGGGCCTGACGACGGCCGCGCTGCTGAGCGCCCTTCCGTGGATCCTCATGTTCGTGATTGCGAACGGCTTCATGGAGGAGTTCCACTTCCGGAGTCTGCTGCTGCGTCCGTTCGAAGGCCGGCTCGGCCGCGGCGGGGCCAACGCCTGCATCGCCCTGTCGTTCACCCTTGCCCACGCGCCGGTGACGTATGTGCCGAACATCGTGCCCTTCCTGGCCGTGCTCCTGGTCCTCGCATGGCTGTGGGGCTTCCTCATCCAGCGCACCGAGTCGCTGTGGGGTGCGGCGCTGTTTCATGCCGGCGCCGATCTGCTGGTCGTGCTCGGGGTCTTCTCCACCCTCGGCTCTTCGTAGATCCTGAATCCGCGCACGCCAGACATGTCCCCGGACTGCGCTCTCCTCAGCCGACCTGCGCGGCCTCGAGCTCCGCCTCCCGGCGCTTTCGCCGCCCGACGATCCGCTCGCTGAGCCGGTCCATGTAGGCGTAGACCACCGGCACCACGAACAGGGTCATCAGGGTGGAGGTGGTCATGCCGCCGGCGGTGGCGACCGCCATCGGCGCCCGCGCCTCGCCGCCTTCGCCGATGGCCAGCGCCACCGGCAGCACACCGAAGATCATCGACGCCGAGGTCATCAGGATCGGCCGCAGCCGGATCGGGCAGGCGTCGCGGAGCGCCGCTTCGCGGTCCATGCCTTGCTGCTGTCGCTGGATGGTGAGGTCGACCAGCAGGATCGAGTTCTTGGTGACCAGGCCGAACAGCAGGATGATGCCGATCACCGACATGATGTTCATGGTGTGGCCGGTGGCGAGCATCGCCAGCAGGGCGCCGGTCATGGCGGGCGGCAGCGCGAACATGATGGTGAACGGGTGGAGGAACGAGTTGAATTGGCTGGCCAGCAGCATGTAGACGATCAGGATCGCGAGCCCGACTGCGAACACGAGGGCGTTCATGGCGTCGGCGAACTCCTCGGCCTGCCCGGTGGCGCGGGCGTGGTAGCCCTCCGGCAACTCCTCGGCCAGCACCTGGTTGACGGTCTCCAGGGCGCGGTTGAGCGTGAGGTTCTCCAGGTTGCCGGTGAGCAGGATCGAGCGCTCGCGGTCGCTGCGGTTGATGTTGATCGGACCGACGCCGTGCCGGATCTCGACCACCGAGTCGAGGCGCACCATCGCGCCGGACGGCGTCCTCACCTGGAGCGCCCCGATGTCCTCGGCCGACCTCGCCTGCGACGGCAGGACCTTCATCCAGACGTCGTAGCGCTTGCCGGCGGTCGTGTACGAGCCGATCTCGCGGCCCGCCATCAGCGAGTAGACGGTCTCGTAGATGGTGGCCGCGTCGAGGCCGAGGTCGCGCGCCCGCTCGCGGTCGACGGTGACGAAGAGCTGCGGCTGCTCGAGGTCGAGGTTGGTGTCGAGGTCGACGAAGCCGGGGATCGCCGACAGCCGCTCCACGACCCGGCGGCCGATGCGGTCGAGCTCGGCGAGCTCCGGCCCGCGGATCGAGTACGACAGGCCCCAGTCGCCGCCCTCGCCGGAGACGTTGTAGAAGGAGAACTCCACGACTCGCGCCCTGACGCCCTCGACGGCCGCCAGCTCGCGGCGCAGGCGCTGCACCAACTCGCTCTGGGTCGACTCGCGGTCGGCCGGCTTGAGCATGCGGATGAACATGACGCCCGAGTTGACCTGGCCGCGCTCCTCCATGTCCACGGCCGCAAAGGCGCCCATCACCTCGGGCTGCGACAGCACGATGCGCTCGACCTGCTGCATCCGGCGGTCCATGGCGGGCAGCGAGGTGCCGACCGGCGCCTCGACCGTGACCATGAACATCGACATGTCCTCTTGCGGCGCGAACTCGCCGCCGATCAGCGGCACCAGGGCGAGGCTGGCGACGAAGGTCAACGTGGCGATGACCAGGGTCGCGATCTTGTGTCGCAGCGCGAGGTCGAGCGACCGCCGGTACCACTGCTCGAGGCCGCGGAAGCCGCGGTCGAGGAACCGGTAGAGCCGGCCGTGCTTGTGCCGGACCCTGAGCATGCGGGCGGCCATCATCGGGGTCAGGGTGAGGGCGACGAACAGCGAGATGAGCACCGCCGCCGCCACCGAGATCCCGAACTCGTAGAGGAAGCGCCCGATCATGCCGCGCATGTAGGCGACCGGCACGAACACCGCCGCGATCGAGAAGGTCGCCGCCATCGCGGCGAGCGCGATCTCCCGGGTGCCGTTGTGGGCCGCGGCCAGCGGGTCTTCGCCCTCCTCCTGGTGGCGGTAGATGTTCTCGAGCACCACGATCGCGTCGTCGATGACCACGCCGACCGACAGCGCCAGGGCGAGGGTGGTGAGGTTGTTCAGCGAGAAGCCGAAGGCCCGCATGAAACCGAAGGTCGCGATCAGCGAGGTCGGGATGGCGAGTGAGACGATCAGCGTCGAGCGCCAGGAGCGCAGGAAGACGAACACCACCAGGATGGCGAGGATCGCGCCGTAGGCGATGTCGAACTGGACGTTGGAGATCGACTTCTCGACGTACTCGGCGCCGTTGAAGGCGATGTTCCAGCTCACGCCGGCCGGGAAGGCTTTTTCGAGCTCCTTCATGCGCTCGATCGCGGCGGTGTTGACGTCCACCAGGTTGGCGCCCGACCGGGGCGCCACGCCGAGGCCGAGCGCCGGCTCGAGGTTGTAGCGGCCGAGGCCGCGCTCGTCGGCGATCCCGAGCTGCGCGAAGCCGACGTCAGAAAGCCGGATCGGGCGGCCGTCGACGTTGGCGACGATCATGTCGTTGAACTCGTCGACGGTCTCGAACAATCCGAGGTTGCGCACCGCCAGCTCGTAGCGGTCGCCCTCGATGAAGCCGCCCGGCAGCTCGAGGTTCTCGCGGCCGACGGCGGCGATGATGTCGGTGACGGCGAGCCCGTGCGCCGCCAGGCGGTCGCGGTCGATCCACAGCCGCATCATCGGCTCGCGGAAGCCGGCCACGAATACGTTGCCGACCCCGGGCACGGCCTGGAGCCGCGGCCGGATCACCTGGTCCGCGTAGTCCGACAGCTCGCGGGCGTCGAGGCCGGACAGCGACATCCACAGCATCGGCTGGGAGTTGATGTCGAGCTTCTGGACGATCGGCGGCTCGGCGTCGAGGGGCAGGCCGCCGACCGCGCCCGACACCTTGTCGCGGACGTCCTGGGCGGCGATGTCGATGTCGCGCTCCAGAGTGAAGGTGATGGTGATCTGGGAGACGCCCTGGCCCGAGTAGGAGGTCAGCTGCTTGATGCCCTCGATCGTGTTGACCTGCTGCTCGATGACGTCGGTGATGTCCGACTCGACGACCTCCGGCGACGCCCCCGGCAGGATCGTGATCACGGTGACGATCGGGATGTCGAGTGACGGCAGCAGGTTGATCGGCAGGGTCTGGTAGCCGAGGATGCCGAAGGCGAGCAGCGCCACCATCAGCATGACGGTGAACACCGGCCGGCGGATCGCAGTGTCATACAAGTTCATGGTGTCACCAGGTCTCTGGATTCTGAGTTCTCAGCTCGTGATCTTGGATGAGTGACGTCTGACTTCACGATGACCCCTCAGCACCAGTTCCGAATTCGAGCTCACAACTCAGAACTCGAAAGAGGATCAGGAGTTCGCATTGGTGGCGTCACCGACGATGCGAACGGGCGCGCCGCGGTGAAGGCCCGCGACCTCCGCAACCACGGCCTGACCCTCCTCGAGCCCGTCGACGATCTCAATCGAGCCGTCGGCGCGACGGCCGACCTGGACGCGGCGGAGCGCGATCGCACCGTTCTCCACCACCATCACCTGCGACATGTCCGAGGTCGCGACCGCCGGCACCGGCAGCCACAGGCTGCGCTGGCTCCGGGGAGCCTGCAGGGTGACGTCGGTGAACATTCCCGGCCGGAGGGCGCCGTCTGGATTGTCGGCGATCCCGACCACCTCGAAGGACCGCGACGACTCGTTGACCACCGGGTCAATGCTGTACAGCGTCGCGTGGCGGGCGGCTGCGGACCCTGCCACCGTGAAGTCGAAGCCCTCCAGGCCGCTGAGCTGCGCCGCCCACGCCGCCGGCACTCGCGCGGCGACCTTGAACTTCTCGCCAACCGCCAGCTCGAACAGCCGCTGGCCGACGTCGGTCCACTGGCCCGCGACCGCGCTGCGATGGGTGATCGCGCCGGCCGCCGGGGCGCGGACGACGCTGCGCTCCCAGTTGCGCTGGGCGAGGCTGCGCGCCGCCTCGGCGGACGCCACCTGGGCCTTGGCCAGGTCGTGGGCCGCCTTGGCCTGATCGAAGGTGGCCTGGGCGATCGTGTTATCCGACACCAGGTCGCGCTTGCGCTCGAGCTCCTTGGCGGCGAGCTCGAGGTCGGCCTGGGCGGCGAGCAGCTGCGCCTCGGACTGGTCGAGGTAGATCTTGTAGGTGGAGCGGTCGATCTCGGCCAGCGGCTGACCGCTGCGCACGCGGTCGCCGACCTCGACGTGGACGGCCTCCACCTTGCCCGCCACCTCGGGCGCCACGGCGACCGAGTCGAACGCGCGGACCTCGCCGACGAGCTGGACGGAAGGCCGCTCCTCGCGGACCTCGGGGGTGATCAGCCGCACCTCGCGTGGCGCCAGCGCGGCCTCGCGCGTCGTCGCCGCCGCCTCCGGTGAGTCCTCACCACTTGGGTGGCAGGCCGAAAGGGCCGACGCCAGGAGGCCGGCGGCGATGATGATGAGCTGCGATCGATGTCGAGCACTCATGGTGTTGCTTCCTCGCTGAGCGGTGATGAGGGGTCGAGGTCGGGGAGCGGCGGCAGGCCGATCGCGTGGCGGAGGGCGATCGCCTGGTATTCCCGCTGTGCGGTGGCGATGATCAGGGTGTTGGCGGCGTCGGTGGCCTCGGTGGTGGCGTCGAGCAGGTCGACCGTGGTCGCCTCGCCGACGCGGTAGGCGCGGTCGACCTGCCGGTAGGCCTCGCGCGAGGCCTCACGGCGCTCGCCCGCGGCCTCGAGCGCAGCCGTCGCGGCCCGGTAGGTGACGGCCGCGGCGTCGACCTGGTCGCTGATCGCCTTGCGGACCTTCGTCTCCAGCAGCTCGACCTCGATCAGGTCCTCCTTGGCCCGGGCGACGCGGGCGGCGGTCAGACCGCCGTCGTAAACCGGGACGCGTAGGTTGAGGCTGAGCGACAGCCAGCTGTCCGAGGGGAACGCCGACTTCTGCTCGAGGTATTGGACGTTGGCGTCGAGCTCCGGGAGCCAGCCGCCGCGTTGGACCCGGATCCAAAGGCCGGCCGCTTCCATCTGGTTGCGCAGGGTCGCCATCTCGAGGCGGCCGTCCATCGCCTGCAGCCGGAGCGACTCGTCCTGCCCCGGCGGGACCGGGATCGGGCCTGGGGTGACCAGTTGGCCGACCTCGGGCACGCCGGCGATCCGCGCGAGCCGCCGGCGGGCGATCTCGGCCTCGCCCTCGGCCACCACCAGCCGCTGCCGGCCGGCCGCGACCTCGGCTCGCCAGCGCGCGACGTCGGCCACCGACACCTCGCCGACGTCGAAGCGCCGTTCGGTGACCTTGAGCTGGGTTTCGTTGGCCTCGAGCGAGACCCGCTCCACCTCCACCCGCTGCTCGGCCGCGACCGCGGTGTAGAAGTCAGCCGCGACGGTGAGCGTCAGGTCGTTGATCACGGTCGTCCGCTGGAGCTCGGCGATGTCCCGGGTCAGCTTCGCGATGTCGCGCGCCCGCCAGTCGCGCAGGCCGTAGAACAGGGTCTGCGTCAGATCGGCGCTCCACACCCAGTCATCCGCCGGCCGGATCACGAACGACTCGCCGGGATAGAGCTCGATCGCCAGCTCGTCCTGGTAGCGGGTCCACGCTCCGTTGAGGTCGAGGCGGGGCAGCAAGGCCGACGATGTGAGCTTGATGTCGGCCTGGGCGCGCCGGATCTGGCTGTCGGCGCGCGCCACGTCCTCGTGGGTCGCGATGGCGGCGCGCACCAGCTCGGGCAGGGTCGACGGCGCGCTCTCATCCTGGGCGAGCAGGGTGGCGGGCAGCAGCCCGATGGACAATACAATGCCGGCCAGGGCCGGCGTCAGGGTCGGTGTGCGGGGCATCGAGTGCCTCCTGTCGGCGACAAGTACGGGTCGGCTCGGGACGGGTTTCACGGGTCTCATCGTGGCTCCCGGCAGAGCCCGCCGAGCAGCGCCGTGGCGAACGAGTCGACCGCAGCGACCGGGTCCATGGCGTCGTCGAACCAGCACTGGACAGCGAGGCCGTCGAGGGCGCTGACGATCAGCGCGGCCACGCCGGCAGCGTCGATGTCGCCGCGCAGGTCGCCCTCGGCCTGGCCGCGCCGGATGACGTCGGCCACGAGCTGCCGGTACCTCGCGTAGAGCGTGCGGCAGGCGTCGGTGAACCGGCTCTCGAAGGCGCTGCCGCGGGAGGCCGCCCAGAAGTCCAGGTTCATCGAGAACAGCCCGCGGTGCTCGGACACGATGCCGGCCGAGACGGCGAGCGCTGCACGAAGTTGGTCGCACGCGCATGCCGGCCGGGCAATGGTGAGCTCCACCTGCTGTCGGATCTGGCCGTCGATCCACTCGAAGACCGCGAAGAACAGCTCCTCCTTGCTCGCGAAGTACTCGTAGACCGTGCCCTTGCCCACCCCGGCGGTGGCGGCGATGTCCGACACCCGGGTGGCGGTGAAGCCGTGGGTCGAGAAGACCTCGGCCGCTGCCTCCACGAGGAGCTGTCGTTTCCCGGGAACGGCTGTCGCTACGATCACGCGAGCGCCTCCAAGAAAGCCGACCGACCGGTCAGTCGGCAGAGAACGGTAGCGCAGGAGCGGCGGGACGTCAACAGGCAGCGACGGGATGACAGCGCCCATCCGTCCGTACCGTTGTCGCTGTCAGCTTCCGAGGCCTGGCGTGGCTGCGCCCTCCGCCGGCCCGCCCGCCTCGGGCACCAGCACGACCTCGACGCGCCGGTCGAGATCGACCCAGCGCGCGGCCGCAGCGCGGACCGACTCCGGCGTCAGCGACTCGACCAGAGTGTCGAAGTCGAGGATCAGCCGGGGGTCCTCCTCGTGCCACAGCGACGAGGAGAGCTGGGCCAGCCAGAAGCCGTTCTCGCGCAGCTGGACCTCGCGCTCCCGCCGGCCCTGCTGCTGCACCTTGGCGCAATGCTCCAGGTCGGGACCGACCGTTTGCAGCTGCCGGATCTCGTCGTACACCGCCGCCTTGAGCTCGTCGACCCGCTCCGGGTCGCAGCCGAAGGAGATGGTCAGGCTGGAGGTCTGCCTGGGTATGCGGTCGGCAGAGGCACGCACCGAGACGCCGTAGCTGCCGCCCTCGTCCTCGCGGATCACCTCGCGCAGGCGGATCCGCAGGACGTCGGCCATCGACTGCAGCTGGTAGCGGTTGGACCGCGACCACTCGAAGTCGTGGGGGAAGGTGATCGACACCCGGCTCTTCGCCTCGATGCCCCGGGCCACCGTCTCCTCGATCACGCCCTCGGGTGCGCGCACGCCGACGTCGCGCCATGACTCCGTCCGTCCGGTCGCCGGGAGCGTGCCCAGGTAGCGCTGCACGAGCGGCCGGATGTCCTCGGGTGAGAAGCTGCCGACGAAGATGAAGGTGAAGTCGGAGGCGTCGGCGAAGCGGTCGCGGTAGACGCGGGCTGAGGTCTCGAGGTTCATCTCCTCGAGCAGCTCCTCGGTCCACGGCCGGCGCCGCGGGTGGTCCTGGGTGACGAGGCGGGAAACCGTGTCGGCGAACACGGTCTCGGGTCGGGCGAGCCGGTTCTCGATCATGCCGCGGTAGCGCTCCTTCACCGATGCGAACGCCTGCTCGGACGGCCGTGGCTCGGTGAAGTAGAGGGTGATCAGCTGGAACATGGTCTCGAGGTCCTCGGGCGAGGCCGCGCCGGAGAGGCCCTCCTCGAGCTCGGAGATCGAGGGGCCGACGCCCACCACCTTGTCGGCGAGCATCTTCTGGAGCACGGTCAAGTCAAAGGGCCCGGCCCCTCCTTCGAGGATCACCGAGGCGGCGGTCATGGCGGCGACCCAGTCGCGGTCGTCCACGAGCGAGGTCCCGCCCGGGCTGAAGGCGTTGAACAGGACCTCGTCGTTCTTGAAGTCGGTGGGCTTGAGCAGCACACGCACGCCGTTGGCGAGGCGCCAGTCGGTGACTCCGATCTCCTCGATAACTACCTCCGAGACGATCTCGGCGGGCGCCGGGGCCGTGGCCATGAGGGGCTGGTCGGACACCTGGTCCTGGTACGGGGCGATATCGGCGCTCTCGACCCGCGCCAGCACCGCCGCGATCGCTGCCTCCTGCGGCGGCTCGAGGCCGGCCTTCTCGGGCGCGCTCACGGCGACGACCCGGTTCGAGGTGGAGAGCCACTGGCCGGCCAGGGCGTTGACCTCCTCGAGCGAGATGCCGGGCAGGTAGCGCTGCACGAGCTCGAGCTCGGAGGCGATGCCCGGCGCGGCCTCGCGCTCCAAGAAGAGCCGGACGTACTCGTCGGCGAAGGCGCCCGAGGGGACCGTGTCCCGCTCCCGGTACGCCTGTTCCATGTTGCGCAGGTAGGCCGCCTTCTCGCGCTCGAGCTCGGACGGCTCAAACCCGTGGCGGCGAACCCGCTCGGCCTCGGTGAGCAGCGCCTCGAGGCCCTTGTCGAGGCCGCCATCGTCGACCACTGCGACCAGGTTGTAGGAGCCCTTCTCGCGGACCAGGTTCCCGGAGCCGGCGAAGGCGCGCAGGAAGGGCGGGCTGGCCTCCCTCGTCCGCTCCTGGAGTCGGCGGCCGAGCATGGCGTCGTAGAGGTTCTCGACCAGCGACCGGCGGTAGTCCGGCTCGGTGACGAGCTCCTCCTTCGGCAGCTTGTGCAGCACCCGGACCATGGTGCTGGTGGCCTCGGGATCGGTGACGATGGTGGTCAGGGTCGCTCCGTGGTCCGGCACCGGGAAGGCGACTCGCGGCCGCGGGTCGGTCGCGGGGGGCAGCCCCTCGAAGCTCGAGCGGATCAGGCCCTCGACGACCGCCGGGTCGAAGTCACCGACCGCCACCACTGCCATCAGGTCGGGCCGGTACCAGTCGCGGTAGAAGCGGCGCAGGGTGTCGTGGGGCGCTGACTCGAGGACCGCCTTGTCGCCGATCGGCAGCCGCTCGGCGTAGCGCGAGTCGTGGAAGATGACCGGCGCCTGCTTGTCGAAGATGCGCGCCCGGGCGCCGCGGCCGAGCCGCCACTCCTCGATGACCACGCCGCGCTCCTTGTCGATCTCCTCGCCCTCGAAGCTGATTCTGGCCGACCACTCGGAGAGGATCTTGACGCCGGTGGCGAGCAGCTCGGGGTCGTCGGTGGGCACCGTCAGCAGGTAGACGGTCTCGTCGAAGGAGGTGTAGGCGTTGAGGTCGGCGCCGAAGCGCATGCCGATCGATTCGAGGTAGTCGACCAGCGCCTGCTTGGCGAAGTTCTCGGTGCCGTTGAATGCCATGTGCTCGACGAAGTGGGCGAGGCCGCGCTGGTCGTCGTCCTCGAGGATCGAGCCGGCGTTGACCGCCAGCCGCAGCTCGGCCCGCTGGCGCGGCTCGTCGTGCTGCCGGATGTAGTAGGTCAGGCCGTTCGGCAGCCGGCCCTCGATCACCGCCGGGTCGAGCRGCAGTGGCTGCGCCGCCGCCTGGGSCGCCGGGGTCGGTGCCGCGGGTGTGACGGCTGCCGGGGTCGGTGCCGGCAAGCTGGTGCAGCCGGCGAGGATCGCGGCGAGGGCGAGCAGGAAAGCGATYGGTCGCAGCGCGAGCTTCATGGTCGGGACCTCCTCGAGGGCCTGGACAACGCAGGGACGCCGGCGTTTCGTTCCCGGAAGGCCCGGGCGTCGGGTCGCGCAGTCGCGCGCCAGCGACAGCGCCGACGAAAAGGACCGGGCTCGCGCCCGGTCCGAGTTGGTCAAAGTGCGAAGAACGGGCTACTCGACGTCGAAGCTCTGCAGCTCGACCGGGACCACCAGCCCCTCGACGATGAAGGGCAGGCCCTGCTGGGTCGCCGAGCCGCTGTCGAGGAGCGGGTTCCACACGGCCCCGTCCCACTGAAGGGCGTTCCCCGTCGTGGTCTGGCCGAGGATCGAGATCGGCGGCGCCCACGGGCCGGAGGCGCCGGTGCCGCCGGTCTGCCAGTCCAGCCAGTAGGTGCCGGCCACCAGGTTCGTGCCGACGGTGACCACGTCGGCCATGATCGGGCGCTGAGTGTCGGTGAGGCCGGTGTCGAGCACGCGGTAGATGTTCGACCAAGCGGTCGACGCCAGCCGGTTGGTGGCGGTGTCGCCGAAGACGACGGTGCCGCTGCCGCTCGGATCGCCGTTCCAGATCCGCAGGTTGACGTGGTTGATGGTCGAGGTCGTGCCGGAGCCCGTCTGGTAGCCGAAGAAGGTGATGGTCTGGACGTCCCAGCCACCGGAGTCGGCCACTGTGAAGTCGTCGGCCACCCGGTAGCCCGAGGACAGCGCGTGGCCGAAGCCGTAGACGCCCATGACGAGCGCGGTCTGGACGGCGCTCGCGTCGGCTCCGCCGGCGCCGCCGCCGGGGTGGGTGACGAGCGGTCCGTTGTCGTAGAGCACGGCCTCGGGCCCCGCCCACGTCGGGGAGTTGGGGTCCGGCGGGGTGTACGACCCCGGATCGGCCGGGTTGACGACGTCACGATCATTGCCCGCCCACATCGGCACGGCCGCGGCGAGCAGGAGCACAGCGACACATCCCAAGATCCTCTTCACGGTACGATCCTCCTTCTCCCGTTATTGCTCGGATTGCTGGAATCACCATTGGCGGGCACGAGCCCACGTGCCACCTATGCTACACGCCGAGCAGGCTCGCCGCAAGAACGAGGAGGTGCATCGTCGTGGGATTCCTCCGCATAACGGAAACAAAGTCTCAACTCCAGCGCAACCCCGTCACCGAGTGTGGCAGCTCCACAACCCGCGCTTCTCCAGGTAGCGCTGGTGGTACTCCTCGGCCGTCCAGAACGGACCGGCCTCCTCGATCTCGGTGGCGATCCGCTCGGGGAACTGCCCGCTCGCCTCGAGCGCGGTCCTGGACTCCACGGCCGCGGCCTTCTGCTCGGCCGAGCCGACCAGGATCAGCGACCGGTACTGGCTGCCCACGTCCGGCCCCTGCCGGTTGACCTGGGTCGGATCGTGCAGGCTCCAGAACGCCTCGAGCAGCTCCCGGTAGCCGACCCGGGCCGGGTCGAAGACGACCCGCACCACTTCGGCGTGGCCGGTGCGGCCGGTGCAGACCTCGCGGTAGCTCGGGTTGGCGGTGTGGCCGCCGGCGTAGCCGACGGTGGTGTCGACCACGCCCTCGATTCGGCGGAACGCCTCCTCGACGCCCCAGAAGCAGCCGGCGCCGAAGATCGCGGTTTCGCGGCGGTCATTCATGGCGATGCCCTCCCGTTGGGCGAGCGTCGCAGGGGTGCAGGTTWTTCCAGGCGRCAGAWGSGCCAGCAACGTGCGGGGAGWGGGGCGCCCAGCTTCCGAGCCCCCTTCCGGGCCCGCTGTCACCSTGMGCGAGCGGCMCSATTCGACTCGGAGCYCTGACGGGCTCCTCGCTCAGGGCACAGGCTCCAGGRCGGCGGGCCGAAGGGCCTCCTGATGCGACGCGKGCTCCMGTCTTCCCGTGCSCGTKTGCGCYCGGSYGCGGAAGCGGATCYGGCKWCCGGYWTYGTSCKTTGCACTTCGCCGTGACGAGTTACGGWGACCRGAGACGGGYARGSGGCMGCCTACTCKGRTCCTCCTCCGCCGTMCCACTCCGGCAGCCGGCCCGGGGTCCACGGCCCGCCGGCGGCCTCGATCCTGGCCTCGAGGGCCTCGAGGTCGCGCTCGAGCTGGCCGAGGCGGCCGAGCTCGACGGCGAAGGCGTCGGCCGCCCAGCCGTAGGCGTCGCGCTGGGTCGTGGTCGGCGCCGAGCTGACGTAGTACTGGTCGTAGGCGATGCGGTCGACCCGGTCCCGGATCGACGGCGGCTGGAAGACGTTGCGGGCCTCCTTGGTGGGGTCGCCGCGCAGCGCCACCAGGATCTCGTCGAGGGTGTCGCCGAGCCGCTCGGCCTCGGCCAGCAGCGCCGGATCGGCAGCCGGGGTGTCGAGGATCGCCTGCCGGCTATGGGCGATCCGGTCGTCGTAAGCCTTGGCCGCCTCGAGCGAGCCGCTCACCGCCCGCCGCAGGTCGCGCACCTGGTTCTTGAAGGCCTGGGCCGCGGCCAGGTCGGTGGCGCGCAGGGTCGCCAGATCCAGCGCGGTGACCTTGAACTCCTGCGGCCCGGCGAGCTTCGTGACCACGCCGTCGAGCTGCTGCTCCAGCGTCACCGAGTAGGTGCCGGGCACCACCAGCGGGCCGCGCTCCGGCTGCTCCCAGGGTGCGAAGTCCTTCGGTGGCGTCAGGTCGACCGGGGTCTCGGCCGGATAGCGAAGGTCCCAGCTCGCCCGGTGGACGCCCTTCTTGCGGTCGACGACCACCCGGCGCACCACCTCGCCGCTTGCGGTGCGCACCACCAGCAGAACCTGTGGCTCGACCTGCTCGTCCTCGGCGTGCAGCTCGGCGATCGACGGCAGCGGCGGCTCGCGCTTCGCGTCGGCGGCCTCCTTCTCGGCGTCGATCCGCTGCTCCTTGAGGGTCTTCAGCCCGTCCCTCAGGTAGTACGTGACGAGCGCCCCGTAGGGCGGGTTGGGCGCGGTGTACAAGGCATCCCCGCGCGAGTCCTTGCGGTCGGTCATCTCGATGTAGAGGGCCGCGTCGCGGACCGGGAAGAGCAGCGCCTTCTCGGCGAGCGCCGTCTCGGTGATCGAGCGCAGCGGCCTGTAGTCGTCGAGGATGTAGAAGCCGCGGCCGAAGCTGGCGACCGCGAGGTCGTTCTCCCGGCGCTGGATGTCGAGGTCGCGAACCTGGATGGTGGGGAAGCTCCCCTGCAGCCGCACCCAGTGAGCGCCCTCGTCGGGGGTGAAGTAGAGGCCGAACTCGGTGCCGGCGAACAGCAGCTTCGCGTCGACGTGGTCCTGGATCAGGGCGTAGACCACCTCGCGGTCGGGCAGATCGCCGCGGATCGAGGTCCAGCTGCGGCCGCGGTCACGGCTGACCGCGACGTAGGGCGTGAAGTCGCCGTTCTTGTGGTTGTCGAAGGCGGCATAGACGGTGTTCCCGTCGTGGCGCGAGGCCTCGAGGCGGCTGACGTAGGTCTTCTCCGGCACCCCGGGAACCCCGTCGATGCGCCGCCAGGTGGCGCCGCCGTCCTCGGTGACCTGGATCAGGCCGTCGTCGGTCCCGGCGTAGATCAGGCCCTCGACCAGGGGCGACTCGGTCAGCGACACGATGTTGCCGTAGTCCGAGGTCGACTGGTTCTTGTCGACCGCGTCCATGCCCCAGATCTTGCCCATCACCGGCAGCCGGTTGCGGTCGAGCTGCCGGCTCAGGTCGCCGGAGATCGGCCGCCAGCTGTCACCCCGGTCGTCGGACCGGAAGACCCGCTGCGAGGCGACGTAGAGCCGGGTGTGGGAGTGGGGGCTGATGATCAGCGGGGTGTCCCAGTTCCAGCGGTCGGCGGGGTCGCCCGGCGCCTCCTGGGGTCGGATCTCCATGGTCTCGCCCGCGGCGCGGTCGTAGCGCACCAGGCCGCCGTACTGCCAGAGCGAGTAGAGGATGTCCGGGTTCTCGGGGTCGATCACGGTCTCGTAGCCGTCGCCGCCGACGGTCACGAACCAGTCCTCGTTGGAGATCCCGGACCGGTCGAGCGTCCGGCTCGGACCGCACAGGGTGTTGTTGTCCTGGGTCCCGCCACAGACCGTGTAGAAGGGGGTGCGGGTGTCGACCGAGACGCGGTAGAACTGGGTGATCGGCAGGTTGGCCATGAACCCCCAGGTCGCCCCCCGGTCGTAGGTCTCGTAGAGCCCGCCGTCGCACCCGACCAGCCAGTGGCCGGAGTTGCCGGGATCGATCCACATCGCGTGGTTGTCCACGTGCTTGAACTTCTCGCCGACCTTGGTGAAGGTGGTGCCGCCATCGGCCGAGACGTGGAGCCAGGTGTCCATCGAGTACACGGTGTCGACGTCCTTCGGATCGGCGAACAGCTCGTTGTAGTACTGACCGCTCGTGGACATGTACTTGGAGCGCTTGGCCCAGCTCTCGCCCCGGTCGGTGGAACGGAACACGCCGCCCTCGTCCCGCTGCGCCTCGACGATGGCGTATACCACGTCCGGATTGGCCGGCGAGATGGCGAGCCCGACCCGGCCGAGCTCCACCTCGGGCAGGCCCTTGGTCACCTTCCGCCAGGTCGTGCCGGCGTCGGTCGACTTGTAGACGCCCGACTCGGGCCCGCCGTTGATCAGCGTGAAGACGTGGCGACGGCGCTGGTAGGCCACCGCGTACATGGTGTCAGGGTCGCGCGGGTCGAGGCGGACCTCGCTGATGCCGGTGTCGGCGCTGATGTCGAGCATCTTCTGCCAGGTCGCGCCGCCGTCGGTGGTCCGGTAGAGGCCGCGGTCGCCGCCCGCCCGCCACAGCGGGCCCTGCGCGGCGACCCAGACCACGTTGGTGTCGCGCGGGTCGATCGCGATCATGCCGATGTGCTCGCTGTCCTTGAGACCGGCGTTGGTCCAGGTGGTCCCGCCGTCGCGCGTCACGTAGACCCCGTCGCCGAACGCCACCGAGCGCTGGCTGTTGTTCTCGCCGGTGCCGACCCACAGCACGTTGGGGTTGCCCGGGTCGAGGGCCAGGCAGCCGATCGAGAACGAGCCTTGTCCGTCGAACACCGGAGTCCAGGTGGTGCCGCCGTTGTCGGTCCGCCAGACCCCGCCCGAGGCGGCGGCCACGAAGTAGCGGTAAGGGGCGCCCGGCGTCACCGCGATGTCGGCCACGCGGCCGGAGTTGTAGGCCGGGCCGATGCCGCGCAGCTCGAGGCCCTTGAGCGTGTCGGCCGACATCCGGGCCTCGTCGGTCTTGGTTCCCTTGGCGGCGTCCGCCTTCTCGGTCGGCTTGGCCGCACCGGCCTGCAGGGCGATGGTCGACACCAGTGCCGCGAGCAACACGAGCTTCTTCATGGCTGCCCCTCCGTGAGATGAAATCTCATGACGCAGGTCCCGGGAGCGGGCCTCGTCGCGTCACGGCACTCTAGCACGCCTGCTATGCTGCGGAGACGATGGCCGGGCGGAGATTCGAGCATGCCAACAACCCGCGCTTCCGGTGCGCCTCCTCCGCCATCCTGCTGCCGTTCGGCCGGCGGTCGTTCCTGCCCGCGGTCGTCGAGCGGGCGGGCGGCGAGGAGGAGCCCCTCGACGAGACCACCGACCGGATCGTCTACCAGCTGCGGCCGCACCGGGTGACCCTGGTCTACTCGGGCATGGGCGCCCCGGCCGCGGCCAACGCGCTCGAGATGGCGGCCGCCAACGGAGCCCGCCGGGTGGCGGTGTTCGGCGCCTGCGGCGGCGTCGACCCCGCCGTCGCGGTCGGCCACCTGCTGGTCGTGTCGTCCGCGGTGCGCGGCGAGGGAACCTCGCGCTACTATGCGCCGCCGGAGTGCCCGGCGGCCTTCGACCCGTCGCTCACGGCCCGGCTCGCGGAGCGCGCCGAGAAGAGCGGGGTGCCGGCGCACGTCGGGGTGGTCTACACCACCGACGCCGGCTACCGGCAGGGGTCGGAGATCTACGAGGACGGCACCGGGATCGTGCTCGGCGTCGACTCCGAGTGCGCCGCCGCCGCGGTAGTGGGCGCGCGGCTGGGCCTGAGCATGGGGGCGCTGCTGTTCTGCACCGACAACGTCCGGCTGCCGCGGGCCTCCGATCAGCAGTACGGCGGATTGCGTGACAGCCGCGTGCGCCGCGCCTTTGAGGCGGGGCTCGACGCGGTGCTCGAGGCACTCGGGGGCTGAAGGGCGGCAGGCCCCTCTCCCCCGATCAGCCCGTGGACCGCTCGTACATCGCGTACTCGCGCGTCACCTGGCCGAGGCCGCGGTCCCAGAACTGGGGCGGCGTGGTCGGCCCCATCAGGCAGTGCTGCACCCGCTTGAGGCCGGCTGCGATCGCGCGCCGGTAGTGCTCGGCGACGATTGCCTGGCCGAGGCCGAAGCCTGAGCAGTGCGGCAGCACCGCGATGGTGCGGATGTTGAGCGTGTCGGCGGGCCCGAGCATCGACAAGCCGAGCCCTACCACCGCCGAGCGAGAGTCGATGGCGAGCACGATGTTCTCGGGGCCGCAGCGCTTGAGCCAGCGGTTGTAGATGTCGGCGAACTCCTCGGAAGTGGACTCGGTGACGCTCCAGTGGCTCGCGAAGGAGTGCCGGCACAGCTCATAGACGTGCTTGAGGTCCTGCTCCCAGTTGGCGGCATCGATGTTGCGGTAGTGGTAGCCGCGGTGGGCGTTGAGGTCCGCGGCCACCGAGAGCAGGGCGAGCTGGCCCTGCAGGTCGACGACGGTCTTGGTGGAGAAGGTGCGGACCGCCGCAAAGCCGCAGGCATTGAACAGCTCGGGGTAGTGCTCGGGGTTGCGGGGCTCGCCCGGGAACGGGGCGGTGTTGAAGCCGCGCGTCATGAACCGCCAGCGGTGCCAGATGTCGCCGGCCATCGGACCGCGCATCGCGTCCAGGCCCTGCTCGCCGAGCCACGCCGAGGCGGCTTCGACCAGCAACCTGGCGGCCGTCGCGTCATTCTCGCAGGCGAACAGCCCGACCAGGCCGAAGCGGCGGTGCTCGCCGGCCAGCAGACGGTTGTGGAAGGCGGTCAGCCGCCCGACCGCCGAGCTGCCGCGTCGGACCACGAAGCTGCGGCTTTCGGCGTTGCGGTAGAAGGTGTTGCCGGGATCGAGCAGCGCCCGTGTTCCGGCGGCCTCGGCCCGGGCCTGCTGGTCGGACAGGCCATCGATGCGCTGGGGCAGCGCGAAGAACTCCGCGATCGGCGCCTCGCGCGGGGTGAACGACTCGACTCGATACTCGGTCATTACTGCCTCCGGTCTCCTGCGATCACGTCACTCCGAGCTGAGGGAGATGTCATTGTAGCTCAACCCGCTCGGAGGTCGAGGAGAGCGAAGAGTTCTGCAGCGGGCACGGAAACGGGCAGGGGCACGGGCGCGAATCGGCCCGGGCCTCAACCCTTCCCGAGCTTCTCCTGCACGCTCCTCACCTTGTCCTCGAGGCTCTGGGGCCGGTCGGTGCGGGTGCCGCAGCGCAGGTTGGTGGAGACGCGCGGCGCGCCCATCTCGTGCAGCAGCTCGTGGCAGCGCTCAAGCGCGCCGAAGACCGCGTCCCACTCACCCTCGACGTTGGTGCCGTAGGCGTGGAGCTTGGGGTTGAGCCCGGCCTCGGCGAGCGCCTTCTCGCACGCCGCCACGTAGGGTGACAGCGACAGACCGACGCCGAGCGGAACGATGCTGATGTCGGCGATGACGTGCATGGCGATCCCTCCCACTGCCAGCGGCGCTCGCGGCGCCTCTCGCTTCGAGGATAGTACGGCCGGGGGCCGGAAGGGGCCTGACCCGCGGCCTCTGACCCCTGGCCGGGCGGGGGCAGCAGTTGACGCATGCCGTTCTGCGCCTCATCTTGTTGTCACAGACCATGCGGCGGACCGTATGTCGGTCGACGACCAGTCGCCTGCCCGAGTGGCGACGGCGGGAGGCGTTTCATGACAGACCGAACGATTCTCGACCTCTACCGGCATGAGCTCGAGCGGCCGCGGGCCGGCCACTACACCCACTTCACACCCGGAGGCTCCACCTCGTACAGCACGGAGGCCTTTCTGACCCGAACCGCGGCCCTCGCCGACGGCCTCGCGGGCCTCGGCGTGTCCCCGGGCGACCGGGTGCTGGTCCTCTGCGACAACCGGCCCGAGTGGCACATCGTCGACCTCGCCGTGCTCGACCTCGGCGCGGTCAACGTGGCGGTGTACGGGACGCTGACGCCGGATCAGCTCGCGTACCAGGCGGTGGACTCCGGGGCCAAGGTTGCAGTCGTCGAGAACTCCGAGCAGGCGGCCAGGGTGCTCGAGATCCGCGCCCGCTGCCCTGACCTGCGGCATTGCGTCCAGGTGGAGGGCATGACCGAAGGCGGCGCGCGGCCGCTGGCCGAGCTGTGGGCCTCAACGGACGACACAGCCGTCGACCGCTTCTGGGGCCGCGCCGCCGGCCTCGACGAGGATCGCCTCGTCACCATCGTCTACACCTCGGGCACCACCGGCGAGCCCAAGGGCGTGATGCTGAGCCACCGCAACATCGTCACCAACGTCCGCGAGACGATGGAGCGCATCACGGCGGTCAGCAGCGACTACGGGCTGGAGTTCTTGCCGCTGTGCCACATGATCGAACGGCTTGCCGGCTACTGCTACATGTGCCTCGGCATGTCGCGGGCCTACTGCTCGGTCTACCACGTCGGCGAGCTGCTGGCGGCCATCCGGCCGACCATCTTCGCCTGCGTGCCGCGGGTGCTCGAGAAGGTGCACGGCGCCATCCACCAGAGGGTGGAGGCCGCGCCCGCCGTGCGGCGCGCGCTGTTCCGGTGGGCGGTGGCGGTCGGCCGCGAGGTCGCGGAGCGGGAGATTGCCGGCGCCCCGGTCGTGGGGGCGCTCGCGCTGCGGCACCGCGTCGCGGACCGGCTGGTGCTGGCCAAGGTCCGCGGCGCCTTCGGCGGCCGCCTGCGGGGCGTGATCAGCGGCGGGGCGGCGCTGCCGGTGTTCGTCAACGAGTTCTTCCAGGCGCTCGGGATCAGGGTCATGGAGGGCTACGGGTTGACCGAGACCTCGCCGGTGATCGCCATCAACGGCTCCACCCCCGGAGCGCTGCGGATCGGCTCGGTCGGCCGGCCCCTGCCAAGCTTCGAGGTCAAGCTGGCGCCGGACGGCGAGCTGCTGGCGCGCGGGCCGTCGGTCTTCTCGGGCTACTGGAACAAGCCGCGCCAGACTGCCGAGTCCTTCGACGACGACGGCTTCTTCCTGACCGGGGACATCGCGACCATCGACCAGGACGGCTTCGTGTTCATCACCGACCGCAAGAAGGACCTGATCGTGACCGCGGGCGGCAAGAACGTGGCGCCGCAGCCGATCGAGAGCCGGCTCAAGGAGTCGCCGCTGGTCGACAGCGCGGTGCTGATCGGCGACGGGCGCCCCTACATCGTCGCGCTGCTGTCGCCGAGCCGCGACGGGGTGGAGGCGTGGGCGCGCGACCATGGCCTGCAGCCCGGTGACCTCGCGCAGCTCGTCGCCCACCCGGAGCTCCTGAAGCGGTTCGGGCAGGCGGTGGGCGAGGCCAATCGAGAGCTCGCCCGCTTCGAGCAGATCAAGCACTTCCGGGTGCTGCCCGAGATGCTGAGCGTGGAGGGCGGCGCGCTGACACCGACCCTSAAGGTCAAGCGGCGCGTCGTCTGCGAGCGYTACGCCGMGCTCGTGGAGKMGATGTACAGGGAGTAGAGCTCGGCGCTCACGCGCTGCTTCGCCCCCGCGCCCCCTTCCGCATCCGATCCCGATATCGCGCGTGCGAGCCAACGTCGCCGGAAGCGGGAGCGGAAGCGGACGCGGGCGAGGAAGCGGAGGCGGGTGTCGGGGATGGACCCATGGCCCTTCGACCCGAGGTACACTGACGCCCCGATGGACGAGCCCAAGGAGCTCTGGCTGGTGCGGCACGGCGAGACCACGGCGAGCGCCGGGCGGCGGATCGCCGGCTGGTCGGACCCGCCGCTGACCGCCGACGGCCGGCGACAGGCGGAGGCCGTCCGCACGAAGCTCGACGGCGCGCGTTTTGCCTCGGTGTGGTCCTCGGACCTCGACCGCGCCCTCAGCTCGGCGCGTCTKGGCTGGGGTGAGCCCCAGATCGACCAGCGGCTGCGCGAGGTCCACTTCGGACCGCTSGAGGGCCACGGCTATGACGAGGTCGACGGCAATCTCGCCGATGTCTTCATGGTCTTCCGGGACTTCCAGATCCCCGGGGGCGAGTCGCACCAGGCGCTCAAGCGGCGGGTCCACGGCTTCGTCGACGARCTGCCGCCCGGGCGGCACCTGCTGTTCGTCCACGGCGGCGTGATCCGCGTCCTGACCCAGGATCTCGGGCTCGACCGCTTCGTCTCGACCGGCAGCCTGGTGATAGTCGACTGGGCTTGCCAGCGGGTGGTCGCGCTGCACGAGCGCTCGCGGTCGCCGTTCGGCTGAGCGATCCAGGGACGCCTTGGCCGCAGGCCGGCTTCTCCCCGGTGTGACCCTGGCCCGCAACCCGGTGAGGCCGTGCCCGTACCGACGGGTGGTGGAGATCGCTGCATCACGCACGTCGGTGGGCGCGCCCTTCGGGCGCTGGAGCGTCACGCATGAGAAGCAAGGTCGTGAGCGTAGTTACGGTATCGGTGTGCTTGCTGGTTTCGGCTCCGGTGGCGGCCGCGGCCGAGGTCTCGGCAGCGGATCGTGAGGCGGTGAGGGTCACCATCGAGCAGGCGATCGGCTGGGCGATCGAGAAGGACTTCGACGCCATGTTCCGCCTGTGGGGTGACGACCTCTTCCACTTCTGGCTGACCTCGGACAGCCAGGTGGTGGGGATCGACGACTTCAAGAAGTACGCCGAGCACTGGCGGGACCCCGAGTTCCGAGGCACCCGCTATGAGTTCCGCGACCTGCGCATCGTCTTCTCGGCCTCGGGCGACGTGGCCTGGTACTCCTGCTTCCTCGACGACTGCGGGTCGTACAAAGGCCAGGAGTTCTGCACCGAGAACGTCTTCCAAACCGGCGTGCTCGAGAAGCGCGAGGGGAGGTGGGTGCACGTCCTGATGCACGGCTCCTACCCGATCGACAAGATCCCCGAGAAGTACGTGCGCCGCTACTACACGGACCTGTTCAACGGCGAGGGGCGGGAGTAACTCCCGCCCCTCATCGCATTGCGGGCATCGGTCGGCACGCGGGTGCTGCGTCCCCGATTATCCCGTTCGACGTGCGCAATTGGCCGAGCAGTTGTCACCAGCCGCTGCAAGATGAACTTCCCAGGATGCGCCGCGCGCATCCCCGCGCATCCCGAGGAGCCTGTGGGCAGAGGCCAACAACAGTGACCACGCCAGGAACGCGCTCAGGGGCCTATGCCCTACAGGCTCCTAGTGTCCTGAGTCGCAAGTCCGTCTAC
>PQAJ01000064.1 GCA_003105185.1 Holophagae bacterium
GCGGACCTTCACCTTTGACGCGCTCAGCATGGCCAGGCCGGAGGACATCCTGGTCATCGCCTGGGCACAGCAGCCGTTTGACGCGTTCCCGGCCGAGGTTCACCAGGCGGCTCAGATCAAGTGGCCGTTTGCCGAGCCCGCGCTGTTCGCCGATGGCTTCGAGTCCGGCGACCTGTCGGCGTGGTCGGCAGCGGTGCCCTGAGGCCGGACGACAGAACGATGAATGGGGAGCAACCTTCGCAGGAGTGAAATGAGGGAGGAGTCATGCAGAGACACGCAGTTTCTTTCTTGGGCATCACGCTGCTGGCGATGGCCGTGATCGGGCCCGCGGCCGGCGACGTCGTGGCCGCGGACCGGGCGGTCCTGATGGAGTACTTCAACGCAACCTGGTGAGGAGGCTGCCAAGACACCATGAGGTACGTGGTGACGCCTTTTGTTGATGACACCTACCCTGGTAAGGTTGCGTTCTTGGCGATCCATCTCTCCGACGGCTTCCAGACCAATTTCGGCAACACTCGCGCGAGTTCTTACTACCCGGGCTCGATGACCATCCCGGACACCCTGGTCGACGCCGGGATGTTTCATTTCATTGGCACTCCGGGGGTGCCACCCATGTACGATCCGCCGACGCAGTGGATCAGCATGGTCGACGCCCGGCTGGCGGTGCCGACCGACATCACGATCGAGATCTACCCCGAGCGTCTGAGCGAGACGCAGTGGGAGTTCACCGCCGACGTCTGCATGGAGACCACCGGTACCGCGCGCAGCCTGGGCATCAACCTGGCCTGGACCGTGGATGACTACCCGCAAGGCTACCCGTACGTCTACCGCAAGACCGTGCGCGGCGGCTACGGGCCCGAGGTCCTCGACCTCAACCCCGGTGAGTGCGTGCAGGTCGACGCGACCTTCACCTTCTCGTCGATCGAGTTCGACCGGTGGGCCGGCGTCGAGGTTGTCGCGTGGGCCCAGACCCCGGCGAGCGGCTGGGGCGAGACCTATCAGGCGGCCACGCTGTCGATGACGATCTACGAGGACGGGTTCGAGTCGGGTGACCTGGCGGGCTGGACGTTGACCGTGCCGTGAGATGATTGCCGGCCGCCGTCAACGGGCGGCAGGGTATCGGTAGGGGCCCGCAGGTGGTGAGGCGGGCACTGGAGTGAGCATGCGACATCGTGATTCGAGGGTCTGGGGGCGCTGCCGTTGGATCGGCCACGCCATGGTCATCGGGCTGCTCGCGCTCGGCGTGGCGGCGGCTGCGGCGGCCGGGCAGCAGGACTTCAAGCTCAAGGACACTGACGGGAACACGTTCCGCCTCGCCGACCACAAGGGCGAGGTGGTTTACGTGAGCTTCTGGGCGACCTGGTGCGTGCCCTGCCGGCGCGAGCTGCCGCTGCTCGAGAGCATGTACACCGAGCTCAAGGACCAGGGCCTGCTGGTGGTCGGCGTCGCCACCGACCCGGCCGCCAACAAGAGCAAGATCAAGCCCTTCGTCAACCAGTACAAGTTCAGCTTCCCGACCGTGCTCGACCCGGACAACAACGTCCTCGACACCTACAACCCGACCCGCGAGCTGCCCTACGGCCTGCTGATCGACCGCGCCGGCAACCTCCACAAGACCTACGCCGGCTACCGGACCGGCGACGAGGAGCTGCTCCGCGCCGACATCATGAAGCTGCTCGGCGGCACGTCTGGGACCGAGGCGGCTGGCGCTGGAGGGTCGGGAGCTGCCGGGAATGAGTAGGCTCGGCGTCGCGGCGCTGCTGCTGGCCATCGCAGCGGCGCCGGCCTGGGCCCAGGACGGTGACGACGGTGGCGCCGAGGAGCGGAGCTACCGCCTGTTCGGGACCTGGAACGTCACCTACGAGGACAACCAGACCGATGAGGACGAAAACGAGGGCTACCAGAAGCTGAAGAGCCTGTTCGGCCTCAACCTGGTGTGGTGGAGGATGTCGGCGGGCATCCAGCTCGAGTACCTCGACTGGTCGGATCCCGCGCTGGTCAATCCGGGTGACCTCGACCGGTTGCGCGAGGGTTTCGAGCTGCGCAAGTACTGGATCGAGTACCTGAGCGACCCCTTTGACGCCCGGCTCGGCACCTTCTTCACGTCGTTCGGCCACGGCATGACGCTGTACGTGCAGAAGAACGAGGCCGTGGGGTACGACGAGCCGATCCACGGCGGGACCGCGACTCTCGACATCGGGCGGTTCGAGCTGACCGCTCTCGGCGGCGAGGTCACGGAGCCGCTGCTGTCGAACCGCTTCGGCCGCGAGTTTGAGGACATGGTGTGGGGCTCATCGGTGCGGGTCGAGCTGCCGGCGGATCTCTACCTCGGCGGTTCGATCGTCAGTGCCGAGCTGGAGAGCATTTTCCCGGGCCAGCCGGACGACGAGGCCGACGCCTGGGGCGTGGAGGCGGGCGGGGTCGAGCTCGGCGGCGTGCTCGACGTCCACGCCGAGTGGTCCGAGCTCGAGCAGACCGAACGCAGCCGGCGCGAGACCGGGCACGGCGGCTACCTGGCGCTGTCGTCGACCCTGGGGCCGGTGACGCTGCTCGGCGAGTACAAGGACTACTGGAACTTCGAGTATCGCTACAACAATCCGCCGACGGCCGGATCGACACTCGAGCAGTATGCGCATGACGACGTCAAGGGACCGCGGCTCATGGTGACGGGGGACATCCTGGCAACCGGCACCCGGATCTGGGGCAGCGTCGGCGACTTCGACAGCCACCGCAGCGAGGACTCGCTCGGCGGCACCGACGGCGACCGCCAGTTCGAGTGGTACGTCGGGCTCGAGGAGACCACCGGACCGCTGTACCTCGAGGCGAGCTACTTCGACCGCGACTATCGGGATCGCGGGGTCTCCCAGGAGCATTGGATCACGGACGTCCACTTCACGACCGTCGGTGGGCGGGGTGACATCAGCGCCGGCTACGACTCGCGCCGGGAGGACCTCGGCATTGCGACCGCCGCGCTGGATCGCTACTACCTCGGCTTCTCGCTGTCGCCGTATGGCTCGATCACCGCTCGCTACGCCTGCGACGACAAGAGCACCGTCGGCGCGGAGGACTACTGGGGAGGGGAGATCGAGTACTTCCCGATCCGCGCGATCACGATTGGCCTGTTCGTGGGCAGCGATCCCGGCGGGTTGGTCTGCTCGGGCGGCCAGTGCCGGGTCGAGCCGGAGTTCGAGGGCCTGCGTGCCCGATTCGCATGGCGTTTCTGAAGCGCGTTGCGGCCATTCAGACCAAGTCTCAAGAAGCAGAACGGAGACCGGAAGAGCATTACTGCTCGTCGATTTAACCATAGACTTCTCTAATGCTCGTCGCTATGATTCGGGCGGGCGGTGCGACCCTCCCGGGGAATCCCGGATGTCTCGACGCCCAGGAACCTGGGGGTGATGAGGAGCATGGCACCGGTGATCACGAAGCGTCGCGTCCTCTCCGTGGTGGTGCTCGGACTCCCGCTGGCAGCGATGCTGGCGGTGCCTGCGCAGGCGGCCGAGAGGACGGTCCTGGCAGAGTACTTCACGAGCCTCTATTGCACGGCCTGCGGGCCTGCGGCAGAGGAGCTCAACGACCTGTACGAGGTGTACCCGGATCGGCTCGCCGTCGTCGAGTACCACCTCTTCGGTGACGGCTACGACATTCCCTGGGGCCAGGAGCGGCTGTCGGACTTCTACTTCGGATGGTGCGGCGACGTGCTGCCGATCCTCATGTACGACGGCTACTGGTTCTGGACCGATCCCGGGGACTTCAGCGATGGGTTGCGCGACCGGCTGAATGAGCCGACCGATGTCACCATCGAGCTGACCGCCCGCGAGAACCGCGAGGCGGTGTGGACGGTGATGGCCGAGGTCTGCGTCGAGCCGAATGGTGCGGGGAAGCGAATGCGGATCTATTCAGTGGACACCCTCGACCACTGGCCGGACGAGCACTGGTACTACCGCAACACCATCCGCCAAGCGGCGGAAACCCACGATATCGATCTCGACCCCGGCGAGTGCGCGGTGGTCGAGAGCACCTTCAGCTTCGATGACCTGAGCTGGGGGCGCCAGGACGACATCAACATCATCGTCTGGGCGCAGGCGACCGCGAGCACGGGACCRGCGGACGTCTTCCAGGCCGCACGGATGGGCTGGCCATTCACGCAGGCAGGGCCCGCTGAGCCCGAGTATCCRCGTGACTGGAGCTTCAGCCTGCCGCTCTACGACGGYGAGTGGAGCGCCTGGCTCGAGGACGCGCGTCCGGCCGCGGTGCTCGCCGGCAGCGAMGASCAGCTTCAGGCCACCTACCAGGTGCTGTGTGGCGACACCTCGGGGCTCTACCCGGTCGACGACCCACCGACCACGGACCAGCCGTTCCCGCAGGTCCGCGCGGACGCGGGCGCGGTGCCGATCTTCGCCGCCGGCGCCGGCAGCCAGAGCGTGCTGCTCTGCGACTACAACGGCTTCGGCCAGTACCCCAACGACAAGTGGGGAATCACCACCGAGGGCGGGCCGGTGACGGTTCCGAGGTGCTCCGGCACCGTCCGGCCGGCGGGCCCCGAGGGCACCGACTCCGACGGCTACCTGGTTCTCGTCGACAGCGCAACCGCGACCGCCTTCGACTTCTGGCAGGCGACCACGGTGCGCCAGGGTGAGTGCCAGAGCGAGGGCGGCGGCCTGCCCGGCCCGGCGATCCTTGAGGCCGCCCAGGCTGACTTCGCCGAGCTTGACGGCAGCGGCGCCAACCCATCCGGTGTCCGCAGCGCGCGACCCGCCGGGACCCCGCTGCTCGCCGGCGCCATCCTGCCCGAGGACGTCGAGTCCGGGGACATCGCCCACGCGCTAGCAGTGGCGATCCCCGGGCTGCGCAACTTGAGCTCCGACCCGGCGCAACCGCTGGCGGCGGACGTTGTCTACCCGGCCTCCTCGACGGACGCCGATCGCTACAGCATCAATGACCACGCCCTCGCCGCCGGACAGCGGCTGCGCCTGAAGGGATCGATCGTGGGCGCCGACGGCAGTGTCGTCGACGAGCAGGGGCTGGCGCCGATCACCAAGATGTTGCTCAGGGCGCTGCGTCGATACGGCGTCTATGTGGTGGACACCGCCGACGGCTTCTCGTTCTTCGCCGAGGACATCCACACCGCGGTGCTGGAGCTCAGCGACGCCCAGATCAACACCCTGATCGGCCAGCCGGCAGGGACCCCGCTGCCGTCGGACAAGACCCGGTGGCAGGTCGTGATCGAGACCCTCAACCAGGAGTTGAGCGGGATTCCGTTCGCTGCCGGTCCCTGCGACGGCGTGGCGACGACCGTGGAGACCGCCAACTTCCACGTGGTCGAGCCGGCGGCCGCGCCGCCGACTCCTGGGGGAGGCATGCGCCGGTTCAGCGGGCGGCTGCGTCCGGGGAACCCGTAGGCGTTCGTACCGCATTGGCCTTTGGGACGGGCGTGGGTGACCGAGCTGTCGCCAGACGGCCACCGCGGCACGAACGCCCTTGGATGCGCTGCGCGCATCGTCAGGAGCATGTGGGCAGGGGCCGACCACATGAACCACGTCAGGAGCGCGCTCAGGGGCCAATGCCCTCCACGCTTCTGGACGACGGGTACGGGCACCCAGACGGACAGGGGGGTCGCCCCTACCCGGTGCGGCTCACCGGCCCAGCACTACCTCGAGCTCGTGAATGAGTCCCGGCCAGCCCAGATCCGAGAACCAGTGAACGCGCTCGTCGACCATGTCGATCTGGAGCAGGTAGCGGCCGGGATGGCGCGGCGCGCGCAGCCGCAGCTCGAAGTCGCGGCGGGCGCCCTGGGGCATCACCCCTGACTCGAGGCTGGAGCGCGCGATGTCAACCGCCGGACCACTCGGCAATCGAAAGAGCGCTATCGGGTCGGCGGGGGGCGCGGTGAACGGCCCGATGACCCGGGCGCCGAGCCGGACCCCGGCTGTCCGGCTGTCGGTCATCCGCCAGGCGTCGGCGCCACGGTTGGTAACGCGCACGGTGAGCCGGAGGGTCTGACCGGCGGCCGCCGACCGTGGGAGCTCGGCGAGCAGTACCAGCTCAGCGTTGTAGGGCGCCGGGCAGTACTCGCTCGCCACCCACTCCCGGAAGGCGGTGGCGCTTTCGGCGCGACCGGTGTCGGCGAGGTGATCGAGGTACGAGGCGAAGAACCGGTGGAGCGGGCACGCGTCGGGGTCGCAGAGGTGGCCGGTGCGCGGGGACATCTGCCGGAGGGCGCGCGCGACCGGCGCGTCGGCGAGGACCAGCGACACCGCCGACGCCCATCCTGAGCGATCGGCCCCGCGCAGGCAGTGGAAGAGGAGGGGCCGCTCGGCGCTGTCGAGGAGCTCGATCACCTGCTCGACCTGCGCCCGCCCGGGCCACTCGTCGAGGCTGAACGGAAGGGTGACGTGGCGAACGCCCAGCGAGGTGCACAACTCCCGCTCGGCGCCCACCCAGTCGTCCTCGGGCCCGCTGCCGGTCAGGCTGACGACCGTGCGCAGCCCCAGCCGCTCGATCACCTCCCTGAGCTCACCGCCATCGAGCCGGCCGGAGCGCAGGACCTGACCCGGGATCACCTGGAGCAGGCGGTCGTCGGTGGCCATCCAGAGGACCAGGAGGGCAAAGGCGATCGCGCCAGCGGCGATCGCGCCCCGCCGGAGCAGTCGCCCGGCCGATGCCCGGGTGGGGGCGGGTGGCGGATGGTCGTATCCGCCGGCGCTGATGGTGGCGTCGTCAGGCCTCATCCGCTGGGTGCAGCCGGTCCGCGGCGACCGGGCACGGCTGAGTATAGTGCGGACGGGCTGCCGGGATGGTACCGTTTGGGCTCGGCGCCGTGGGGTGCCCGCTCCGGCGGAGGCATTCTGCGCGCCGCCGCGCCGGGGCGGTGAAGGGCGGCGGGCGGGGCACGGAGGTGTGATGGTACGGATGAGTGCGGCAGCACGGTTGGGGAGGTCAGCGTCGCGGGCTGCCCTGTGCGCCCTGGCGCTGTCAACAATGGCCGGCATGGCGCGCGCGCAGGGCGCCGCGGCCGCGCTCGACCCACCGTTCCCGCTCGACGAGTTCCTGACCTATGACGTCCGCTACCTCGGGGTCCACTGCGGCGCGATGACCCTGACGAGCTACGCCGACCGCGACGGTGGGACGGCGGTGTACCGCATCGCCGTGGCGGCGCGGACCTCGAAGTTCTTCGACGGGGTCTATCGGGTGCGCGTTCGCATCGACTCCGAGTACAGCGCCGAGCGCGGCTCCTCGCTGAGCTACCACCAGTATGGCGAGGAGAAGCACGAGCGCAAGGACGAGCTGTGGCAGGTCGACTTCGACGCCGGCGAGGTCCGCCGGACGCGCGGCGGCGCGCTGAAGACCTTCCCCCTGACCAGCGAACAGGTGGTCGACCCACTCGCGTTCATCTACCGGATGCGCCTCCTGCTGTCGGACGCCGGCCAGCGGGCGACCCTCGCRCTGATGACCAGCCGTGGCGGGGTCGACACGGTGGCCGAAGTCGTGGAGARGCGGGCGGTGAAGACCCCCTTCGGCACCCGGGAGGTGCTCGTGGTCGTCCCGCGGCCGGAGCAGGACGAGCTGTTCACGAAGAAGGGGAGGTTGGAGATCTGGGTCGGCGCCGACGAGCAGCGTCTGCCGTACCGGGTCGTGTTCGATCTCCCGTTTGGCAAGCTCGTCGCCAGGCTCGAGAAGGTCGAGCGCCGCGCCGACGGCCAGGACCTGCTGGCAGCCGACGAGGACTGATCGCGGGGACGGCACCCGGTGATTCCTGTCGTTGGTCGAACCGGGCATGGCGGCCCGCGCTCGCGAATGAACTGCGAGTCGGAACCGGTCACTGCCCGGGCGTGCCGACCGTGGCGTCCGCCGCCGCCTGGACGCCGGCGTTCAGGGTCTGTCGCTCTCCCGGGTAGATTGCGGTGACCGTGCCGCCCGCAATCTCGAGCGCCGACGCCCTGCCGCCGTAGACGCTGGCCAGCATGCCAGTGTCGATCAGCAGGACCCGGCCTGCGAAGCGAGAGCGGATGCGGCCGTCGGGATGAGGCCAGTGGCCGACCACCTGGCGGGCGACGCCGAGGTCGTCGAGGAGCTTAGCCACCTCCGTCCCGTGCTCCACCTCGTTCCATGTGGCGAGCCCGCGGAACCAGATCGGACCATCCTCGGCCATCAGGTACCAGCGGTCCCACGACAGCTGCAGGCGACTGACGCGCCCCAGCCGCTCCGCCGGCACCGTTCCTGGCGCCTGCGCCGCAACCCAGTCGAGCTCGCGCTGTGCCTCGGCGACGAGCTCGATCGCCGAGCTCCAGGGCAGCGCGAGGTCCTGGGCCACCATCCATGCCCGGGTCTCGTCGAAGGTGGCGATCTCCAAGCCGGTCCGGTGGTTGATCTCTTCGACCCCGACTCCCGCGAGCGCCGGGCCATAGCCGCCGTGGATGAACAGGGTGTCAGCGAGGATGACCGCCGCAGGCCGCTGCCGGAGCCAGGCGCCGTAGCGGCCGCTCGGGCCGAACGCCGCGCTGTACTCGACGAACCCCAACGGGTGCAACGCCAGCCACTGCTCGGCGGCGTCGTCGGTGAGTGCCGCATCACCGCCGACATCGGCCATCCGGCGGCGCCACAGCCGCTCGAAGGCGGCCAGGGCCTCGGCCCGGCGCAGCTCGCTGCCGTCGTCGACGAACTCGGCCCAGGCGTCGCGGTTGACGTCGCGCACGATGCCGAGCAGGTTCATGGCCTCGTGGTTGCCGAGCAGGACGATCACCCGGCCGCCGGCGCGTTGCGCTTCGGCCTCGAGGCGGATCAGCAGGTCGAACACGGCGCGCGGCCGTGGTCCGCGGTCGAGGATGTCGCCGAGCTGGATGAGGGTGGCGCCGCCGCCCGCCCACTCGCCTGCTGCGTCGATGAGCCCGGCTTCCCTGAGAATGGAGGCGAAGGCATCGATGTCCCCGTGGACGTCGCCGACCGCGACAACCCGCTGCGGCTCGGGTTGAGCTGGTCCGGTTGCGGGAGAGGAGCGCTGTGCGCCGGCCGCGAGGGCCGCTGCAACCGCGACCGCCGCCCAGCGGCGACAGGAGCGCTGGCGTGCCAGGGTCACTGGAGGCCCGCCGGCACTTCGGCGGTGGTGTGGGTCAGCTGGCGGAACAGCGCGCGGACGATATCGATGTTGGTGGCGAGGAGGTCGAAGAAGTCCTCGGCCTCGAAGACCAGCGCTCGCGTTTCGGTGGCCGCCGTCGCATTTCGCGACCGCAGCTGGCCGCGCAGGATGTCGATGACGCCGAACGTCTCCCCGGCGCCGCGGCGCAACGGCTCGCTGTCGCCGCCGACCAGGTCGACCTTGCCCTCGACGATGCAGTACAGCGCATCGGGTGGTTCGTCGCGCTGGTAGACGACGCCACCGGCCTCGAACCAGATCTCATTCGCGATCGTGGCCAGCTGGAGGACCTGCTCGGCGTTGCAGGCGGCAAACAGATCAACCCCCTGGAGCAGGACAACCTTCTCGATGAGCGCCATCTTCTTCATGCTGGTAGGCCCTCCAGGTGCGGTGTCCTCGGTGGGCACGTGGACGTCGGGCCCCCACTGCAACCCGAGCTTGGCGATGACCCATTCCGAGGTTTCGCGGAGGATTTGGCTGTTGGTGTGCAGGCCGAGCTCGCGGACCGTGCGGTAGTACTCGGCAATGCGCTCGGTGTACACGGTGTGGATGGCTGCGAAGGCGAGCGCTCCCGCGGGATCGACCGCGGCGTCGGGTGTGAGGAGCCGGCCGAGGGTCTGCTCGGGCGCGTCCGTCGTGATGTCGAACAGCTGCGCCGCCCGGCGCAGCTTGTCCTCGACCGGCGCATCGTCGATCACTGCGAAGACATCGCGACGAACGCCGCCGGTGAGCGAGTTGTCGAGGTACTCGAGAGCAGTTGCGCGCAGGCCCTGCTGGCCACTGCCGAGGCTCCGGAAGGTGGCCTCGACGTCACGCGGCGGATGGATCAGCTTGAGCAGCCGGAAGATGTTCCCGACTGCGGTGGCCATCCGTTGCGCGAGAACCTGCTGGAGCAGGGTCGGAACGCGGCCGGGGCTTTGCCACAGCGCAAAGGGACCGTCAAACCGAGCCTCGTGCCACGACGATACCGCCCACAGGTCGGCTAGGCTGCGCAGGTAGACGAAGGTGTCGCGCCGGATCTCGTCGGCGACGATGTCGGCCCTGACGTGGATCTCCGGATGGTGGGTGCGCAGGTAGGCGAGCGCCTCGATGACGTTCTTGCGGATCAGCGGATCGGCGGAGGAAAGGGCGTCGACCAGGCTCGCGACGGCGGCCGGCGAGCTGATCTTGGCGATTGTCATCGGCACGGCGCGGCGGACCCAGATCTGCTCTTCCTCGGCGTTCATGAACAGCACCAGCGCCGAGATGGCGCGCTCGCCGTGGGCCACGACGGCGTCGCGGGCGGGCTGCCGCAGCCGGCGATTGCCCATCAGGGAGATCATGATCGGCACGTAGAGCGGATTGGGACCGTCGCGCTCGAGGCGCGCGCGGACCGCGGCGATCGCCTCCTGGACGACCGACCGGTTGGAGTCAAAGAGAAGCTGGACCACGGACGCCGCGGCCACCGGCTCGCGGATCTCGGCCACCGCGCGTGCCGCCTCGATCCGGGTGGCAACTTCTGGCGAGCCGGCCAGCTCGTTGAGGACCGCTTCTGCTCGACTGGCTACGGTGGGATCGTCCGCCCCGGCGAGTGACGCCACCGCCGCGGCACGGGTCCTCGGATCGGGATCGTCGAGCTTGGGAAGGACGATGGCGAGGGCGTCACCACCCTTGAGAGCGACCAGCGCCTGGATGGCGGCCGTGCGGACGTCGAGGTCGGCGTCGGCAAGCGCGCGCTCGACCAGTGGGATCGCCTCGGTGCGCCCCGCGGCAGCCAGCACTGCGAGCGTCTTGCGCCGGACTTGGGGGTTGTCGTGGTGGAGCAGCAGCGGCGGGACCAGCCGGTGCTGGCCGCTGCCGGCGAGCAGGTCGAGGCTGTGCAGCACTTGCCGAGAGTCGGCGCTGCCGAGCCCCTCAACCAGGGTGGTGATGGTGGTGACGTCGTTGGCGTCGACGACCGGCAGCTCGTCCATCACTCCGGACCGCAGCCCCTCGCGGAAGGCGAGGACATACTCGCGGCGGGCGAGGGCGGTGAGCCACAGCCAGACCACGACCAGGACCAGGGTCGCCCAGCCGACTTGCTCCGGGCGGACGATGTGGTAGGCCACTGGCAGCAGCAGCAGGGCGGCGGCGCCGCGGCCCACCCGCTGCACGAAGAGGTCGATGAAGGCCTTGGCCTGCAGCCGGAGCGGGGACGGAACCGGCATGAACAGCAGCTCGCGGCTGGACTGCTCGACCGAGAAACGGAAGCCGGTCTCGGAGAGCTTGAGGACGTAGGCGGCCGCCAAGGGCGCGAGAACCAGTGGGCCGTAGGCGAGGAGCAGCAGCACCGTGGACACCGCGACCGAGGTCGGCAGCACGCGCAGGCCGACGGCCACACCGAGGCGGCGGTGGATGCGCTGGGTGAAGAAGATCTGGAAGAGGAAGGCGAGCAGCCCCATGATGCTGTAGAAGTTTCCGAAGACCTCTGTCAGCCGCTCGAGACCGCCGGTCTTGGTCGCAGCCTCAACTGCCCACTTGAACTGGAGGTCCACGATCTGGTTGACGGCGGTGGCGATGAACATCAGGGCGCCGATCAGCAGCAGCAGCCGTGATCCCTGCAGGGTGCGCAGGCCGCCGCGGGCGCTGCGGATGTGCTCCAGGGTGGCGTGGCGGCGATGCGGAGGAAGGAGCAGGGGGTGGACGCGCTCGAGCAGCCCGACGAACACGACGACGACCAGCGAGAGACCGGCCGCGGCAAGCAGGGCGGATCTCGTGCTGAACGCGAGGCTCATGAGCCTGGCGATCTGTCCGCCCGGAACCGCGCCGAGCAGACCGCCGGCGCCGATGAAGGCGAACAGCCGTCGTGCCTGGCGTGGATCGAGGCGATGGTTGGCGTACGACCAGTACTGGCTGAGGCCGATGCCGAACGCGATCGCAGTCCAGATGTAGAAGGCGACCGGAACCCAGATGGAGTCGAGGTTGAATAGCCAATAGAAGACGAGCAAGGCGACGGCATGGATCATGGCCCAGGTCGCGATCAGGGCGCGCTGCGAGAAGCGCGCCGAGCACTGGGCGTAAAGGATCAGGACCGGGAACGAGATGATCGCCACTGCGAGGTATGCAAAGGGCAGCTGGGTGGCGCCGAGCGAGGCGATGTAGGTCGAGTCGCGCACGCTCTCGCCGACCGAGTGAATGGTGGAGAGCAGGAAGAAGTAGGCGAACAGCAGCCACGCGGTGACGCCTTCTCCGGGACGGATCCCGAACGCAGATCCCGAGGTCAACCGGCGAAGGATGGGCAACGTGGCTTCGATCTCGACCACCGGGCCGCCGCGCAGCGTTCTTGGCTGGAGCGCCGGAGAGGCTTCAGCAGCCATGCGCACTTCCTTCGCCGGCCCGGCCGATCCTGCCCGGGCGGACGCACCGCCGGCTGCGGCCTCCGCGGGAGGTAACCCGGCGCGATCGTGCCGTCATGACGACAACGATAGCGCCTCGCCAGCTGCGACACAACGAGGAGCGGCTGCGATCGGCTCCGGTCCGGAGCCCGGCGTGAACCGTCGGTGAGGGTACGAAGATGGTCCCCCTGTGGTACGAGAGCGCACGACGCCACGACTGGCATCGGGCAGCCAGGTCGGTGATGGACGTATGATGGGAGCGATGGAGTCTCGATCGGAGCATCTGGGAGCTGCTGTGGGCTGGGTCTTCCGATGACGGTTGGCCGCCTGCGGACGCGCCTCGAGGACGGGCTGGTTCTCGCCTGCAACGATAGCGCGGCGCAGATGCTCGGCCTCGCCGGCAGGACCGAGCTGTGCGGGCGCCTATTTCCGCGCGACCACTGCCTCAATCCCGGCGACCGTCTGCGCATGCTCGAGGCGCTGCAGCGGGACGGCGAGGTGCGCGACTGGGAGGCCGAGTTCCGGCGCGCCGATGGCGAGGTGATCTGGCTGCGCGTGTCTGTGGAGCTGGACCGCGAGCAGGGATGCGTCGAGGGTACGATCGAGGATGTCACGCTGCGCAAGCGAGCCGAGATCGCGCTGCGCGAGAGCGAGGAGCGCTTCCGGGCGATCTTCGAGACTGCGCGCGACTGCGTGTTCGTGAAGGACCGCAACCTCCGCTACACCCACGTCAACCCGGCGCTCGTCGCGCTCTATGAGTCGACGACCTCGTCGCTGGTCGGGATCACCGACGACCAGCTGTTCGATGCCGAAACGGCGGCACGGATCCGGGAGGTCGACCTCCGGGTCCTCGAGGGTCGCGTCGAGGAGGATTTCACGACCTCGCGCGTGCGCGGCGTCGACCACGTGTTCCACACCGTCAAGGTGCCGCTGCGCGACGACGTTGGAGCGGTGGTTGGGGTCTGCGGGATTGCCCGCGACATCACCGAGCAGACGCGGGCCGAGGCGGTGGAGCGCGCGATGAGTGCGATCCTGAGGGCGTCGGTCACGGCCTCCGACCTGCACACGCTCATCGCCGAGATCCGCGAGATCCTGAGCCAGTTGATCGACACTACGAACTTCTTCGTCGCCCTCTATCACGAGGTCTCGGGTGGCTACTCCTTCCCGTTCTACGCGGACCAATACGACGTGGTCGAGCCGGACGCGGTCGAGGCGCTGCCCAAGAGCCTCACTGACTTCGTGCGCCGCGCCGGGCGACCGGTGCTTCTCAACTCTGGCGACTTCACCGACCTCGAAGCTGCCGGTGAGGTCGAGCTCGTCGGGACGGATTCGGTGCAGTGGTTGGGGGCGCCGCTGACCCGGGGCGAGCAGATCATCGGCGTGGTGGCGGTGCAGAGCTACGACGACCCCGAGCTGTATACCGAGCGGGACATCAACCTCCTTGGCTATGCTGCTGGGACGATCTCGATTGCGATCGATCGGGCACGGGTCGAGGAGGAGCGCCAGGTGCTGGCGGCGCGCGCCCTCCGCGCGGAGAAGATGGAAAGCCTCGGGGTTCTCGCCGGGGGCATCGCCCACGAGTTCAATAACCTGTTGCAGGGCGTCTTTGGGGCGGCCGGGCTGGCCGCGCAGCTGCTGCCTGCCGGTAGCCCGGTCCACCAGCAGATCACGGCGATCGAGAAGGCGGCGGACAGCGCCGCCCGTCTGACCCGGCAGATGCTGGCCTATGCCGGCAAGGGCCGGGTCATGGTCGGTGACGTCGACCTGTCGGCGGAGATCGAGCACAGCGTGCGATCCCTGGCGGGGAGTCTGCCGAGGTCGGTCGAGCTGTGCCTCGATCTCCAGTCGGACCTCCCGCCGATCGCCGCCGATGCGTCCGAGATCCGGCAGATGGTGAGCAACCTCGTGATCAACGCGGCCGAGGCCCTGGGTGAGAGGAGCGGCAGCGTCCTCGTGCGGACTACCGTCGAGCCATGCGACCGCTCGCTGCTGGCGAAGGCTGTCTTCGGCGACGAGCTGGGGCCCGGCTCCTACGTCGTGCTCGAGGTGACGGACACCGGCTGCGGGATGACCGCGGAGACCGTGGAGAAGGTCTTCGACCCGTTCTTTTCGACCAAGTTCACCGGCCGCGGGCTCGGCTTGGCCGCGGTCGCGGGCATCGTCCGCACCAACGGCGGCGCCATCCTCATCGACAGCGAGCTCGGGCGGGGCACGACGATGCGGGTGCTGCTGCCGATTTGCGGCGAGCCATCACTGCCGCCGGCCCTCGCCGCGTCCACCCCGCGGGGTCGAGCGGGCAAGGTGACCATCATGGTGGTCGACGACGACGAGGCGATCCGGTCCTTGACCAGGGACATGCTCGACCAGTGCGGGTTCGCAGTGGTCACCGCCGACGACGGCGTGGAGGCTATCGAGCGTGTGCGCGAGCAGCCGTTCGCCGTTGACGCGGTCCTCCTCGACATGACGATGCCGCGGCTGAGCGGCGAGGAAACCTACCGCGGACTGCTCGAGCTTCGCCACGACCTGCCGGTGATCGTGGCGTCGGGCTACAGCGAACAGGACACGATCGACCGCTTTGGCAGCCCCAGGCCGGCAGGCTTCCTGCAAAAGCCCTACCGGATGGGCGAGCTCAAGGAAGCCATCGAAGGGGCGCTCGCCCGCGGCTGAGCCTGAGGAATTCGCGTCGCATTGGTCCGTTCAGCGGGCGTGGTAGGCCGACGTGTCAGCGCCCGGCCACTGCGGCGCGAACTCCTTTGGATGCGCGCACCGCGTCCCGCCATGAGAGTGCGGGGCAGAGGCCGAGAAGGACAACCAGGCGAGAGGCGCTCACAGGGGGCCCATGCCCTGCGCTCCCTTGGTGTTCTGCCCGAGCAGAACCTCGATCTGGCGCAGAGTCTCGTCGAGGCGCTCGGTCACCGGGAGGCGGCTGCGCCGACGTTTCTGGTCGAGACCGACGCTGACCCACAGGTCGGCATCGGGGTCCTCAAGCACGTCGGTGCGCAAGCCGATGCCGTGACGGTCGAGCAGCGGCCCGAGGCGGTGCCGGTTGCGCCACAGCTTGAGCCTCGTGCTCCGGTAGGCGTGCTCGACCACCGCCTTGCGTCTGGCGAACGAGAAGATGTTCGAGAAGAACATCTTGTAGTCGTCCCGGCCGGGCTCGAAGACGAGCACGTCGCGATCGGCGTACTTGCGTTCGTAAGCGGCGAGGCCGATCCCGATGCGCGAGTGGATGATGGTCCGAAAGGTCTGCGACAGCACGGCCGGGAGGCCGCGGTCGGCGAGCCGGCCCCGCTTCATGACGCCGAGCTCGACCGAGCGGATCGTGTCCACGGGAACGATCGGGTTGACGCACAGCACCAGGTCGGCGCCCTCGTCGAGGGCCACCGAGGCGTGCATCGTCTTCAGGAGGACGCCATCGACGTAGTGCCGGCCGTCGATCTCGACCGGTGGGTAGAGGCCGGGGAGGGCGGTCGAGGCCTGGACCGCCGTCGAGATCGGCACGTGGTCGAAGGGCGGATCACCGAAGCGAACGGCGCGGCCGGAGTCGAGGTCGGTAGCGACCAGGATCAGCTTCTGGCGCAGCTTGCGGAAGTCGTCGCTGCGACCCGGCCGGCTGAAAATCGTGTGCAGGTAGGAACGGATCGGCTTGTTGTCGAAGAGACCAACCGGCAGCGCGCGCGATAGCCGAGTCAGCGACTCGATGAGCGAGAGGTCGGTCGGGTGGCGGATGGCTTCCTGCATCATCTCGATGAGCAGCCGGGGCAGGCGGGCGCCGCTGCGCGCGTAATGGCCGAGCGCCGGGCTCAGGAAGTTCTCGGGCACGAAGGGGTGCTCGCCGGGCTCGGGCTTGACGATCGCGCGGCACAGCTGGGCGGTAGTGAGCCCGTTGGCCAGGGTCGACGTGATGAAGGCACCGGCGCTGACGCCGACGTAGATCGGGAGGTTGTTGAAGTCGAGGCCGTCGAGCGCCTCGTCGAGGGCGCGCACCGCGCCGATCTCGTAGATCGAGCCGGCGGGCCCGCCTCCGGCGAGCGCGAGACCGACCCGAGCGCTCGCGTGGCAGCTGTGGATCATGCGCCGGCACCCCGATCGTCGCGGGCCAGCAGCCCGGACAGTCCGCGCGGCCGGCGCGGCAGGTCACGACGCGCTGGTGGTGCCTTCAGAATCGGGTCCTCCGCCGGCCTCCCCCGGACCTTCGGCCGGTGCAGCCAGCTCGCGCTGCCCCTCGTAGGCAGCCAGCGACGACTCGAGCTCCTCGAGGCGCTCGCGCAGCCGCGCCATCTCCTCGCGCGCCCGTCGCACCGGGCCGATCCGGTCGATCGAAGCCTGCACCAGACGATCGACGCTGTGGTGCAGCTGCTCGACGCCGTTGGACACCGCTTCCTCGCCGATCCTGATCAGGTCGTGGAGCAGGTCGTTCGGCAGCATCGAGGTGCCACGGCGCCCCTCCTCGGAGATGATCTGGGTGAGGGTCTGCGGGGTGACATCGTCGGAGCTCTTGTTGTCGATGACGCGGATCTGCTGGCCGCTGCGGATCCAGGCCGCGAGCTCCTCGAGGGAGACGTAGCGGCTCTCCTCGGTGTCGTAGAGCTTGCGGCTGCCATAGCGCTTGATGAGGCGGATCATCTCTAGTCCTCCACGTGCAGCGGAAGAGCCGCACTCCGGCGGCATGACGCGGCGAAGATACCGCGCTGCGGCAAGCCTGTCAAGAGCGGGCGCGCTGCGACGGCTGTGGTCAGTTCGGGGAATGACCCATCTCTCGTCGCTCAAACCAATACCTTGCAGAACTTTGTCCACCGCAGGCGAAAGGGCGTTAGCCGACATGCCGCAATGCGGCAAATTCGATCCGCACCGACCGCCTGTTGGGAATGCTACCGCTGTCGCCGATGAAGGGGCAGCGGCGCAACGCTCGGTGCCCAGCCTCCGCGTCCTACCGCAGCTCCCTGAAGAATCGCTGCCAGCGCGGCAGGAAGTGACGGTCGGGGTCGAGGGACGCCGCGACCGCGGTCGCGCGGCCGACGATCTGCTCCCGCTGGACCGGCCCGAACTGTCGGGAGTCGAGGCTGCGGTCGCGGTTGTCGCCCATCACGAAGTAGTGGCCGTCGGGCACGGTGACGGTGGGAAACGACTCGTGCCGCGGCGGGCTTGCCG
Source organism: Holophagae bacterium (assembly GCA_003105185.1). GTDB lineage: Bacteria > Acidobacteriota > Thermoanaerobaculia > Thermoanaerobaculales > Sulfomarinibacteraceae > FEB-10. The sequence continues at coordinate 17,638 of PQAJ01000064.1, forward strand.
CGAGCATGACCGCGTGGCGCGCCTCACCCAGCTCCTCGGCGGCGAGGATGGGCAGCGGCGCGTCGAGCTCCAGGGCCGTCACCATGCCGGGGTCCAGCGGGGAGTAGCGCTGGGTCGTGCCGTTGACGACCAGCATGCCGCCGCGCACCGCTACCCGGTCGCCGGGCAGGCCGACCACGCGCTTGACCAGCCGCTTGCCGTCGCCCGGGGAGAACAGCACCACGATGTCGCCGCGCGCCGGGTCGCCCCAGCGCGCCAGCCGCCAGCCGGCGTAGGGCAGCTTGAGGTCATAGGCGAGCTTGTTGACCACGATCCGGTCGCCCTCGAGGATCGTCGGCCTCATCGATCCGGTCGGGACGTCGTTCCAGTCCGCAATCGCCGACCGGAAGGCCGTGATCACGAGCAGGATCACGAGCAGCGAGCGGACCCACTCCCGCCACAGTTTCACGAGACGCATTTTCGTGGTGGCCAACATGCCGGTGTCCCCCCGTCCCGCGGGGTGGTACGGGTTCGGTACCGAGGCGGTTTCACAGCCAGCCGAGCCGCTCGCACTTCCGGGAACGGAAACCCCGCGACTCGCGGCGCCGCTCGCTCGGGGCCGGCTCCTCGGGCGCGGAAGCGGAAGCGGGCGCGGAAGTGGAAGGAGGGGGCTACTCCTTCTTCGGCTTCGCACCCGGGGGAGCGACCGGCAGCGGGAAGGCGGTCACGGTCCCTTCCGACGACGAGATGCGGCCGCGGCCGGCCTTGTCGACCTCGTCGATGCGGACCACGGAGTGCAGGGGGATGAAGATCCGCCGCACGCCCTCGAACTCGCTCTTCAGCCGCTCCTCCGAGGAGTCGATGAGGATCTTCGACCTCTCTCCGAACAGGATCTCCTCGACCTCGACAAAGCCGAACAGGCCGCCCTGGCTGACCCGGCGGGCGTAGATCTCATAGACGTCAGCCCGGTTGACGAAGGTGATGCGGTAGATCGTGGCGTCGGTCATGCGTGGCTCCAGCCCAGTGGCGGGCTTCGAGGCTAGCACAGCCGGGAGGGTGCCGCTGCCAGGCTGCGGTCACAGTGTCGGCGCCGGTGCCTGCCTCGTCGTGGCTCGCGGCCCGCGGCCTTCTCCAGGCGCGTTAGGGTTGGCCCACGCCGCCAGGGTCGCCGCCGGTGAGGTGGAGGATGGCCTCCGCCACCGCCTGCTGGCAGACCCGGCAGAACGGCTGCACGCCGCGCCGGAACATCAGGCAGTCGAGCATTGGCCGGTAGAGGCCGGTCGAGGCGTACCCCGCCCCCTCGAAAGCGCCGACCTGCCCCGTGAAGGGCTCGCCGGCCAGCGCCTTCCGAGTGAGCTCGGTGTGCTCGACCGCCAGCCGCTCCGCCTCCTGCTCGAGCCTCGTGACCTCGCCGAGCGGATCGCCGGCCCGGCTCGCCTTGGCGATCCGCTCGTTGAGCTCGCGGCGCCGGTCCTCATACTGCTTCCCCGCGGCGTCGAAGGACGCCTTGCCCCAGGGCGTCGGGATGGGAGTGCCCTCGGCGACCAGGTCGCGCCACTTGAGGCCGCCGGGGGCGAGCAGGGCGGTGATGTTGCGCTCGGCCGGCTCGGTGCCCGGCGGGTAGAAGTCGCTGTAGGCCACGTCCGACGTGTAGTACTCGTCGGCGAGCCCGGCGAAGGAGTGGCCGAGCTCGTGCAGCAGCAGGTAGTCGCTCCACGAGCTGCGAGCGGTGAAGGTGCAGTAGGCGTTGTAGATGCCGCCGCCGCCGTAGCGGTCGTGGTTGACCATGATGATCAGGACGTCGTAGGGCACGTTGGCCGCGACGTCGCGCAGGGCGCGGTTGTCCTCGGTGAGCAGGTAGCGCTCGGACCCGAGGGAGTCGAAGGTCGCGTTGACGGCGGTCGAGCGAAACGTGCCACGGGACGGCTCGTCGACCCCGCTCGAGGCGGACGGCACCAGCACGCCGCGGACCGCGATCCGGTCGCGGTGGGAGGCGTAGGGCTCGAACGCGAGCAGCACGCCGGTGACGCGGGTCAGGTCCTCGCGGAACCGGGCGGCATCGCTGTCCGTGTAGCCCTCGCCCACGATCGCGATGTCGAGCGTCCGGTCGGGATCGCCGCCGGGGTGCGCCTCGACGACGATGGCGCCCGGTGCCGGCGCCTCGGCAGCGATCTCCGGCGACGCGGGATCGATGGGCTGCCGGAGGAGCTCGACGGCGGGCGCCCCGGCGGCGCGCGCGGAGATGACGAGCACGGCCGGTCGGAGCGGCATCGGCAGCAGCATCGAGTTGTGGTAGGCGCGCATCGTCCCGGCGCGCGCCGCCTCGGTGGTGCGGTACTCTCCGAAGTAGCTGTCGAACCCGCGCTCGAACAGCAGCCGGTCATCCGCCGGATCGCGCAGCTCGATGGCGTATCGGCCGAGCTGGAAGGGATCGATGAGCCCGCTGCGGGGGCCGGCCCAGCGTCCCTGGCGGATCAGCCGGTCGAGGCTCACCAGCTCGGTCGCGGCGTTGCCGACCTGATAGAAGTCGACCCGCAGCGTGGCATCGTCAAAGATGCTGTCGAAGGCCACGACGGGCACGTTCTGGGCAGCAGCGATGGAGCACGCGATCAGCGGAAGCAGGATCACGGTGGTGCGCACGGTCGCCTCCCCGCGCCATCTTCGCACGTCTCGGCTGCGAGGGTGCTTGCACCAGCGGTCGGAACAAAACCCACGGTGCGGCGTACCCTAGCGACATGAGGTGGTTGCGGGCCGCTGGTCAGGCGTGGGCAATCGCAGCGTGGCTTTCGGGCTGCGCCCACACCGCGTCCGGCGAGCGCCTCGACCGCGCCGACTGGGAGCGGGAGGTGGCGMGCCGCGGCGTCGACGTCGCAGCTGCCGTCTTCCCGTTCGGCACCACCCCGGAAATGGAGCGGTGGGTGGACGAGGCGCTGCGCAGCGGGGTCGGCGACGACGGTCTGAGGAAGCTGACCATTCTCCAGCAGGAGCTGTTCAGTCCGGACTTCGGGTTCAGCTATGACACCGACCTCACGCTGACCGCTGCGGAGGCCTTCGGCTTCCGGCGGGGCAACTGTCTGTCCTTCACGTCGATGTTCGTCGCGATGGCCCGCAGCGCCGGGATTCCGACCTTCCTGATGTCGGTGAGGCGTGATCCCGAGGTTGACCGGGTCGGTGACCTGGTCGTGGTCAACCGGCACGTCGTCGCTGGCTACCGCGGCGCGTCGAGCGAGGTCCACATCTTCGATTTCTACGTCACCACGACCGGGCCGTACATCCAACAACGGACCATTGACGACGTGACGGCGACCGCGATGTTCCACACCAACCTCGGGGGCGACGCCATTCGGCGCGGGGAGCTTGAGGAGGCGGTCCGTCATCTCGGCATCGCGACCGCCCTGGCGCCGAGCTGGGCCCCCGGCTGGGTCAACCTGGGCGTGGCGCACTACCGGCAGGGCGACGCCGAGCGGGCCTTCGCGGACTACCAGCGGGCGCTCGAGGTCGAACCCGGCAACCCTTCGGCCCTCGGCAACATGGCCTACATCTATCGCGACCAGGGACGCGACCACGAGGCCGAGGTGGCGCTCCGGGCAGCCGCTCAGCAGACGACCAACCCCTTCACCTTGATTGCGATGGCCGACGCCGAGATGGCGCAAGGCCGCTGGGGCGCCGCGAGCGGCTACCTGCGCAAGGCGCGCTGGCGGTACGGCGACGAGCCCGAGGTCTACCTGGCCATGGCCCGGCTCGCACAGCGGCGCGGCCGCCCGGCCGAGGCCGACCGGCACCTGCGGCGCGCGGCCGATCTCGAGCGGCGCCAGGCCCCGGCCCCGGAGTGACGGGCGGCGCATGCATTGCTTTTGCGGGCGAGAGGGTTTATCTCTGACGGTATGAGGACCATGCTCGTGCCTATCCTGCTTCTCGGCGCCGTCACTGCCGCGGCGGGCAGCCGCCCGCCCGCGGTCGCTGGAGCCTTCTACCCCGCGGACGCCGCGGCGCTGCGGCAGCAGGTGGACGACCTGCTCGCGGTGGCCGGGAAGCCGGCTGCCGCGGCCCGCGCGATCGTCGTGCCGCACGCCGGGTACGTGTACTCGGGCGCCACGGCGGCCACCGGCTTCGCGGCCTTACGCGGGGCCGCGCCGCGCCGGATCATCCTGCTCGGGCCCTCACACCAGGCGTCGTTCGCCGGCGGCGCCCTGCCGGACCGCTCGCTGGACTCGTTCGCGACGCCGCTCGGCGAGATTGCCATCGACGGTGACGCGGTCACCCGGCTGCGCGGCAACGCTGACTTCCAGGGCCCGCCTCGTGCGCACGACCGCGAGCACTGCCTGGAGGTCGAGCTGCCCTTCCTGCAGGTCGTGGCACCCGGGGCACGGATCGTGCCGGTGCTGGTCGGGGAGGAGACCGACGCCGCGACCAGCCGGCGGATGGCGCGCGCCCTCGCCGAGCTGCTCGACCCGGCGACGGCGATCGTCGTCTCGTCCGACTTCACCCACCACGGCGCGAACTACGGCTACTCACCCTTCGCAGGCGACCCTCACCTCGGCGACACGCTGCTCAAGGTTGGCCGCGCCACTGCGGACAGGCTCGCGGCGATCGACCCCACCGGGTTCTGGTACCAGCTCGAGGTGAGTGGGGACACGGTGTGCGGCCGCCGCCCGCTCGCCGTGCTGGCCGAGCTGCTGGACCACGCGTTCACGGGGACCGGTTCGGTGGCGGCCCTCACCACCTCGGGGCATGTCAGCGGCAGCTTCGACTTCTCGGTGACCTACGCGGCGGTGACCTTCGCCGGCTCGTGGCAGGGCTGGAAGGACGATCCGGCGGCGCTGCCCCTCGGGATCCTCACCGGCCCGGAGAAAGCCGAGCTGCTCAAGCTCGCGCGCGCCACCCTGCACTCGCACCTGACCCACGATTCGGCGCTGGCGTCGTGGTTCTCGGGCAGCGGCGGCGACCCGGCGTGGCGATCGGCGGCCGGGGCCTTCGTGACCGTCAACAACACCGGCCGGCGCGCCGAGACCGAGGGCAAGCTGCGCGCCTGCATGGGCATCATCGAGGCGCGAGAGCCGCTGATCGAGGCGATCATGTCGGCCGCGGTGTCGGCCGCCCACGATCCGCGGTTCCCGCCGCTCACGGCGGAGGAGCTCGGCACGGTGGAGCTCGAGGTCTCGGTGCTGTCCCCGACCAGCCAGGTGGCGGGCCCGGAGGCGATCGAGGTCGGACGCCACGGCGTCGTGCTGTCCAAGAGTGGGCGGCGCGCGGTGTTCCTGCCGCAGGTGGCGACCGAGCAGGGCTGGACCCGGGAGGAGATGCTGGACCAGCTCTCGCGCAAGGCCGGCCTGCCCGCCGACGCGTGGCGTCAGGGCGCTACCTTCGAGGTCTTCACCGCCCAGGTCTTCGAGGAGGGCTCGTGAGCCGAGGCCGGCGGGGCCACACGCGGCGGGACCTCGCCAAGCTCGCCGCGGCCGGACTGCTCGCGGGCCGAAGCGTGGTGGCGTTGGGTGCCGGCGCGCGACCGGGCGTCGTCGGCACTGCGAAGCTCGCGACGGCGGGCCTCGACCGCGCGGCGGCGCGGCGCGCCCTCGAGCTCAGCCTGCAGCGCGCGCTCGCTGTCGACCGGGCGGCCGCCGGCCTGGCGGCGCTCTTCTCACCGTCCGACATGGTCGGCATCAAGCTCAACTGCCTCGGCGC
>PQAJ01000065.1 GCA_003105185.1 Holophagae bacterium
CGGATCGTGGCCATCTCGTCGTTCGAGCAGGCGGCGTAGGGGCCGGTTCTCGCGCTGCCGGCGCCGTTGGTCAGGGTGACGCCCGCAAAGCAGCGGCCGCTGCGGCCGAAGCACTCGAGGATGCCGTGCAGCGCCATGAACTCGATGTCGTCCTGGTGGGCGCCCACCGCGAGGTGGGTGGTGCGGGCGAGCGCCTCATCGAGCGGGCGGCCGTCCGGGACATAACTGTCGGCGTTGGGCTTGGTCAGCTTCATCAAATGGTCTCCTGGGGCGAAATCCGGGGCAGGCTGGCGGCCGCGATCGCCTGGCCGTGGCGCTTGAACTGCTCGTCCGGGGTGGTGATCGCTATCCGGTTCGACACCTCCGGAAACTCGTCCTCGAGCACCGCCCGCGCGGCGTCGATGATGACGCCGCCGCCGTCACCCGAGGTGACGCGGCCGAGCACCAGCAGGTTCCGCAGGTCGTACCAGCGGGCGAACCAGGCGATCGAGTAGCCCAGGTAGGCGCCAATCGTCTCGTAAATGGCCCGGGCGCGGGGGTCGCCGGCCGCCATCACGGCCTGAACCTGCTTCAGGCGGTCCGCGAAGGGCATGTCCTCCGGGAAATCGAGGCCGGCGGTTGGTGCCAGGCGGGCCACGGCCTGCTGCGAGAAGTACTGGACGCCGCAGCCGATGTCGCCGGACCACTCGTCAGGCGGAGCGCCCTCACGGTAGTCGACCGGCGCAAAGGCGAGCTCGTTGAGCCGGGTCGTGATGTGCCCGTTGGCGTCGCAGTAGCCGGAGGCGAGGCTGGTGCCCATCGAGATGCCGAGCAGGTGGTTGGCATCGAGGCTCATCGAGGCCGCGAGCGCGGTCACCTCGCCGTCGTTCACGACCTCGAACGGGACGTCGTTCCACTCGCGCCGCAACCGCCGGAAGAGCGGCCGGATGTGGGCCTCGAAGTCGGCGTCCGAGATCCCCCGGAACAGCGACGCCACCCGCGGCTCGTTGTCGACGTAGACGCCGGCCGCGCTGCCGCCGATCGCGTCCACCCGCGGCAGGTGGGCGGCGGCCCGCTTGAGCGAGTCCATGATGCCGGCGAAGTGGTAGCCCGGGTCCGACTCGAAGTAGGGGCTCCACTCCACCTCCTCGGCGTGGACCACCTGGCCGTCGATAACGGCCGCGCTCTTGCGGTCGCTGCCGCCGAGGTCGAAGCCGATCCGGCAGCCGTCGAGGTTGCGGCCGAGCGGCACGGCGGCCACCCGCGTGGCCGGTGCGTCCTCGACCGCGATGCTTTGGACCGTCATCCTCTCGCCGTAGATGCGACGGCCGACCACGTCGCAGTCGAACGCGCGGCTGCCCGAGGGGGAGTACGCGGCCGCAATCGTGTCGGCCAGGGCCGGGTGGCCGCCGATCAGGATCTCGGAGCCGCCCTTCATCCACAGCAGGGCCTTGACCATCCGCTCCACGTGCGTGACGTTGAGCGGGATATTGCCGCCCTCRTGCGGCAGGATCGCGGTGTCCTCGCGGAACACCGTGCCGTCGCGCCGCCGCACGCAGAGGACGATGGGGGCGCTGCGCGGATCGGCGGCGACGCGGGCGGCGAAAGACTTGTCCCAGAGCACGGCCGGCAGGAAGCCGGGATCGAGCACCGGACGATGCCTGACCTCCACCGCCAGCCCACTCATGGCATCAGCCCCTCCCACCTCGGCATGGCTCGTGCGCCGACCACCGGATCATATACCGACGCCGGGCCTGCCCTGCACGAGCCCGCCTCAGTGGCCGGCGGCGGTGCCACCCCGTTCCGCGGCGGCCGACGCCCCCCAGATCTTCGGCACCACGACGGCGAGCCCGATCCCGGCGATGATGGCCGCGCCGAGGCACACCGCCGCTTGGCCGCCGTGGCCGTAGAGCAGCGCGCCGATGCCGAACAGCGCCGAGTAGACGAAGGTGCAGCCGAGCACCCAGCCGAGCACGGCCAGCGACATGCTGTCCCGCGGCCCGACGTCGGGAGCGTCGCCGACCACCTTGCGCCAGCCGGGCCCGGCCGGCCGCACGATCGAGTAGAAGCGGCGCAGGGTGGCGGCGTCGGCGGGCGGGGTGAGGAAGGTGACCACCACCCAGACGACTGTTGTCAGCAGAACCGACATCGCCAGCGCGAGGTGGTCCGACAGCTCGAGGCCGTTCTTGCGGGCCGCGAACAGCGTGACGGCGATGACGAAGGACGACGCCATCGCCGCGATCTCGGACCAGGCGTTGATCCGCCACCAGAACCAGCGCAGCAGGTAGAGCAGGCCGGTGCCGGCGCCGATCGACAGCAGCAGCTGGAAGGCCTCGCCGGCGGTTGTCAGCAGGAACACCCCGGCGCCCGAGATCGCCATCAGCACCGCGGTCATCACCCGCGACAGCCAGACCATCCGCTTCTCCGTCGCGTCGGGGTTGAGGAAGCGCTGGTAGAAGTCGTGGACCAGGTAGGAGCAGCCCCAGTTGAGGTGGGTCGACATGGTCGACACGTAGGCCGACAGCAGCGCCGCCACCAGCAGGCCGATCAGGCCGGCCGGCAGCAGGGTCAGCATCGCCGGGTAGGCCAGGTCGTTGCCGATCAGGCTGTCGGAGACGTGGGGCAGCGCAGTCTTGATGTCAGCGAGGGTCGGGAACACCAGCATCGAGCTCAGGGCGACGATGATCCAGGGCCACGGCCGCAGCGCATAGTGGGCGATGTTGAACCACAGGGTGGCGGCCATCGCGTGCCGCTCGTCCTTGGCCGCCAGCATCCGCTGCGCGATGTAGCTGCCGCCGCCCGGCTCCGCGCCCGGGTACCACACCGCCCACCACTGGATGGTCAGCGGCACGATCAGCACCGACAGGGTGAGGCCCCAGTCGGAAAAGTCGGGCAGCAGGTGCAGGGTCTTGGGGTCGATCTTCGACATCAGGCCGGCCAGGCCGCCGACCTGTGGTTGCGACAGCGCAACATAGGCGGCGGCGATGACGCCGATCATCGCGATGACGAACTGGACCAGGTCCGACGCCAGCACTCCCCACAGCCCGGAGATCGCCGCGAACCCCACGCAGATCACGCCGCAGACGAGGACCGTCTGGAGGCGGTCCCAGCCGAGCATGACGTTGGCGATCTTGGCCGCCGCCAGGGTGACCGAGGCCATGATCGCGCAGTTGAAGAACAGCCCGAGGTAGATCGCGCGGAAACCGCGGACGAAGGCCGCTGAGCGGCCCGAGTAGCGCAGCTCGTAGAACTCGAGGTCGGTCAGCACGCCGGAGCGGCGCCACATCTTGGCGTAGAAGAAGACGGTCAGCATGCCTGTCAGCAGGAAGGCCCACCACGCCCAGTTCTGGGAAACGCCGTGAGTGCGCACGAAGTCGGTGACCAAGTTGGGGGTGTCGGTGGAGAAGGTGGTGGCGACCATCGAGGTCCCGATCAGCCACCACGGCGCCGACCGTCCCGAGGCGAAGAACTCCGAGATGCCGCTCGACGCCCGCCGGGCGTAGTACACCGCGGGAGCTGCGGAGAGCAGAATGGAGAGCGCGATCACGACCCAGTCGATGGCGACGAGCTGCATGGTGGCCCCTCCCCCGTTCGATGCTGCGACAAGACCGGGCGCCGCGCGGCACCCAACCCTTCTCGGGACTGTCGCGCGAGCCATGATACCGGAGCGCGAGCGCCGCATACCCCGAGCGACGGACCGCCGGCCCATACTGGCGCGCCGGCTGCGGCTGCGAGAGAATGCGGGGCACGTGAGGTGACCCATGCGACACCCGATCCTCGCCGCCTTGATCGCCCTCTCCGCCTGCGCCGCGACCGCCGCCCTGGCCGCCGCGAGCTCCCCCACCCCACTCGACCTGATGCCGCTGCCGAGGCAGGTCGAGCTCGCGTCGGGCCAGGTCGTGATCACCCCGAGCTTCACCGTCGCCGTCGAAGGCGCCGGCGCCACGCCGCGCCTGGCCGGCGGCGTGCAGCGGATGCTGCGGCGGCTGTCGGACCGCTCCGGACTGTTCTTCCCACCGTCCACGTTCCTCGAGCTCTCCGGCCGGACCGCCACCACGCTGCGGATCTCCGCCGGCCGCCCGGGCGACCTGGCGCTCGGCGTGGACGAGAGCTACACGCTCCAGGTCGGCGCTAACGGCATCGTCCTCGAGGCTGCGACCGACATCGGCGCGCTGCGCGGCCTCGAGACCCTGCTCCAGCTCGTCACCCTCGACGAGCGGGGCGTGACTGTGCCGTGGGTCACGATCGAGGATGCGCCGCGCTTCCCCTGGCGCGGCCTGATGATCGACTCGAGCCGCCACTTCATGCCGGTCGAGGTCGTCAAGCGCAATCTCGACGCCATGGCGGCGGTCAAGCTCAACGTGCTCCACTGGCACCTGGTCGATGACCAGGGCTTCCGGGTCGAGTGCCTGGCCTTCCCGCGCCTTCATGAGGCGGCGTCGGACGGCCTCTACTACACCCGCGCCCAGATCCGCGAGGTCCAGGACTACGCGGCGCAGCGCGGCATCCGCGTCGTCCCCGAGTTCGACCTGCCGGGCCACGCGACGGCGTGGGCGACCGCCTACCCCGAGCTCGCGAGCTTGCCCGGGCCCTACCGGATCGAGCGCAGCTGGGGCATCTTCGACCCCACCGTCAATCCGATCCGGGAGGAGACCTACCGCTTCCTCGACGTCTTCTTCGCCGAGATGGCCGCGCTCTTCGACGACGAGTTCATGCACATCGGCGGCGACGAGAACAACGGCATCCAGTGGGCCGCCAACCCCGAGATCGCAGCCTACATGGCGCGCGCGGGCTTCGCCGACACCCTGGCGATGCAGCGCTACTTCAACGAGCGGGTGCTGGAGATCTTCACCCGCCACGGCAAGCGCATGATCGGCTGGGACGAGATCTTCCAGGAAGGTCTGCCGACCAATGTCGTGATCCACTCCTGGCGGGGGCGCGAGTCGCTCGCCGAGGCGGCGAGCCGCGGCTACGCGGGGATCCTCTCCAACGGCTACTA
>PQAJ01000066.1 GCA_003105185.1 Holophagae bacterium
TCGGCCCGAGCCGATGCCCATCTGGTAAGCACGGCGCTTAGTTTGTGCGCAGCCTGCGCGTTCAGCGTCGACCAGCGTTTGCGGCCGCACCGAGGACACGCAGGTCGCGCCCTCCTCACCCCTCAGTAGCCGAACAACCAGAAGAAGTTCGTGCCGCAGTGGCCGTCCTTGCACACCGCCGGAGCATCACACCCGACGGGAAGGCCGATGCGGCACGAACTTCTAACGCTCGATGCCGAGCCGCTGCATCTTCATGACCAGGCCGTTGCGGGACACGCCGAGCAGGCGCGCAGCCTCGGAGAGGTTGCCGCCGCTGCGGTCCAGGGCCTGGCGGACGAGGACGCCTTCGAGCGCCTCGAGGCGGCGCTGGAGGTGGAGGTCGTCAGAGGACGGAGGCTGTGATGCAGGAGCCGCCACCGTCGACGCGAGCGACGGCGACACCATGTCGCTCTCGATCGCGCGGCCGTCCGGGCAGAGCTGGACCAGGCGGCGGACCTCGTTCTCGAGCTCCCGCACGTTGCCCGGCCAGTCGCCCTGCGACAGCGCGGCGAGAGCCGCCACCGAGACGCCGCGCACCTGCCGGCCGGTCTCGGCCGCCGAGCGCTCGAGGAAGTGGGCCACCAGCGGCGGGATGTCGGCCGTCCGCTCGCGCAGCGCCGGCACGTGGACGCGGCACCCCGCGATCCGGTAGTAGAGGTCGCGGCGGAAGCTCCCGCTGCGCATCCGCTCCTCGAGCTCGGTGTTGGTCGCCGTGACGACCCGGACATCGATCCGCGCCGGCCGCCGGGCGCCCACCGGCTGAACCTCACCGTCCTGCAAGGTCCGCAGCAGCTTGGCCTGGAGCGCGGGCGGCATGTCGCCGATCTCGTCGAGAAAGACGATCCCCCCGTTGGCGCGACGGAAGCACCCCTCGCGCGCCTTGACCCCCGTGGCGATGCCCTCCTCGATCCCGAACAGCTCGGCCTCGAGCAGCTCGGACGGGATGGCGGCGCAGTTGACGATCTCGAGCGCCGCCTCGGCGCGGTCCGAGGACGCGTGCAGGATGCGGACCACGTGCTCCTTGCCGACCCCGGTCTCGCCCGTGACGAGCACCGGCATCTTGCCCGTCAGCAGCAGCTCGAGCTGGCGGTAGACCGCCTGCATCGCCGGCGACGGGCAGACGACGTGGCCGACCGGAAACGTCAGCGTCGCCGGTTGCCGCGAACCCGCGATCGTGTCGGCGATGTCGTCGCCGGGATGCGCGTGGTCGAGCATCCGCAGCGCGGTCTCGAGAACTGGGCGCAGGTCCTGGGTCGCCGCACGGCCGCCGACGACCAGCACCGCCGGCCAATCGCCGGCGACGCTGCGGCCCGCGAGCGCCAGTGGCCGGTCGCCGTCGAGGAAGCCGCTCGCGATGTCGTTTCCGGATCCTCTCGCGGTCAGAGCCGCGCGAACGCGCTCGGGCGTGAGAGTCGCGGCGAGCCCACCCGAGTCGCCGATCACGTGCCGGACTAGGACTTCTTCGCCGTCGCGGCAGCTCAAGAACGCGACCGGCTGCGTGTCGAGGGCGGTGGCGAGGGCAGCGAGAGCCCCGGGGATGTCGGGCTCGGCCGGTCGCAGCACGTGCCTGCCGAAGGCGGCGAGCGCCTCGGACCAGGGCACAGGGGCGTGCCGCGCCACGCCGAGGTCGGTGGTCGTGTCCTTCAGGGGGGCGATCGTCTCCGAGCTCGTCCGCGCGGAGCCGAGCGGGATCCCGAGCTCGAGCTCATCCGCGGCGACGGCCTCGAGGGTCAGGATCACCGGGCCGAGCTGGAGCCAGTCGCCGTCCTTGAGCGCCGCCCGGCGGACCCTGACGCCGTTGACAAAGGTGCCGTTCTTGCTGTCGAGGTCCTCGACCGACACCCCGTTGTCGTCGACGCTGAGAACGGCGTGGCGGCGCGAGACCTCGCGCACCGGCAGAGAGACCTCGGCATCGGCCGCGGAGCCGACGGCGTTCGCACCCGCGGCGAGCACGAACTCGACGGCCCTCCCTTCGAGCTCGCCGCGGAGGCGGAAGGAATGGCCCTGATGAGACTTGTTCTGCGTCATATGGGAGCTTCCAGAACGGCGTGATTATACAGCGACGCGTCTGGTCGGCTCGCGACAACCAGACGGTTACAGGAGACGACACTGGCCGCCTTTAGCACGGGTGAAGGCGGTCACGATGACACACTGCACCAACTGCGATTTCGCTGCTCGTGCCCTTGCAGCAGTCCGGGCCGCCCTCGACCAGTTACCCGGTTCCGAGAGTCCTTCTTGGGCAGGAAGTAGATGAAAGTCTGGAGGTTACTAGCGAAGGCGATCCGCGGCCCTGGTTCATGCCGATTCGCAGAGATTCAGATACTCGTGGAGGCTCTGGGGTTTCGTCTCTCCCGGGTAGCCGGAAGCCACCATATCTACACGCATCCTGGCATCCCCGAAATCGTGAACCTGCAGGACGTCAAGGGAATGGCCAAGGCCTACCAAGTGCGGCAGGTCCTCAAGCTGATGAGACGATATAATCTGACGTTGGAGTCGCATGAATGAAGGACTATCACATCAACATCTTCTACAGCGAGGAGGATGGAGGCTACATCGCCGACATCCCCGACCTCCAAGCGTGTTCCGCCTTTGGATTGACCGCTGAGGAGGCGCTGCGCGAGGTTCAGGTCGCCAAGCAGGCCTGGCTGGACGCCGCGCGCGCCGAGGGCAAGCCTGTCCCTCAACCGCACTACCGGCCTGCCATCCAGTCGGTCGAGTCGTGATGAGGCGTCGTCGCCGATTCACCACCGCCACAGCCCCTGAGTCATCTACGCCGCCACCGTCCTGAGCTCTCTCGCCGCAAAACACAATCGAAACCGCCAGCGCCCCCGCTGCACGCGGGAAGTTTGCTACGCTCGGAGCATGGAGATCATCGTCACAATGGTGCCGGAGGCGGCTCCGGAGCCGCTGGCGGCGATCGCAAAGCCGCCGGAAGGCGCGGCGCTGGTCGAGCTGCGGCTCGACCTCTATCCCGGGATCGACGTGCAGGCCGCGATCGCTGCCTGCCCGCTGCCGGTGCTGGCCACGCTGCGCTCCGCCGCCGAGGGCGGCCGCGGCCCCGACGACACCGCCGAGCGGCTGCCGCGGCTGGCGGCGGCGCGCGACGCCGGCGCCGCGCTCATCGACCTCGAGCTCGACCGCGACCTCGAGGCTCTCCGCAGCCTGGGCATCGCTCCCGAGCAGACGGTGCTGTCGTGGCACGACCCGTCGGGGACGCCCCGCAACCTCGACCGGGTCGCGAACGTGATGCTCGCGACCCCGGCAGCGTTCCTGAAGCTAGTGCCGACGGCTGAACGGCTCGCCGACCTCGCGGCCGTGCTCGGGCTGTACCAGCGCGCCCGGCCGGAGCGGCGCCGGCTGATCGCCTTCGCAATGGGGCCGGTCGGGGTGCCGACCCGGCTGCTCGCTCCCCTGCTCGGCGCGCCGGTCGCCTTCGCGGCGTGGTCCGCGGCGGCGGTGGCGGCCCCCGGCCAGCCAACGGTCGGCCGCCTGCGGGCGATCACCGGCCACCTCAACGGCCCGCCCCAGCGGCTGTTCGGCGTGGTCCGCGCCGAGGCGACGGCAAGCCTGAGCCCGGTAATGCACGGCGCCGGCTTCGCCGCTCTCGCCCTCCCCTACCTGATGGTCCCGGTCGGCGTGCCCGATCCGGCCGAGCTTGAGCTCGTCTTCCGGCCCGCGGGGGAGACCCTCTTTGATCGCGTGGGCCTCCCAGTCGGCGGTTGGGCCGTGAGCACGCCGTACAAGGATCGGGCGGCGACGGCCGCGACGGTGGCGGCGCCCAGAGTCAAGCGCAGCGGCAGCGCCAATACCCTGGTGCTGCGGCCGGCTGCGGTGCTCGCCGACACCACCGATCCCGATGGCGTGGTCGGCGCGCTCACCGCGGCCGGCGTCGAGATCGCCGGGCGCGCGGCTGTGGTCCAGGGCACCGGCGGCGCCGGCCGCGCCGTCGCGGTCGGGCTCGACCTCGCCGGCGCCAACGTGCGGCTGCGCGGCCGCGACGACGACCGCACCCGCCAGGTCGCAGGGACGATCGGCATCCGCTGGCTCGCACCTGACGAAGCGCCACCGGCTGGCGCGATCCTGGTCAACGCGACGCCGCTGGGCTCATCCGAAGACGATCCGCTGCCGTTCACCGAGGCCGAAATCGCGGGGTCGACCGCGGTGGTCGACATGGTCTACGGCAGCGGTCCGCCCGCGCTCGCAGAGATCGCCGGCTCACGCTACGTCGACGGCCAGTCGGTGCTCGCCTGCCAGGGCTTCGCCCAGTTCGCGGCCTTCACCGGCCGGCTGCCGCCCAAAGAGGCAATGCTCGCCGCCCTGAGCCGCGCTGACTGATCGCCCGCCGGAAGACAACCACGAAGGCACAAAGACACCAAGGAGTGCCCTCGAGTGGCGCCTCATCTCCGCGGCGAGTTGGGCAAGGTGGGTGTGCTGCAGGAAACGTGTCCACCAATCGCTCAGGATCCAGCCTGACGCCGGACCTCTCCCAAGGGCGGGATCTGACTCAGAGGACCACCTTTGTGTCTTCGTGTCTTTGTGGTGAGCCCGTTTCCAAGCCAGGCTCTCTTCCGGCCGGTCGAGCTGGAGAGATCAGCGGATGCCGACAATGGCGCGGACCTCGTCCATCAGCGGGACGGCGATCGCCCGCGCCCGTTCGGCGCCTGACCTGAGCACGGCCTCGACCTCCTCCGGGTGGCGCCGCAGCTCCTCGAAGCGCCGCCGGGCCTCGCCGAAGGTCGCCAGGTAGTAGGCGAACAGCCGCTTCTTCATCTCGCCGTAGCCGGTGCCGCCCTCGTCGAACGCCGCCTCGACCCAGGCCCGCTCCCCGGCAGGGGCGAACAGCTTGAGCAGCCCGTAGAGGGCATTGCCCTCCTTCGGCTTGGGAGCCTCGACCGGCGTCGAGTCGGTGGTGATCGACATGATCCGCTGGCGGATCTCCTTCTCCGGGCCGAACAGGTCGATGGTGTTGCCGTAGGACTTGCTCATCTTCTGGCCGTCAAGGCCCGGCACCACCGCCACCTCGTCGCCGATCATCGGCTCGGGCATCGTGAACACCTCGCGGCCGTAGGTCGCGTGGAACGATGCCACGATGTCGCGCGTGACCTCGAGGTGCTGCTTCTGGTCGCGCCCGACCGGGACCACGTTGGCGCGCACGATCAGGACGTCGGCCGCCATCAGCACCGGGTAGGCGAACAGCCCGTGGCTCGGGATCACGCCCTGCGCGACCTTGTCCTTGAAGGAGTGGCAGCGCTGGAGCAGGCCCATCGAGGTCACGGTCGACAGGTACCAGGTGAGCTCCGGGATCTCGGGCAGGTCGGACTGCCGGTACAGCGCCGCTTTTCCGGGATCGAGGCCGAGGGCGAGGAAGGCGGTTGCGAGGTCGGTCACCAGGCCGCGCAGCCGATCGGCGTCGTGGACGCTGGTCAGTGCGTGCAGGTCGGCAAGAAAGTAGTAGCAGTCGTGCTCGTGCTGGAGCTCGACGAACTGGCGGATCGCGCCGAAGTAGTTGCCGATGTGGAGCGCCCCGGAGGGCTGGACACCAGAAAGCACACGCATGAGCATCTCCCTGTCGCGCGCGGATGATAGCAAAACGGCCGGCGGATCCCGCCGGCCGTTGGAACACGCTGTCGGTGAACGGCTACTCGCCGTCGCTGCCGATTGCCTCCACCGGGCAGGACTCGATCGACTCCTCGACCTGGGCGATCTCCTCGTCGTTGTCAGGCTGCTTGCTGACGAACGAGTACCCCTCGTCCTCGTTGGCCTTGAAGTTGTTGGGGGCGGTGGTGCGGCACACATCGCAGTCTATGCAGCTCGAGTCGACGTAGTACTTTCCGGGAGCATTGTCCGGAAGCTTGTCAGCGGGATCGGCCATGGCGAGTCTCCTTTACCCCGTCGGACCCCCGACGGCGACGTTCGGCTGATGCTACCACAGGCGCAGTGCGTGTCAATTTCTTCGCGGAATCCCCGCTCATCTTGGCGCAATCTCGACCGGGCGCCGGCTGATCCGGCCGGACTTCGGGGTCACCGGCGTGCCACCACCGTTCCACATGCAGTCAATGTCGTAGGGATCGGCGAACGCTCCCATGACCGTGGTCGGATCGTCGCTGACTTCGTCGATCAGCGAGCCGTAGGTGATGAGGGCCGGGATCGGGTCCGGCGCGGTGGACGACCAGGCGACGAACGACACCTTGATCATCGCCGCCTCCACCTCCTCGAGGTCCCACAGCGTGCTGAAGGCGCGGTACCACTGCAGGTGGGCCAGGATCGGCACGGTCTGGAGGGTGATCAGCGGCTCGCCCTGGTCGTCGAGGTAGGGCTCGCCGTTGGCCTGGAAGGCTTGCAGCGACACCGTGATCTGGGTCTGCGGGTCAGAGGCGTTGAGCAGACCGAGGTTGTAACGGTAGCGGGCGGTCTGCTCGCCGCCGGTCAGGATCATGTAGGTGAAGTCGAAGTCATCGCCGATGGCGGCCGGATCGGCCAGGTTGTACCAGGCCACCCCCGGCATCTGCTGACCGTAGGTCGTCGGCACCTCGACGAAGCCGTGGCCGTCGGGGTCGCGCTCCCACAGCTCGGTGTCGTTGTAGATCCGCGCGTTGGCGATCGCGTTGCGGTACACCCTGGTGCCGTCGTCCTCGAGCGTGTTCGCCTCGTAGGCGAAGACCACCATCGCGCCCATGCCGTTGAGACCGGTCTGATCGACCCAGTACTCGCCGACGACGTTGCGCAGCACGACGGTGCCGTTCGGCGGAATGTCCGCCAGCTCCTCGTTGAGGAAGCCGAAGCCGTCGTCCTCGCGACCGCCGAGCCAGTAGGTGCGATCGATGAAGTAGGAGGAGTTGCTGACCAGGCCGGACGGCAGGTAGACCATCGCCACGTCGATCGCCACCTCGTCGACGTTGGTGATGTAAATGTCGGTCTTCCAGTTGCTGGTGCCGGAGCCGGTGGTCTTCGCGACCGCCGGGATGTAGATCAGATCGGCCGCCTGGAACGAAGCCATGGCCGGAGTCGCCACGAGCAGCGCTGCGAGCACGGCGAGCTTCGGCAGCGCGCCTCGGTCGGATATCGTCATTCGGCCTCCTTACACGACGGCGGCGCCGGCCGTCACCCGCTCATCTTGCCACCACGGGGATCTGCGGGCAAGACGATTCGCGCCTCGAAGCCGCGCCCCTCGAGGTTGACGAGATCAATGTGGCCTCCCAGGGAACGCACAAAACGGTCGGCGATCGCGAGCCCGAGGCCGGTGCCGCCCCGGCGCTTGGTGTAGAAGGCGGCACGCACCCGCGCCAGCTCGTCCCCGGGGATTCCCGGCCCGCGATCGCGGACGACCAGCGTGACCATTCCCTCCCCCTCCGACGCCTCCAGCTCCACCACCCTGCGGTCGGGCTCGAGCTCGGCTACTGCCTGCACCGCGTTGAGCACGAGGTTGAGCAGGACCTGCCGCAGCTGGCCCTCGTCGGTGACGAGCGCGGCGTCGGAGCTGTCCGGCGCGATCCTCAGGTGGACGCCCAGACTCGCGGCCTCGGCGCGCAGGAAGCCGAGCACGTCCTCGAACAGCAACCGCACCCTGACCTCCGTCAGCACGGCCTCGGACGGGCGCGCGTAGGACAGGAAGTCGCTCACCAGGCGCGCCAGCCGGTCGACCTCGCGGCGGGTGCTGGCGACCGAGCCGGTGACCTCCGGATCCTGGCCGGACACGTCCTCCTCGAGGAGCTCGAGGTTGAGGTTGATCGAGTTGAGGGGGTTGCGGATCTCGTGCGCCAGATTGGCCGCCAGCGTGCCCAACGCCGCCATGTCCTCGGCCTCGCGCGCCTTCTCCTCCAGGCGCCTGGTGCGCTGGATCAGGAACCACACCAGCACGAAGGCGATGACCAGAGTGGTCAGCGTCAGCGCCGCCGCGGCGATGGTGCGCGACAGCAGCTCGGAGCGCAGCCGGTTGATCCGCTCGGCGACCCGCGCCTTGCTCACGCTGACCACCACCTCGCCCACCTCGCCGAGCGGCACCGCGAGCTGGTAGCTGTTCTCGGTCTCGGTGACGTGCTGGTCGGAGATGTCCCCGCCGAGCTCGAGTCGGGTGGCCGGCTCGTCCGGCAGGTCGGCGGTGGCCTGGAAGCGGGACACGTAGCGCAGTTCGCCGTTCTTGTCGCGCACCTCGACGGTCTCGAAGACCTCACGCTGCGGCAGCCCCTCGAGCGTCCTGCGCAGGATCTCGCGCCGCCGCTCCACCACCTCGAAGAACTCCGCGGGATTCTCACCGCCGAGCTCCTTCGCGATTCGCTCCGCCTCCTCGCGGCCGGTGATCAGCACATCCTCGAGGTAGCGGCGGGAAAGGGACTGCGCGATCAGGTGCCCGAACAGCAGGATGATTGCGAGCACCAGCACCGCGAACAGCGCGGTGGCGAGGGAGTACTGCCGCTGGAGCGACCCGCGCTCGCCGATCAACCGCGTCGTGAGGGAGGCCACCGGCCGGATCTCCCGCGCCCGGCTGCGGTCACACCCTGCAGGCCGCGCGCAAGTCGGCGACCCGGTCCGTCCGCTCCCACGTGAAATCGGGGTCGTTGCGGCCGAAGTGGCCGTACGCCGCCGTCTTCTTGTAGATCGGACGGAGCAGGTCGAGGTAGGAGATGATGCCACGCGGCGTCAGCGGAAAGACGTCGCGAACCGCCGCCGTCAGGAGCGCGTCCTCCACTATCCCGGTGCCGAGGGTGTCGACCATGAGCGACACCGGATCGGCGACGCCGATCGCGTAGGCGACCTGCACCTCGGTCCGCTCCGCAAGGCCGGCCGCGACCACGTTCTTGGCGATGTGGCGCGCCATGTACGAGGCCGAGCGGTCGACCTTGGACGGGTCCTTGCCGGAGTATGAGCCGCCGCCGTGCGACCCGACGCCGCCGTAGGTGTCGACGATGATCTTGCGACCGGTCAGCCCGCAGTCCCCCTGCGGCCCGCCGGTGACAAAGCGCCCGGTCGGGTTGATGAAGACCTTGGTGTGCTCGTCCATCATCGCTTTCGGGATCACGGCGCGAATGACCCGCTCGCGGATCTCGTGCCGGAGCTCCTCGATCGCCACGCTGTCGGCGTGCTGGCACGACACCACGAGGGCCTCCACCCGGCGCGGCACGCTGCCCTCGTACTCGATCGACACCTGGCTCTTGCCATCCGGACGCAGCCAGTCGACCTGGCCCTCGCGCCGCACCTCGGAGAGGCGCATCGCCAGCTTGTGCGCGAGCATCAGCGGCATCGGCATCAGCTCCGGGGTCTCGTTTGTCGCGTAGCCGAACATCAGGCCTTGGTCCCCGGCGCCCCCGGCGTCGACCCCGAGGGCGATGTCCGGCGACTGCGGATCGATCGAGGAGATCACCGCGCAGGTCTCGTAGTCGAAGCCGTACTTGGCGCGGGTGTACCCGATGTCGCGAATCGTGTCGCGGACGAGGCGCGGGAATTCGACGTAGGTCTCGGTGGTGATCTCACCGGCGATGAAGGCGAGCCCGGTGGTGACCAGCGTCTCGCACGCGACGCGACCGTTGGGGTCGTCCTTGAGGACGGCATCGAGGATGGCATCCGAGATCTGGTCCGCGATCTTGTCCGGATGACCCTCGGTGACGGACTCCGAGGTGAAGACATGTCGGCCGTTAGGCGCCATGGAGCCTCCTACAGGCCCGCCAGGGTACACTCCCCAGGGGAGAGCGTCAAATGCTGCGGATACTTAGGGTTTCGGTGCGCTGAGCGATGAAGGCGATGCCCTCGGCGCTGCTCGATGACCTCACCCGGCGCGCGGCGAGCTCGCCCCGCGGCCGGCTCAACCACAACCTCCACCCGACCCTGGAGGACCCGGTCCAGCGCTTCTTCAACTGCCTCGAGCCAGGCAGCTATGTGCGGCCGCATCGGCACGTTGGACCTTCGCGCTGGGAGGTCTTCGTCGCCCTGCGTGGGCGCGCGGTCGTGCTCGAGTTCGCCGACGACGGCCGCGTCACCGGGCGCTGCGAGATCTCGGCGGAGGGGCCCGCGGTCGCGGTCGAGATCGCCGGCRAGACCTGGCACACGGTTGCCGCGCTCAGCCCCGGCACGGCGCTGTTCGAGCTCAAGCCCGGTCCGTACAGGGAGATCGCCGACAAGGACTTCGCGGTCTGGGCGCCGGCCGAGGGCGATCCCGAGCAGCCACGGTGGKCCGCCTGGATCGCGGCCGCGGCCCCGGGCAGCGCACCGCTCGAGCCCAGCTGAGCCGCCGCGGCGGAGGTTGACGCGGCGGGGCACCCACCACATGATCGGCCGATGAAGACCACCAAGGCGCCGGCCGCAGCGCTCGCACTTGCCGGGCTGTGGTGCGTCGCTCAGGCCGGCGACGCACCGGCGCTGGCGGCCGCCGTGGCGGTGGCG
>PQAJ01000067.1 GCA_003105185.1 Holophagae bacterium
CCGCCTACCTGCAGGCCCTGCGGATGGACGGCGACGAGGTCGTCGCCATGAGCAACCTGGCAGGCCTCTACGAGCGCCAGGGGGACAGCAAGCGCGCCGCGGCGTATCGACGGCGGGTGACCAACCACCGCATGGCAAACCCCTACTACCGCTACCAGCGCGCCTGCGAGGCCTTCGAGGCCGGCGAGTGGGACACGGCGATCGGCCACCTCAAGTTCGCCGTCCGCAGGAAGCGGAACGAGGACCGGTTCTGCGCCCTGATGGCGCGCTGCTACCTCGGCAAGGGGAACGAGCGGAAAGCCAGGTACTGGCAGGAGAGGGCACGCGAGGCGGCCGCCACCGGCGCCCCGCGGCGCAGGTACTCCGGTCCCGGCGAGCCCCGCCCGCCGGGCGGCTAGTCGAGCCACTGCCCCGTCACCGCGGCCGCCGCCGTCACGACCCGAGGCGAGGTGTTCCGCGGTCCGCCTGTGCCTGAGAAACGCGTGCTCGGTCCCGCGGTATACTGGCGAGCGCGACGGACCCGCCGGCCGTTGCCCGCGACGAGTCCCGTGCGGGCCCCCGTCCGCCGGGCAGGCGGCACCGGCTGGCCGCGGCCCGAGTCCGAAGGGAGGCAACCCGATGTCGAGAAAGCAGCGCGCGATCGTGTGGTTCCTGCTCCTGGCCGTGGCGGTCCCCGGGCTCGTCTCCGCCGCACGGAAGGGCCGGCTTGTCGGCAGGGTCGTCGACCCCGCAGGCGCCCCGATCGAGGGCGTCACCGTGACCGCGACCTCGGCCGATGTCCCGAGCTTCAACGAGGTCAGGACCACCGACAAGAAGGGGACCTTTCTCCTCGACTTCGCGGTCATCGACGTGACCTATCACTACCGATTCGAGAAAGCCGGATACCAGACCTTCGAGTCCGATCAGGCCTGGGGCCTGGAGGGCACGGAGCGCTATGACTTCGTGATGCATCCGGGACAGGCGGCGGTCGTCGACCTCGTTCCGACCTCGAGCTCGGAGCCGGCGATCATCGCCTACAACGCCGCCGTCGCCGCGGTCGAGGCGAAGCAGTATGCGGTTGCGCAGGCGAAGTTCGAGGAAGCCGTGCAGTACGACCCCCAGCTGCGCCCGGCGTGGACAGGCCTGAGCGTGGCCTACCTCGGCCAGGAGCACTACCAGCAGGCGGTCGAGGCTGCCGAGAAGGCGATGGCCCTCGGCGCCACCGACGATGCCACCATGCGCTGCCGGTGGGAGGCCTACCGCAAGCTCGGCGACGAGGCCAAGACCGCAGCGGCGCTTGCCGACCTCGAGCGCTACGGGCGCGCGACCGTGGAGGCGAGGAGGGTGTACAACGAGGGCGTGGCCCTGGTGAAGGCCGGCGATCACGAGGGAGGCTTCGTGAAGTTCCAGGAGGCCGTCACCATCGATCCGCAGCTCGAGGAGGCTCTGCTCGGCGTGGCGACCCAGGGCATCCAGATCAAGCGCTACCAGGAGGCCCTGGCCGCTGCGCAGGCGATCCTCGACGACGAGCCGTCGAACGAGCAGGCGATCCGCGCCCGCTACAACGCCGCGCTCGGGCTCGGCGACGAAAGCCTGGTCGTGCCTGCGATCATGGGGCTGGCGACGGTCGAGCCCGCCGTTGCGCGGACCGCCCTGCTGAAGCTCGCGTACGATGCCTACGACGCCAACGACATGGCCCACGCCAAGGAGCTCTTCGGCAAGGTCCTCGAGGTCGATCCGAACCAGCCGGAGACGCACTACGCGTTGGCCATGATCGCGGTGAACGACGGCGCCACCGAGGAGGCCAAGGCGCACCTCGAGCGCTTCCTCGCGCTGGCGCCGGACAGCCCGGAGGCCGCCACCGCGCGCGACCTGCTGAGCTATCTGAGCAAGCCCTGAGCGAACCCTGACCGGGGGAGCGCCGCCGAGGTGGAGCCACGTCGTCCCGACCCCAGCGCCCGCCGTGCGGTCAGTGCGCTGCCGACCCGCGCCCGGCACCCGCGTGGGTACCTCCTGAAGTACGCCCCTCGGCAGATATCCGTTCTGATAATGAGACGAAGTAGCGGATACTTGTATTGCCCTGATTCCGGAAAGCCGGACGGTGCATACGGGATTCCGGATGCAAACCTCCGCCAGATCGGCCGTGACGACCGCCCGCGACGAGCTGCGGCGACCCCATCCGGACCTCGCGCGGACCGCCGGCGGGCCACGACTCGAGGGCTCAACCGGCAATTTTTCAAGAGCTTGAACCGGCCGCGGCCGGCGACCCAGCAACCTCATCTCCCAGCCTGTGGCGGTGCACCGACGTCTGCGAGCGCCCGTCTCAATATTGGAATGATTCTTGCAAAGAATCCTTTGACACTGGGGCACTATCTGTCTATGAAATTATGGTCAGTCAGTAATTCGGTACCTCGGGCGGCGTTCCTGGCGAGCGCCGTGCGCACGCCGAAGAAGGGAGGTGCGTTCGTGGGCCCGCGCGTCGCAAGGTGCTGGCCCAGCGGCCCGCGCGGGTCGTGGAGGAGAGGGGGAGTGGTCCGATTCGTGAGTGACATCCAGCTCTGAGTGAGGAAGGAGTTTCGAATATGCAGTTTCTCATCAGTCTTGAACTGCCACGCGCCCTTCGGTTCGGGATCCTCGCTGCGGCGGTGATCCTCCTGGTCGGCTTCCCTGCCATGGCGCAGGAGGAAGAGCTGACCCCCGAGCAGCAGGAGGCCATCGCTCAGGCCGAGCAGAGGTCGTTCGAGGAGGAGATCACGGTCACCGGATCGTTGATCCCCCGGCCGACCCTGGAGTCCCTGAGCCCGGTCTCGGTCATGGACCCCGAGCAGATCACCTACACCGGTGTGCTGCGCCTGGAAGACGTGGTCCGGCAGATGCCGCAGGTCTTCTCGCCGCAAAACTCGACCATCGCCAACGGCGCCTCGGGCACCGCGACCGTCGACCTGCGCAACCTGGGGTCGAACCGCACCCTGGTGCTGGTCAACGGCCGGCGCATGGTGCCCGGCGACGCGTGGGAGATCGCACCTGACCTGAACTTCATCCCCTCCGCGCTGGTGAAGAGGGTGGACGTGCTGACCGGCGGCGCCTCGTCGGTGTATGGCGCGGACGCCGTCACCGGCGTCGTCAACTTCGTGCTCGACGAGGACTTCGAGGGCTTGAGGGGCGGCATCTCCTGGAACGGCTACCAGCACGAGAACAACAACGACCTGGCGCAGCAGATCAACCGGGACGCCGGGTTCCCCTACCCGACCGGGAGCGGCGTCGACGGCGACCAGTACGACATCAACCTCGCCCTCGGCCACAAGTTCGCKGAGGGCCGCGGYCACGCCTCGGTCTACTTCGACTACCGMAACATCRRCKMGYTGACCAAGRACTCGCGCGACTACCTCAACTGCTCGGCGGGCCAGGACACCTCAGGCCCGTACTGCAGCGGCTCGTCGACCATCCCGCTCGGCCGCTTCCAGGTCTTCAACCGCGACTGGATCAAGGTCGGCGACTACGTGCTCGACGAGGCGACCGGCAACACCTTCCGGCCGCGCGCCGGGGACGTCTTCAACTACGCCCCCTACAACCACGTCCAGCGGCCCGACGAGAAGTGGTCCGCGGGCGGGTTCATGAACTACGAGTTCAACAAGACCTTCGAGGTCTACGGCGAAGTGATGTTCATGGACGACTACACCGAGGCGCAGATCGCGCCCTCGGCCGACTTCAACAACACCCGGAACATCAACTGCGACAACCCGATGCTCAGCCCGCAGCAGCGCGACATCCTCTGCACCCAGCAGGGCTTCGGGCCCGACGAGTACGCGAACGTGACGATCGGGCGGCGCAGTGTCGAGAGCGGCCCGCGGACCAGCATCATGCGCCACACCACGTGGCGCTTCGTCGCCGGCCTGCGCGGCGACCTCAGCGACGCCTGGAGCTACGACGTCTACGGCATGTACAGCCAGATGGCGAGCCCGCAGGAGTACATCGGCGACCTCAGCGTCACCCGGATGATCGACGCACTCGACGTGGTCGGCGACCCGGACGACCCGAGCACCTGGGAGTGCCGCTCCGGCAACACCGGCTGCGTGCCCTGGAACCTGTTCCAGATCGGCGGCGTGACCCCGGAGGCGATCGACTACATCAGCCTCAACATGGTCCTGTCGTCCGGGACCCGGACCCAGATGGTCAACGGCGTCCTCAACGGCGACCTCGGCGAGTACGGGCTCAAGTTCCCGACCGCCACCGAAGGCATCCGGGTCGCGCTCGGCGCCGACTACCGCAACGAGATGCTCTACATCCACCCGGACGACAACTGGGAGTCCGGCAACGGCTCCGGCCAGGGCGGCCCGACGGTTCGCGTCGACGGCTCGTATGACGTGGCCGAGTACTTCTTCGAGGGCCTGGTGCCGATCATCCAGGACGCGCCCCTGGCCAAGAATCTCAGCATGGAGCTCGGCTACCGCTGGTCCGACTACAGCTCGGTCGGCGGCACCGACACCTGGAAGGCGCAGGCTGAGTGGGCGCCGGTCGACCTGATCAAGTTCCGCGCCGGCTACGCCCAGGCGACCCGCGCGCCGAACATCTCCGAGCTCTACCGTCCGCAGGGCCTTGGCCTCGGCGGCAGCGCGGATCCCTGCGCTGGCACCAACCCGGCAGCGTCCCTTGAGGAGTGCCTGCTGACCGGCATGACCGCCGCCCAGTACGGCACCTCGCCCGACAACCCGGCCCAGCAGTACAACACCATGGAAGGTGGCAACCCCAACCTCGACCCCGAGGTTGCAGACACCATCACCGCCGGCGTTGTGGTCACCCCGCCGTCGGTGTCGGGCCTCTCGGTCGCGGTCGACTACTGGGACGTCCAGATCGACGGCGTCATCGCCAGCTTCGACGCCGACAGCGTGCTCGCCGGCTGCATCGCCAACGGCGACCCCGGCCTGTGCGGCCTGATCCACCGCGACATCGCCGGCACGCTGTGGCTGTTCACCGAGGGCTACACGGTCACCACCCAGCAGAACCTCGGCAAGCTCGAGGGCGAGGGTGTCGACTTCAACTACGCCTGGCTGGTCGGCCTCGGCGACGCCGGGTTCCTCAACACCTCGCTGATCGGGACCTGGACGCTGACGAACACGCTCGACAACCCGCTGCTCGCGTATGACTGCACGGGCTTCTTCGGCAACCAGTGCGCCCCGTATCCGACTCCCGACTGGCGCCACCTGGCGCGCATCTCGTGGGAGACCAACTTCGACATGGTGTTCACGCTCGGCTGGCGCTACATCTCCGCCGTCATGAACGATGACACCAGCTCGGATCCGGACCTGAATTCGGATTCTCCTGGCGACGACTTCCTGAAGGCCAACCTGGTCTATGAGCTCGGCCAGATGAACTACTTCGACCTGGCCTGGACCTGGGACTTCGCCGACCACTACCAGGTCGTGCTCGGCGTCAACAACATCCTCGACGAGGAGCCGCCGCTCGCGGCCGGCATGAACGATGCCGACTACGGCCCGGGCTTCTACGGCTTCTACGACGCGTACGGCCGTCAGCTGCACGCGGCGATCCACTTCGACTTCTAGTCGCTGGGAGACCAGCTGACCCGGGCGGCCCTTCGGGGCCGCCCTTTTTCATGCGCGCAGCGCATGCTTCTCGGCGCGAGGAGACCGGACACCAGTGGTTTCTCGGGCGGACGTGGCGCGCCACCTCCGTCGGGGCACGGGCGATCCAGAGGGGACCCGAGCTGACGGTGATGACGAGTGCGGACTGCGCGCCTCTAAGATCTCTGCAACTCTGCAGTCTTCTCTTCTGGATGCGCGCAGCGCATCCCCTCGCCTTTGGCCTTTGTGCGTGTGGGTGCCGGGTATCAGCGGACGTGATCACGCCCTGGGTTGTGCATAGAAGAGGGTCGAGGCGAGGTCAGGTTGAGGTTTCTGGTGGGTTGAGGCGGATG